>NZ_AXCZ01000032.1 GCF_000767165.1 Cellulomonas bogoriensis 69B4 = DSM 16987
CAGGACGGTCCGGCGGCGCAGGACCACGAGCCACGGGAGCGTCGCGACGACCGCGACCGCCGCCCACACCGCCGTGGCCACGCGCCACCCCGCGGCCTCGGTCAACGGCACCACCACCAGGGGCGGGGTCGCGGTGCTGACGGCCATCGCGACCCCGTACGCCGCGGTCACCGCACCGATACGGTCCGGGAAGTAGCGTTTGACCAGCGGTGGCAGCAGGACGTTGCCGGCGCCCAGGCCCGCGAGCGCGACCAGGGTCCACCCCACGAGCGCCACCGGCCCGGTGGCGGTCGCGCGTGCGACCTCGCCCACCGCTGCGACGGCCATCGCGAGGACGACGGCCGGCTCGAGCCCGGTGCGGCGGGCCAGGTACGGGGTGAGCGCGCCCAGCAGCGCGAACGCCACGAGGGGCGCGGCTCCGAGGAGACCGGCGGTGAGCTCGGTGACGTGGACGTCCTGCCGCACCTGGTCCAGCACCGGTGAGGTCGCGGCGACGACGATCCGCAGGTTGAGGGCCACCAGGACGATGCCGGCGAACGCCACCAGGCGCCTGCCCGGCGGCCTGGCGCGGTGGTGGGTGGCGACCATGGGGCACATCCTCCCGTGGGTGGGACGGACGCGCCGTGGCGGCACGGAAGATGCGCTCGGGACCCTGATCGGTGTTGACTGCTGCCTCTCACGTCTTGAGGACCGGAGCCGGGATGACTCGCCGTACGAACCTGATCGACCTCGCCGTCGGGCGTCTGCGCCAGCAGATCACGTCGGGCGCGTGGGAGGTGGGGACCCGCATCCCCGCCGAGCCCGAGCTGACCGCCTTGATCGGCGTCGGCCGCAACACCGTGCGGGAGGCCGTGCAGTCACTGGTGCACGCCGGGATGCTCGAGCGGCGCCAGGGGTCCGGGACGTACGTGATCTCGGACTCCGAGCTGGGCAACGCCATGGGGCGGCAGATCGCCGGTGCCCATCAGCGGGACGTGCTCGAGGTGCGGCGCAGTCTGGAGGTCGAGGCCGCGCGCCTGGCCGCCCAGCGACGGACCGCCGAGCAGGTCACCGAGCTGAGGGCCTGGCGCGACACCCGGGCGGCGGCGTACGCGAGCGGTGAGCTGGACCGGATGGTGGACGCCGACCTGGCGCTGCACCGGACGATCGCCCAGGCTGCGCACAACCCGGTGCTCCTGGCCCTGTACGAGAACCTGCAGGACGCGATCGGGGAGAACATCCGCTTCAACTTCGAGCACCCCGTGCACGACGACGACTCGCACGACGCGCTCGTCGAGGCGATCGCCCAGGGCGACCCCGTCGCGGCGATGGCCGAGATCGACGACTACCTGTCGGAGCTGATCGGTACCGACCAGGTGGACCTGGCCACGAGCGAGGAGACCGCCGGTGCGGGGTCCGGTGCCTGAGGTGGCGTTGTCACGTGCCACGCGCAGGTGCTGGTAGTGTTCTGACCCGCCCCGCCCGCGTAGCTCAGGGGATAGAGCGTCTGCCTCCGGAGCAGAAGGCCGCAGGTTCGATTCCTGCCGCGGGCACAGCAGAAGCCCCGGTCACCGTCACGGTGACCGGGGCTTCGCCGTCCGGGGTCCAGGCGTGGTCAGGCCTGCCGGGGGCCCACCCACACCTGCTGGGCGTTGACGAAGTGCAGGATGCCCTGGCGGCCCAGCTCACGCCCGTACCCCGAGCGGCGGACCCCGCCGCTGGGCAGACGTGGGTCGGTCTTGACGATCCCGTTGACGGCCACCTGCCCGGTCATGAACCTGCGGGCGAGCGCCTCCCCCCGCGGTGCCGAGGTCCAGATGCTCGCGCCCAGCCCGTAGGGGGTGTCGTCCGCGACCCGCATCGCGTCCTCCACCGACGCGACCCGCAGCACCGCCGCGACCGGGCCGAAGGTCTCCTCCCGGCTGACGGTCATGTCCGGGGTGACGTCGGTGAGGAGGGTCACCGGGTAGAAGTACCCGGGTCCGTCCGGGACGGCACCACCCAACCGGCACACCGCCCCGGCGGCGACGGACTCCTGCACCTGGCGGTCGACCTCGGCGCGCAGGTCCGCACGGGCCAGGGGGCCGACGTCGGTGCCCTCGTCGCGGGGGTCGCCGACCACCAGCGCGGCCAGGCGCTGGTGCAGGAGCTCGACGAACCGGTCGTGGACCGCGTCCACGACCACGACGCGCTTGGCGGCGATGCACGACTGGCCGGCGTTGATCACCCGCATCGTGGCGATGCCGGCCGCGGCCTCGTCCAGGTCGGCGTCCTCCAGCACCACCGCCGGGTCAGACCCGCCGAGCTCCAGGACGTGGGGCTTGATCTCGCCCGCGGCGATCGACGCGACGGCCGCCCCACCCCGGGTGGACCCCGTGAACGAGACCGTGGCGACCCGCGGGTCGCGGATGACCTCCTCGACCTGGGGCGTGGTCACCAGGAGCGCCTCGACCAGACCGGGTGGGGCGCCGACCTGCTCGTCGAAGAGCGCGGCGATCGCCCTGGCGCACTGCGGGACGTGGGGGTCGTGCTTGAGCAGTGCCGTGTTCCCGGCCATGAGCGCCGGTGCCAGGAACCGGAACGCCAACCAGAACGGGGCGTTCCACGGCAGGATCCCCAGGGCCGGCCCCAGGGGCAGGTGCTGGACGTAGCTGCGGGTCGCGTCCGAGGCGACGTCCTCCGTGGCCAGGTAGGTCTCGGCGTGGTCGGCGTAGTGCTCGGCCGCCCACGCGGCTTTCTCGACCTCACCGCGGGCCTCGCGCACCGGCTTGCCCATCTCCACGGTCATGAGGGCCCCCAGGCGCTCGCGGTCGGCCCGCAGGCGCGCGGCGACCGCCCGCAGGACCTCGGCGCGCTCGGCGAACGACCGGTCGGCCCACCCGGGGAACGCCGCCCGGGCCCGGTCGACGGCACCCTGGACCTCCAGGTCGGTCATGGCCGGCTCGGTGTGGACGACCTCGCCCGTGGTCGGGTCGGTCACGCCCAGCACGCTCATGCGCCCTCCTCCTCGACCGCGGTCAGGTGCGGGCCGTGCTCTGCGGGGTCACCGCCGTGGACCGTGAAGTCCTCGGGCAGGTCGAAGAACGACGCGCACCCGTCGGCCGTGATCCGCAGGGTGTCCGAGATGCCCACGGTCTTGTCACCGTCCACACCCCACATCCAGGGGATGACGTGGAAGGTCATCCCCTCCTCCAGGACGGTGAAGTCCCCCGGGTTCAGGCTCAGGATGTAGCCCTCGTCCCAGCTGGGCGGGAACGCGATCCCGATCGAGTAGCCGGACCTGGTGACCAGCCGGGCGTCCACGTCGTTGTCGGTGATGATGTTGCGGACGACCGAGTCGGCGTCCGAGACCGTCATCCCCGGGCGCATGTGGGACCTGAGCTCGGCCAGCGCGGTCTTCATCCGCTCCTGCGCCTTGTACATGGAGGGGCTCAGGTCACCCAGGACCACCGTGCGCATCATGGCCGTGTGGTAGCGCCGGAAGCAGCCGCCGACCTCGAGGAACACGTGCTCACCCGCCCGGACCTCGCGGCCCTGCCAGGTCGCGTGACCGATCATCGACCGCGGGCCCGAGGCCACGTAGGGCATGACCGCGGGCGGTTCGCCACCGGCCCGGAACATCCCGGCGCTGACGGCCGCGCCGATGTCGTTCTCGGTAGCCCCCACCTGGGCGGCCTCCAGCCCCGCGAGCATGCCCGCCTGGGTCGCGACGGCGGCGCGCTGCATCACCTCGATCTCTGCCGGTGACTTCCGCCGCCGCCCCTCCTCCACGATGCCGAAGCAGTCCATGAGGGTGCCACGCTGGAAGCTCGTGTGGATCCGGTCCTGCTGGTAGGCGGGGAAGAAGTAGCTGTTCCGCTCGTAGCCGATGCGCTTGCCGGCCAGGCCGAACTCGTGGAGCGCGGCGACCAGCTGCTGGATGGCGTCCCCGGTGTCGGGGTAGGGGCGGGTGAGCTCGACCCACGTACGGGCGTGGACGTTCGACTCCTCCATCGCACGCGTGATCATGAAGGGTTCGCCCTCGAGGGGCACGACGAGCGCCTGGAAGAACGAGTACCCCGTGGTCTGGTAGTCGGTGAGGTAGACCAGGTTCTCGGGGTCGGTGATGATCACCGCGTCCAGCAGGCGGCGGGCCATGCGCTCCCGGAGCTCCCCCAGCCGGCGGTCGTACTCCTCGGGCGCGAAGGTCATGTCCTGTCGGGTCCTCATGCCGCCACCGCCTCGTCCACGACCGTGCGCAGGACGTCCAGACCCTGGTCCAGGTCGTCGTCGGGGATGGTCAAAGGCGGGATCAGCTTGACCACCTGCCCGTTCGTCCCGCACGGCCCGACGAGCAGCCCGGCCTCGAAGGCGCGACGCTGCACGTCCTTGGCCAAGGCACCGTCACCCAGGTCCAGACCCTGCATCATGCCCCGACCCCGCACCTGCCACCCCTGCCCCGCCCCGCCGGCGTGGGCAGCGGCGAGGGCGTCCAGGGCCTGCCGCATGCGCCCGCCCTTGACCCGCACCTCGTCCATGAGGGCGTCGTCGGTGAAGTAGTCCAGCGCGACGGTCCCGGCGACGAACGACAACCCCTGGCCGCGGAACGTTCCGGTGTGGGCACCCGGTGACCAGTGGGCGTCGACCTCCGGCTTGTTCAGGTTCATCGCGATCGGGGTCCCGTACCCGCCCAGGCCCTTGGCGAGGGTGATGACGTCGGGGTCCAGACCCATCCCGTCGAAGCTGAAGTACGACCCCGTCCGCCCGCAGCCCGCCTGGATGTCGTCGATGATGAACAACGCCCCGACGTCCTTGGCCAGGGACTGGATGGCGTGCAGCCACTCGACCGAGGCCACGTTCACCCCACCCTCGGCCTGCACCGGCTCCACCAGGAACGCCGCGGGCGGGAGCAGCCCGCTGGAGGGGTCGGTGATCGCCGCCCGGTAGGCGTCCAGACCCGCGATGCCGCCGCCCGGGGACGTCTCGTTCGGCAACCGCACCACGTCCCGCAGCGGCACACCCGCCCACTTGCGGAACGCGTCGTTGGCGGTCGCGGCCAACGACCCGAGCGTCATGCCGTGGAACCCGTGGGAGAACGCCACCACGTCCGTGCGCCCGGTGACCAGGCGGGCGAGCTTGAGCGCCGCCTCGACCGCGTTGGTCCCCGTCGGCCCCGTGAACTGCATGCGGTGGTCCATGCCCCGGGGGTGCAGGACCACGTCCCGGAACCGCTCCACGAAGTCCCTCTTGGTGGTGGTGTAGGTGTCCAGGCTGTGCGCGATCCCGTCGTGCTCGAGGAACTCGATCATCGCGCGCTTCATGCGCGGGTTGTTGTGACCGAAGTTGAGCACCCCGGCCCCGGCGAAGAAGTCCAGGTACGACCGGCCCTGCTCGTCGACCTGACGGGCGTTGGAGGCTGTGGCGAAGACCGTGGGGTACGCGCGGCAGTACCCACGGACCTCGGACTCCCACTGCTCGAACGGTGCGGTGTCCATGCGCTGCTCCTCCTACTGGGCGGTGGCCTCCTGCTGGGCCCTGGCGGGGTCGGACGGTGAGGGGGCGCCGGCGAGCCGGACGAGGACCCGCGCGACCGGGTCGATCAGTGCGTCGTTGAAGTCGTACCGAGGGCTGTGGCACGGCTCGTGGTGGCCCTGACCGTCGTCGGAGCCGATCAGCGCGAACGCACCGGGCACGGCGTCCAGGTAGTAGCTGAAGTCCTCCGAGGCCAGGACCGGCACCGGCAGCGTCCCGGACCACTCCTCGCCCAGGACCCCGGCCAGTGCGCCACGCATCCGCTCCGCAGCCGCCGGGTGGTTCACGGTGGCCCCGTACCGGGGTGCGGGGACGGTACGGGCACGCACCCCGTGGGCCCGCGCCGTGGCGTCGGCCACCTCGTCGATCAAGGCCAGGACCTCATCGCGACGGGAGGTGTCCGGCACCCTGATGCTGCCCTCGAGGAACGCGGTCTCGGGGGTGACGGTGGCCGAACCGGCACGCGCGTCGATGGTGGTCACCGCCACGACCGCGGCCACGTGCGGGGGCAGCCGTCGCGCCACGACCTGCTGCAGCGCGACGGTGATGGCCGCCGCCGCCAGGACCGGGTCGCGGGTCGCCTCGGGCTGGCTGGCGTGCCCACCGGCGCCGGTGACCTCGACCCGGAACGTGGCGTTGGCCGACATGACCGGCCCGTCCGGGCACACCGCCTGCCCGAAGGGGATCGCGGGCCAGTTGTGCCACCCGTACACCACCTCCACCGGCCTCCCGCCGGCCACGAGGTCGCCGCCCAGGGCCCCGTCGGCGATCATGTGCCGGGCCCCGTGACCGCCCTCCTCGGCGGGCTGGAACAGCAGGGTCACCGGACCGGGCAGGTCCTCCTGGTGCTCCGCCAGCCAGCGGGCCACGACCAGCAGCACCGCGGTGTGCCCGTCGTGCCCGCACGCGTGCATGACGCCGGGCACCTGCGACACCCACGGTGCGCCGGTCGCCTCGGGCACGGGCATCGCGTCGAGGTCGGCCCTGAGCGCGACGTGCCGTCCCCGCGCGGCGGGGGCCACCACCGCGACCGTCCCGGTACCGGCACACGGCCGCCAACCGAGCCCCAGACGGTCCAGGTGCTCGCGCACGGCTGCCGCGGTCAGGTCCTCGGACCAGGCGAGCTCGGGGTGCTGGTGCAGGGCGCGGCGGACGACGACGCCGTCGGCGACGATCTCGTCCCAGTCCTGCACCCGGCCTGCCCTTCTCAGGATGACGAGGACCAGCCCCGCCCCTGCCCGTCGTGCGCCCGTCGTGTGCCCGTCGTGCGTGTGCCCTGACCGTACCTTCGTCGCCACCTGCCCGGTCAAGACCGAGGTGGCACCTGGTCCCGCGGCGCGCTGTCGGTCTTGCGCAGCAGCGGGCCCTTCTCCTCGGGGTCGCCGTCGTCCCGGGCCGGGTGCCCCGGTTCGTCCTCGGCGGCCCTACGCGCGGCCTCCTCCGGCGGCAGGACCCTGCCCCACCGCTTGGTCCTCAACGGACGACGCTCCCCGGCGTCCTCCTTGAGCGCCCGCACCAGGCTGTAGATCATCACGTAGCCCATGACGAAGAACGGCAGGCCCACGACGATGATGACCTCCTGGAGGGCCTGGAGGCCCCCCGCCCCCGTCGCACCCAGGAGGGTGCCCGCGACCAGGGCCACGCACAGCGCCCAGAAGACCCGTTGACGGGTGGGGGCCGGGTCCTCGTGGCCGTTGGCGATCGTGTCCATCACCAGGGCGGCAGAGTCCACCGACGTGGTGAAGAACACCACCACGAGCATGATCGCGATCACCGACATCAGCGTGGTGAGAGGAAAGCTCTCCAGGAAGGTGAACAGGGCACCCGGGATGTCCCCGTCGTCCACGACGGGCCCCGTGAGCGCGCCCGGGTCGTTGCGCTCGATGTCGTACGAACCCCAGCCGAACACCCCGAACCAGATCACGCTGAACGTCACCGGCACGGCCAGGACCCCCACGATGAACTGTCGGATGGACCTCCCGCGGGAGATCCGGGCGATGAAGATGCCCACGAACGGGGACCACGAGATCGTCCACGCCCAGTAGAAGACCGTCCACCCGTTCTGCCAGCCCGAGTCGTTCACGGTGTCGTTCCAGAACGCCAGCTCCGGCAGCCACGCCAGGTACGTGCCCGCGGTCTCGATGGTCCCCTGGAGCAGGAACAGGGTGGGCCCGGTGACCACGACGAAGCACAGCAGCCCCACCGCCACCACGATGTTGAAGTTCGACAGGCGCTTGATCCCCCGGTCCAGGCCCACAGCCACCGAGATGATCGCCACGGCCGAGACCGCGGCGATGATCAGAATCTGCACCAGGCGGCTCTCCTCGATCCCGAAGAGCGAGGCCAACCCGCTGTTGATCTGCAGGGTGCCCAGACCCACGGACACCGCGACCCCGAACATCGTCCCGACGATCGCCGTGACGTCGATGACCGCACCCAGAGGACCGTGGATCCGGTCCCCGAGGAGCGGGTGGAAGATCGAGCTGACCCGCGGGGGAAGGTTCCGCTTGTACATGAAGTACGCGAAGCACAGAGCCGGCAGCGTGAAGATCGTCCACGTGTGCAGCCCGAAGTGGTACAGGGTGAACGCCATCGCCTGCTCGAACGCCTCGGGCGAGCCCGGTGGCACGTCCTGCATCGGAGGGTTGGCCAGGTGGTTGATCGGCTCGGCCACCCCCCAGAACATCAGGATCGTGCCGATGCCCGCAGCGAACAGCATGCCGAACCAGGCCCATCCCGAGTGCTCGGGCCCCTCGTCGTCCGGACCGAGCCGGACCCTGCCGAACCTGCTCACCGCCATGTAGATCAGGAACACCAGGAAGACGGTGACCCCCAGGACGTAGAACCACCCGAGATTCTCGAGGATCCACCCGGTGAGGGTCTGGAACACGGCGTCGACCTGAGCGGTGAAGGCGATCGTCGCGATCACGAACACGGCGATCACGGCGGCGGACGCCATGAAGATCACCGTGCCGGTCCGCAGGCCCAGCCCGTCGTGCACGCTGGTCATCCAGGCTCTCATGCTCCTCCTCGACCCCGTGGGTGCAGCGACCGGGCCCGGTCGCGCCCCCGCTGCCCTCGTCGGGAATCGATCATCCTCCGACCCCGCGGGCACGCAACCGGGAGCGCGCGCCCGTGGGGTCGCGTGGGGCCGGCCCCACGCACAGAGGGCCCCGCCGACTCGTCGGCGGGGCCCTCTGTCCAGGTCCGTGGGAGGGGTCAGTCCTCCGAGCCGCGCGGCTGCGGGACACCGCTCAGCAGGCTGCGCACCTCGGTCTCGCTGTAGCGACGGTGCCCGCCGAGGGTGCGGATGGCAGAGAGCTTGCCCGCCTTGGCCCAGCGGGTCACGGTCTTGGGGTCGACCCGGAACATCGAAGCAACCTCGGAGGGTGTGAGCAGGGCGCCGGGGGCGTCCTGCGACGTGGACTGGGTGGAGATCTGCGGCGACATGTTGCGCTCCTGTCGTTCGGTGAGCCCGGCCGACCTCGAGGGTCCCGTGGCTTTGCGTCCCCACCTCGCGGTGGGTTTGCCCTTTTCGCTGACATGGACAGGCTGCCACAATCCGGACATCACCGCAAAGGGGTGGCCGAAATTCACCCGTTCGTACCACTCTAGGGGGTCGACTGTACCCATACAGACATGGCCTGACCTGCACTTATCCTTTCGCCGAGCGGGTTCCTCGCACCCTGCCTACGGTGTCCGGGAACCCCTCGGACCCAAGGAGGCAGCAGTGCCCACCATCGAGCAGTCCATCGACGTCGAGGTCCCCGTCCGCACCGCCTACAACCAATGGACCCAGTTCGAGTCCTTCCCCCACTTCATGGGAGGCGTGGACCAGGTCACGCAGGTCGACGACACCACCACGCGGTGGAAGACCTCCATCGGCGGCGTGGACCGCGGGTTCGAGGCCCGCATCACCGAGCAGGACCCCGACCAGCGGGTCGCCTGGACGAGCACCGACGGCAAGACCCACGCCGGCGTGGTCACCTTCCACCGCATCAGCGACACGACCACCCGCGTCATGGTCCAGATCGACTGGGAGACCGAGAGCCTGGTCGAGAAGCTGGGTGCCGCGGTCGCGGTCGACGACATCCAGGTCAAGCGCGACCTGTCACGCTTCAAGGAGTTCATCGAGTCCCGTGGCTCCGAGACCGGGGCCTGGCGCGGGGAGGTCTGACCCCCCGCAGGTGGGGCAGACTCCTCGCCCATGAGCACCCACCACCGCGCCACGCCCCACGGCGGCGCCGTCCCCGGGCCGCCACCCGACGATCCGCCACCCGACGATCCGAGGACGGCTGCGCTCGCGACCACGCTGCGCGAGCGGGGCTCGATGAAGTGGACCGGACGCGACGCCCAGATCGCCGCGTGGGTCGCCGAGTCCGACCTCGGCACGCCGCCCGAGGTCACCGCGGCACTCGTGGCTGCGGTTGACCAGGGCCTGCTCGGGTACCTCCCACCGGCGCAGCGTGCCGCCCTCGCGGACGCCTGCTCGACGTGGCACCGGGAGCAGTACGGCTGGGACGTCGACCCCGGCCGGGTCCATCCCGTCGCCGACGTCCTCGAGGCGCTGCGCGTGACCCTCGAGCTGTGGTCCGAGCCGGGCTCGCCCATCGTGCTGCCCACACCGGCGTACATGCCGTTCCTCACGGCCCCGGCCACGTGGGGGCACCCGGTCGTGCAGGTACCGATGAGCCCCGACGGCACCCTGGACCTGGACGCGATCGGTGCGGCCCTGGCTCCCGGGGGAAGGACGCTCGTCCTGGTGAACCCCCACAACCCGACCGGGCGCGTCCTTCCCGCCCACGAGCTCACGGCTCTGGAGAGGGTGGTCGACCAGCACCACGGACGGGTGTTCGCCGACGAGATCCACGCACCGCTCACCGTCGCCGGATCCCACCACGTGCCCTACGCCTCGGTGGGCCCCGCCGCGGCTCGCCACACCGTCACCGCGACGTCGGCCTCCAAGGGGTGGAACCTCGCCGGCCTCAAGTGCGCCCAGGTGATCCTCTCCAACGACCAGGACCAGAGGCGGTGGCGTCCGCACGACCACCTGGCCACTCACGGCGCCTCCACCCTGGGGGTGGTGGCCAACACAGCCGCGTACCGCCAGGCCCCCACGTGGCCCGGGCAGGTCATGGACCAGGTGCACGTGAATGCGACGACGCTGGAGCAGGAGCTCGCCGCGCACGCACCCGCCGTGGGCTACCAGCCCCCCGAGGGCACCTACCTGGCGTGGCTGGACCTGCGGCGCGCCGGCGCGCCGCTCGACGGCCTGGGCCGGTGGGTGCAGGCGCGCACCGGGGTCGCCGTGACCGACGGGGCGGCCTGCGGCGACGTCGGGCGGGGCTTCGTCAGGCTGAACCTGGCGATGCCCCGCCCCCTGGTCGTGACCGCCGCACGGCGACTGGGACGAGCCCTCGCGGAGGTCAGCCCTGCTCCGACGGCGAGCTGATCTGCGTGGCGGCGCCGCCGTGCCGCACCTCGATGCGCCTGGGCCGCGCCTCCTCGGCGACCGGGATCGTCAGGGTGAGGACCCCGTCGGCGTACGTCGCGTCGACCGCGTCCAGCGCGAGCCCGCGGCCCACCGTCAGGCGACGCACGTAGCTGCCGGTGGTGCGCTCGCGCGCGAGCCACTGCACCTCGCCGTCCGCGCGAGCGCTGCGCTGCGCGCGGATCGTCAGCGTGGAGTCCTCGACCCCCACGTCGATCGTGCCCGGGTCCGCCCCCGGGATGTCGACGTTCAGCACGTAGTGGTCACCGGACCGGAAGAGGTCCATCGGCATCGTCGGCACCGAGGCCGTCGCCTCCCGTGCCGCGCCGAGGACCTGGTCCATCCAGCGGGCGGTCTCCGTGAACGGTTCGAGTCGAGCAGCCACGATCACCACCTCCTCACGATGGCGCCCCGGCCCCTCCGGGGCGTCCGACGTCCCCGCACCCGTCGCCGGGGGTGACGTACCGTGCGGCACACCACCGGCACCGCCGTCCGGGGCGGGAGGCTGCACCTCCGTTTTAGCACTCTCCATGGTCGAGTGCCAACCGTTCCGGCACAGGCCCTTCGACCCAGGGACCTTTGGCACACGACCCGAACCCCTCGCACCCGTAGCGTTGCAGGTGGATCAACGGGGATCCTCCACCAGCCACTGCGAGATGACCGGGAGCTTCCCGTGAGTGCACGACTGCCCAGAGCCAAGAAGACCGACAAGGCGCAAGCCGCGACCAGCGCCCAGCCCCAGCCCGAGCAGTCGACCGCCCAGCCGGTCGAGGCGCCCGCCGCTGAGACCACCTCACCTGCACCCACCCCGTCGGCCATCGACGACCTGGTCGCCGGCGCCCTCAAGGCGCTCTCCGCCTACTCCTCCTTCACGCAGGAGGACGTGGACCACATCGTGAAGAAGGCGTCCGTCGCCGCGCTCAACCAGCACGGCCAGCTCGCCCAGCTCGCCGTCACCGAGACCGGGCGCGGGGTGTTCGAGGACAAGGCCGTCAAGAACATCTTCGCCTGCGAGCACGTCACCAACTCCATGGCAGCCCTCAAGACCGTGGGCATCGTGGGTCGGGACGACCTGCACGGCATCGTCGAGATCGCCGAGCCCGTCGGTGTCATCTGCGGCGTCACGCCGGTGACCAACCCGACCTCCACCGCCATCTTCAAGTCGCTGGTCGCGCTCAAGACCCGCAACCCGATCATCTTCGCGTTCCACCCCTCCGCCCAGGAGAGCTCGGTGGCCGCGGCACGGATCGTGCGCGACGCCGCCGTGGCCGCCGGGGCACCCGAGAACTGCATCCAGTGGGTCTCCCAGCCGTCCATCGCCGCGACCAACGAGCTCATGAACCACAACGGGGTCGCACTCATCCTCGCCACCGGCGGGAACGCGATGGTCAAGGCCGCCTACTCCTGCGGCAAGCCGGCGCTGGGTGTCGGCGCGGGCAACGTCCCGGCCTACATCGAGGCGACCGCCAAGCTCAAGCGCGCCGTCAACGACGTGGTCATGTCCAAGTGCTTCGACAACGGCATGATCTGCGCGTCCGAGCAGGCCGTCATCCTCGACGCAGCGATCTACGACGCCGCCATGACCGAGTTCGACGTCCTGCACGCCTACCGGTGCACCCCCGAGGAGAAGGCCAAGCTCGAGCGCTTCATCTTCGGCGTCGAGGCCGACGACGCGAACTGCGCTGGCGCCAAGCTGAATGCCGCCGTCGTGGGGCAGAGCCCCCACTGGATCGCTCAGCAGGCCGGGTTCACCGTCCCCGAGGACACGTCGATCATCCTCGCCGAGGTCTCCGGGGTCGGCCCGCACGAGCCGCTCACCCGTGAGAAGCTCTGCCCCGTGCTGGCGGTCCTGCGCGCCGAGTCCCGCGAGCAGGGTCTGCAGCTGGCCGAGCAGATGGTGGAGTTCGACGGGCTGGGCCACAGCGCCGCGATCCACACCGAGGACGCCGCCCTCGCCGAGGAGTTCGGCAGCCGCGTCAAGGCTGTCCGCGTCATCTGGAACTCGCCGTCGTCGCACGGTGGCATCGGCGACATCTACAACTCGTTCATCCCCTCCCTGACCCTCGGCTGCGGCAGCTACGGGGCGAACTCGGTCTCGAACAACGTCTCGGCGGTCAACCTGGTGAACATCAAGCGGATCGGGCGTCGGAACAACAACCTGCAGTGGTTCAAGGTCCCGGCCAAGACGTACTTCGAGCCGAACGCCATCCGGTACCTGGCCGACATGCCCGACCTGCACCGCGTCACCATCGTGACCGACGCGACCATGACCAAGCTCGGGTTCGTGGACAAGGTCCTCGACGTGCTGGCACGCCGCCCGGAGAAGGTCGCCCTGCAGATCATCGACAACGTCGAGCCCGAGCCGTCCATCGCGTCGGTGGACCGGGGCGCGGAGCAGTTGCGGGAGTTCAACCCCGACACGATCATCGCCCTGGGCGGTGGATCCCCGATGGACGCCGCCAAGGTCATGTGGCTGCGCTACGAGCACCCCGAGATCGTGTTCTCGGACATGCGCGAGAAGTTCTTCGACGTCCGCAAGCGCGCCTTCAAGTTCCCGACCCTCGGCGAGAAGGCCAAGCTGGTCTGCATCCCGACCACGTCGGGCACCGGCGCCGAGGTCACGCCGTTCGCGGTCATCACCGACGAGAAGACCGGCGTGAAGTACCCCCTGGCGGACTACGCGCTGACCCCGACCGTGGCGATCATCGACCCCGCACTCACGGGCAAGATGCCGGCCTCCCTCGCGGCCGACTCCGGCTTCGACGCCCTGACGCACGCCACCGAGGCGTTCGTGTCGGTGTACGCCAACGACTTCACCGACGGCATGGCCCTGCACGCCATCAAGCTGATCTTCGAGAACCTCGAGGCATCGGTCACCGGTGGCGAGGAGGCCGTGGCTGCCAGGGAGAAGATGCACAACGCGGGCACCATCGCGGGCATGGCGTTCGGGAACGCGTTCCTGGGGATCGTCCACGCGATGGCGCACACCATCGGCTCGACCTTCCACCTGGTCCACGGCCGCACGAACGCCACCCTCCTGCCCCACGTCATCCGCTACAACGGCACCGTCCCCACCAAGCTCACGAGCTGGCCCAAGTACGAGCACTACGTGGCCCCCGAGCGCTTCCAGGAGATCGCCAAGAGCCTGGGGCTGCCGGCCTCGACGCCCGCCGAGGGCGTGGAGTCCTACGCCCGCGCGGTCGAGAAGCTGCGGGACGCCGTGGGGATCCCGCCGTCGTTCTCGGCCCAGGGCGTGGCCGAGGACGCGTTCATCGGCAAGCTCGACGACCTGGCCATGCGCTCGTACGAGGACCAGTGCGCACCCGCGAACCCGCGGATGCCCATGCTGGACGACATGAAGGACCTCATGACCGCGGCGTACTACGGGACGTCGCTTCAGGACGTGCGCTCCCGGCGCACGGCGGAGGGAACCGTGACGCAGCCTGCCCAGGAGGCTGCGCCCACGTCCTGACCGCACGGTGTGCCCGCTCGGTCGCGCGGGCGGGCACACCACCGGTCCGGAACCCCTGACCCGGACCGACACCGTGACGCCCCGGCCGCCATGCGGACCGGGGCGTCGCGCGTCACACTGTCCTGGATGACCCGTGCCCATGCGGAGGACCCGTGACCCCCCACGCCCCCACCCTCATCCGGGCCGCGACCGCCGCGGCCCTCGCCCTCACCCTCGCGGGATGCACCGGCGCGCCAGACGCCGGAGACCTGACGCAACGGCTCGGCGCCGGCGTCGAGGAGGCCCGCAGCACCGTCGAGCAGGCCCAGGAAGCAGCCGGAGACGCACCGGCGGTGCAGAGCGCCGTCGCCACGGCACGCGAAGCCCTCGCCGAAGCCCGAGCAGCACTCGACGACGACGCCGACGGCGACCGGCTGGCCCGCGCCCGAGGTTCGCTCGACGAGGCCGCACAGGCCGTCGACCGTGCCGCCGAGAGCGCAGGATCGACGGCCGGCGCCGTCCTCGAACGGCTCGGCGACCAGATCAGGAGGTTGTCCGCCGACCTCGAGGACGCAGCCGGTCAGGTCCGCTAGCGTGGTCGCGTGACCAACGACGCCACCGCACCAGCGCCCCTGTCCGGCCACCAGATCACCCTGACCCAGGGTGAACAGAGAGTCGTCGTCACCGACGTGGGCGCCAAGGTCAGGGTCTACGAGGTCGGCAGCCGTGAGGTGTTCGTCCCCTACACCGAGGACGAGACCGCGCCCGCCGGCCACGGGGCGGTGCTGGCCCCCTGGCCCAACCGCTTGCGGGACGGCTCCTACACCTGGGAGGGCGAGCACCTCCAGGTCGACATCACCGAACCCGACCGCATGACCTCGCTGCACGGCCTGGTCATGTGGCAGCGGTGGCAGGTGATCGAGCACCCGCGCGACGGTGACGGCACCTCCACGACCCTGCAGCTGCGGCTCGCACCGAGCGGTGGCTACCCCTTCGACCTGCTCCTCACGGTCACCTACGCCCTGACCGACAAGGGCCTCGGCGTACGCGCGACTGCGAAGAACCTCGGGAACCGCTCCGCACCGTACGGCATCGGCTTCCACCCCTGGCTGTCCCCCGGCAGCGGCTCCCTCGACGACTGCACCGTCCGCCTCGATGCAGGCACCCGGGTCACCGTCGACGACAGGCTGCTTCCCATCGGGACCGAGCCTGTCTCAGGTCCCTACGACCTGAGACAGCCCCGCCCGATGGTCGACCTCGACCTGGACGACGCCTACGTCGACGTCCTGCGGGACGCGGACGGGCTCTCGTGGGCGCGCCTGACCGGCCCTGACGGTCGGACCGCCGCTGTCTGGATGGACGAGTCCATGGACACCTGGCAGGTCTGCTCCGGGGACCACCTCGGCTCCGAGCGGTACCGCCGCACAGGCCTCGCCGCCGAACCCATGAGCTGCATCGCTGACGCATTCCGCACAGGAGAGCGCCTCGTGCACCTGAAGCCCGGCGCGGAGCACCAGGTCACCTGGGGCGCCGTCCTGCTCTGAGCGAGCACCTTCCAGGTACCCTCCCGGGGGCCTCACGACGACGTGGGGCTCCCGGGAGGAGCAGCGATCAGCTCCAGTTCGATCCCATCGCGGTGGTCCCAGGCGTGTACTCCCAGTGCCACGGCTCATAGGGGCCGGACCCTCCCCGCCGGGCCCACGGCGGGTTGTCCCACCCGTACGTCGGACCGTTGGCGCGTAGCCACTCCATCGCCGAGGCGTTGCCTGTGACGGTGTTGCACAGATCCACCGCGAGACCCCACCCGTGGTTGCTCCGCCCGGGTGTGGCGGCAAGCGTCGGCTTCGTCTGGGCGAGCCTGCGCTGCACCGCCAGGGGACGGTAGGAGTCGGTCAGGCACAGGTCCCGTCCGTACACCGCCCGGAAGTTCGTGTTCAGCTCGGCGAGAGCCACGGCCGCATCACCGCGAAGCATGTGGTTCGGCTCCCACAGAGAACACAGGTCCGAGGCCGGGATCTGCCCGTTGGACCCGGTGGTGCGTGCATCACCGTCACACCCGGGCAGCGGGTCACGGTCGAGGGACCGGGACGCGCTCTCAGACGTCGGTCGTACCCCACGGACCGCCGGCAGCAGCGAGGTGGAGGCGTGCACGGGCGAGGCCAGCACCTCGTGCGGCGTGGGGTACCCGAGGTCGACGTGCCGCGCGGTCGGGCCGGGCAGCCCGTTGTCCGGGGCGACCATGTCGGCCACCGGGACGGCGATCGTGGCGGCGCCGAGCGCCGCCAGGAGCACACCTCGTGGAACCCAACGACCCCGGGCGGGCCGCGTGTCGCGACCGGCGCGCCGGCGACCCTCGCCGTGCAGATCGCGTCGGGAGAGCGCGGGGCCCCCCGAGGACCGCGACTGCTGCGACTCCACAAGACCTCCGACTGCATTGACCGACTGCGCTGGCGGGATACCGACGACCGTACCTTCTGCACCGTTTCGTGAGCATCTCCCCCTGTGGACGGCACAGGGGTGTCCCGCGCGCACCGATGGGGTGATCACAAAACAGTAACGGCTACCCGGCGGTGCTCCAACCCCCGTTGGTCCTACTGGGCGAATCGTCCCATGAGACACCTGTCACACGGCGGGCCGGTCCGCACCGGGCGGGTGACGGGCGCGTGCGGGTGATCACCATCGACGCCTGTGCCACGCTGGGCACATGGCAGAGTCTCAGGTGACCGTTCTGGTGGTCGAGGACGAGCCCGCGATCGCCTCGGCGATCGCCCACCGGCTGACGGCCGAGGGCTGGCACGTGCAGACGGCCGCCGACGGGATCGCCGGCGTCGAGGCCGCCGAGCGACTGCGCCCCGACCTGGTGGTGCTCGACGTGATGCTGCCGGGCATCGACGGGTTGGAGGTCTGCCGCCGCATCCAGGCCGACCGGCCCGTGCCGGTCCTGATGCTCACCGCCCGTGACGACGAGACGGACATGCTCGTGGGACTCGGGGTCGGGGCCGACGACTACATGACCAAGCCCTTCTCCATGCGTGAGCTCGTCGCCCGCACGCGGGCCCTCCTCCGCCGGGTCGAGCGGGCGGCCGTGCTCAGTGCAGCCCCTGCCGGCGAGCCACCCCTGCGGGCCGGCGACGTGGTGATCGACCGCAGCCAACGGCGCGTGTCCCGGGACGGGGCCGAGGTGCACCTGACGCCGACGGAGTTCGACCTTCTCGCCACCCTGGCCGGTTCCCCCAGGACGGTCCTGACGCGGGAGCGCCTGCTCGCAGAGGTGTGGGACTGGGTCGACGCCAGCGGGACCCGGACCGTGGACTCCCACGTCAAGGCACTGCGCCGCAAGCTCGGTCCCGACCTCATCCGCACGGTCCACGGCGTGGGGTACGCCTTCGAGCCGGCCGAGGACTGAGATGGTCGACCCTGGCCGCCACCTCACCCGAGCCCAGGGAAGACTCCCTGACGTCCGCCCCCTGGACCGGCTCTCGTCGATCAAGATCAAGCTGGGCGTCCTGGTGACCCTGACCGTCACCCTCGCCGCATTCGTGACCTGGATCGGGCTCTACAACGAGCTGGGGCCTTCCCGGACCCTGCCCCTGGCGGTCGTGGCCTCGGTCCTCATGGTCCAGGTGCTCGCGCGCGGGATGACCTCACCGTTGCGGGAGATGACCGCCGCCGCGCGGGCGATGGCGGCCGGCGACTACTCCCAGCGTGTCCGCGCGACCAGCCGGGACGAGGTCGGCCAGCTCGCCGCGGCGTTCAACACCATGGCCACCGACCTCGAGCAGGTCGACACGCTCCGGCGTGAGATGGTCGCCAACGTCTCCCACGAGCTGCGGACCCCGGTCGCAGCCCTCCGGGCCCAGCTGGAGAACATGGTCGACGGGGTCGTGGAGCCCGAGACCCCCACGCTGGAGGCCGCACTGGCCCAGACCGAGCGGCTCGGTCGGCTGGTCACCTACCTGCTGGACCTGTCCCGGCTGGAGGCGGGTGCGGTGGGGCTGGACGTGCGCCCGGTGCCGCTGGGACGGTTCCTCGCCGACGCCACCGAGGCCGCGGTGCCCGTGGCTGCCGACAAGGGCGTCCGCTTCGAGGTCACCGTCACCCCGGAGGACCTGCACGTCCCTGCCGACGCCGAGAGGCTGCACCAGGTCGTGGCCAACCTCCTGCACAACGCGGTGCGTCACTCCCCCGACGACGGCCTGGTCCGGCTGGAGGCCTGGACCGCCGGTCACGTGGTCGCCCTGGACGTCATCGACCAAGGTCCGGGCATCGCACCCGAGCAACGCCGACAGGTGTTCGAACGGTTCCAACGGGGCAACGCCCCGGCCCAGACCGGTCAGGTCAGCACCGGTGGGACGGGCCTCGGGCTGGCGATCGTCCGGTGGGCCGTCGAGCTGCACGGCGGCCGCATCGAGGTCGCCGACTCCGCGACCGGATGCATCATGCGGGTGTTCCTCCCCGCCGACCCACCGGGAACCGCTAACGTGGAGCGGTGACTGGCGAAGGATCGGGCGACGGCGTCGTCGCGGTGAACGGACTCACGAAGCGCTTCGGGCCGGTGTCCGCGGTCGAGGACCTGACGTTCAGCGTCGGGCCGGGTCGGGTCACCGGCTTCCTGGGGCCCAACGGCGCCGGGAAGACCACCACGCTGCGGATGCTTCTGGGGCTCGTGGAGCCCACGTCCGGCACGGCGACGGTCGACGGGCACAGGTACTCCGAGCTGTCCCACCCCGCTCGCGTGATCGGAGCCGCGCTCGAGGCCGCCAGCTTCCACCCCGGCCGCAGCGCCCGGGACCACCTGCGTGTCTACGCGCCGCAGGCGGGCGTCACCGACGCGCGCTGCGACGAGGTCCTGGACGTCGTGGGCCTGGCGCAGGTCGCACGGCGCCGCGTGGGCGGCTTCTCGCTCGGCATGCGTCAGCGCCTGGGCCTGGCCACGACGCTGCTCGGCGACCCGCAGGTGCTCGTCCTGGACGAGCCGGCCAACGGGCTGGACCCCGAGGGGATCGTGTGGCTGCGGGGCTACCTGCGCCACCTCGCCTCGGAGGGACGCACCGTGCTCGTCTCGAGCCACATGCTCTCGGAGGTCCAGCAGACCGTGGACGACGTGGTCATCATCTCCCGCGGCCGCCTGGTGCACGCCTCTCCCCTGGCCGAGCTCGCGGCACGCGCCCGACGGTCGGTGGTCGTGACGTCGCCCGACCACGAGGGCCTCCAGCGACTCGTCACCCACCGCTGGCCCACCCACGGGACGGACCCCGAGCCCGCACCGGGACGGGTGGAGCTCGAGGGCGTGACCGCCGCCGAGGTCGGCGCGGCCGCGCACGCCGCAGGGCTCGAGCTGCACGAGCTGTCCGTCCGGGAGGTCGCACTGGAGGACGTGTTCCTCGAGATGACCTCGGCCGCCCCCGCCCACGAGGAGGTGGCGGCGTGATCGCGGCGCTGCGCAGCGAGTACCGCAAGACCGTCACCACGCGCATGTGGTGGGTGCTGCTGCTGGCGATGGCCGGGTACATGGCGTTCCTCGGCGGCAGCATGGCGGTCGCCCTCGCGATCGACCCGACGGCAGGCACCGGGGCAGGGGACCCCGACGTCGCCGTGACGATCGACCCGGTGGACCTGGCACGCACCGTGTACTCGATCGCCGTCACCTTCGGCTACGTGTTCCCCGCCGTCATCGGAGCGATGGCGGTGACCGGTGAGTACCGCCACCAGACCCTCACCCCCACCTACCTCGCCGACCCGCGGCGCGGGCGGGTGCTCGTGGCGAAGATGGTGGCGACGCTTCCCGTCGGGCTCGTCTTCGGGGTGGCCGGGGCCGTGTCCACGGTCGCCGCCGGCGCGGGCGCGCTGATGCTGCTGGGCGAGTCACCGATGCTGGGCGAGCCCGAGGTGCTCCGGACGATCGGTCTGAGCGTGCTCGCCCTCGGGGTGTGGGCGCTCGTCGGTGTCGGGTTCGGGGCCGCGATGCCCAACCAGGTGGCGGCGATCGTCGTCCTGCTGGCCTTCACCCAGCTCGTCGAACCGCTGGCCCGGGTCTTCCTCGCGGTGTTCGAGGCGACCGCCCACGTGGCCAAGTGGTTGCCGGGCGCCGCAGGTGAGGCCGTCACCGGGGCGAGCTTCTTCTCGGCGACAGGGATGCACGACCTGCTGCCCTGGTGGCAGGGGCTCCTGGTCCTGCTCGGGTACGCCGTGGCGCTCGGTGCCCTCGGGAGCCTCACGACCCTGCGCCGTGACGTCACCTGAGCGGCACGATGCCGGCCACGCACGCCGTGCCACCGGGCGCCGACTTGCCTGTGATGTACGTCACATCACAGGCGGGTGGGTGGACGGGAGCACCGCTCTTGGTGCGCGCCTGACGTAGGTTTGCCCCGGCATTGCCGCTCGCGGACCGGCCGGTGGCCAAGGCGCGACCGGCCCATCATCACCTGGTTCCGCAGCCACCGCGCCAGGACGTGACGGACGCGCCCGTGGCCTAGGGTTGGAGGCGAGCAGGGCCGTGCGACGACGCAACGGCCGAAGGTCCCGTGGTGGAAGTGGGCGAAGCTGGAGTGTCCCAGAAGGCGGAGCCAGATGCGGTCGCGCAGTTCGGTGCGAACCAGTGGCTGGTGGACGAGCTGTACGAGCAGTACCTGACGGACAAGCACGCGGTCGACCCTGCCTGGTGGGAGTTCTTCGAGGACTACCGCCCCGAGAGCGGCGCACCCACCAACGGCAGCGGCCGCACCGAGCGTCCTGCCGGCGGCGCCCCGGGCACCGGGACGCGTGCCGAGGTCGCCGCACCCTCGACGGGCAACGGCCCCGGCT
>NZ_AXCZ01000419.1 GCF_000767165.1 Cellulomonas bogoriensis 69B4 = DSM 16987
CCGTGACGGCCCTGGCGGCGGCGGCCGGAGCCTGGTGCGTGCGCGTGCACGAGGTGCGTGCATCGGCGGACGCGGTACGGGTCGCGGCAGCGTGGACGGCGGCGAGCACGGGTGCCCCGCTGGGCGGGCACGAGCAAGGAGGACCAGGTGAACGACCCAGCTGAGGGTGCACGGGCAGGTGACCGCGTGCGGTTGACCGGCATCACCGCGACCGGGTGGCACGGGGTGTTCGAGCACGAGCGCCGGGACGGTCAGCCGTTCGTCGCCGACGTCGTCCTGCACGTGGACACCCGCGGTGCAGCGGCCTCGGACCGTCTGGACCTGACCGTCGACTACGGCACGGTGGCGCGGCAGGTCGCGACGGTCCTGTCCGGCGACCCGGTGGACCTGATCGAGACGGTCGCGGAGCGGATAGCCGCGGTGGTGCTCACCCATGAGCGGGTGCAGGCCGTGGACGTCGTGGTCCACAAGCCCCGGGCCCCGATCCCGGTGCCGTTCGGGGACGTGACCGTCGAGATCCACCGCGACCGCCGGCACGCGCCGTCGGTGCCCCCGCCCGAGAGCGCCCGCGAGGGTGCACCGGACCAGGACCGGGCCGTGCACGACCAGGCAGCGCACGACCAGGCGGCGCACGA
>NZ_AXCZ01000421.1 GCF_000767165.1 Cellulomonas bogoriensis 69B4 = DSM 16987
GCAGGCGCCGCTGGTGTTCGACGGCAGCTTCCAGGCCAAGCCCGCGTACTTCGGGCTCATGGGCGAGGGCGACAGCCTCGCACCGCGGGTGCGGACCGCACTGGCGTTCGAGGGCGAGGTCGGGCTGGACTCGTTCGACGCGATCGACTGGCAGAACCTGCCTCTGCAGCAGGTCGAGCGTGCGGCGGCCTTCCAGACCCGGTGGAGCGGTGACCAGCTCACCGCCTACATCGAGGTCGAGGACGGGGCTGACAGCGTGACCGTCACCTACGGCGAGAACGAGGTCACCGTCGAGCGGGGTGCCGACAGCGCCACGCAGGCCACGACCGAGACCACCGACGGATGGACCGCTCTGGTCCAGCTGCCGCTGGACTCGGCCGGCTCCGTCGGGGACCAGCTCGAGTTCAACGTCGTCGTCGGCGACGTGGCCTGGGGCGACAGCGGTGCCACCGGCACCCTGACCCTGGTCGAGGAGCTGTCGTTCACCGAGATCCCCGAGGCCACCGTTGCCCCGGAGATCGACGGCGAGATCGACGACGTGTGGAACGACGCGAGCGTCGTCACCACCGGCAAGACCATCACCGGAAGTGGTTCGAGCAACGCGACCGCTGACGTGAGCCTGCTGTGGGAGGAG
>NZ_AXCZ01000459.1 GCF_000767165.1 Cellulomonas bogoriensis 69B4 = DSM 16987
CTGGCCGCGTCGATCGGCCGCGACCTCGGCGTCCACGGCCTGGCCTACCTCGGGGTCCTGCTGCTGTTCGTGGGCGTCTTCGGCCTGGTGGCGTTCGCGTTCGCGGACGTCGCCCCCGCCATGCGCCCCGTCGCCGAGCTCGCTGCCGCGGCGGTGCCCTTCGCCGCCGCGGCCCTGCTGCACCGCAGCGGGGCCGACGTCGTGGCACGGGCGCTGGAGACCGTGGGTGGCCTGCTGATCCCGGTGATGCTGCTGACGTCGATGGTCGACGGGTACCCGCTGCCCCCCGACCCCACCGGGACCGACCTCGTCGTGGCCTCGACCGCAGGGGTCCTCGTGGTCGCCGCGTTGTACTGCTGGCGGGTGGCCCGCCGGCCTGCCAGCGGCCTGCGCTTCGCCGTCGCCCCCACCCTCTGGTTCGCTGCCGGGACCGCGACCCTGGGGTTGGGGCGCGCCGTGCCCACCGGTGAGGGGGTCGCCGTGCCCACCGCCGCCCAGGCCG
>NZ_AXCZ01000467.1 GCF_000767165.1 Cellulomonas bogoriensis 69B4 = DSM 16987
CGCCCACATGATCACGGTGTGGCAGGGCCCGGCCCTGTCGTTGGCGCTGGTCGGGTTGTTGGCTGCGGCCCTGGTGGGTGCCGACGGGGTGCTCACCCGGGCGGCAGGTCACGCGTTCGGGTGGCGCCAGGTCACGGCCGGTGCCGTGGCCGTCCTGGTGGTGGTGGGGCCCGCGGCGACGTTGACGGCGTGGGTGACCACCCACGGGGCCTGGACGGGTGCAGGGCCCGGTGCCGTACGTGAGGACCCGGTGGCCCTGCGGGTCCACGAGCACCCGGTGGTTCCGGCCGTCGGCCGTCAGATGCAGCTGTCGGTCGACGCGGTGCGGGTCCTGTCGTTGCGCTCCGGCCCCGACGGTGCGGTCGAGGCCACGGTCCTGCGGCAGGACGGGCGGCAGGTGACCGAGTGGTCACGCGTGGCGACCGCGCGGACGGTCCGCGGTCCGGCGACGGGCGCCTGGCCG
>NZ_AXCZ01000425.1 GCF_000767165.1 Cellulomonas bogoriensis 69B4 = DSM 16987
CGGCGCGGGCGGCGGTCTCGGCGGCCGCCGCTCCCTGGACCGCGACCCGGAGCTCGGGGACCTGACCGCCCAGCAGCACCGGCACCACGGTGCCCGCGGCGACCACCAGCAGCAGGAACAGCGTCGACCCGATGAACGCCTTGTCGCGCAGCCGCACCGACACCTCACGGCCCGCCACCACCCCGACCGTCCGCCACCCCGCCGGCCGGATCCGCACCTGCCCCACGCCGCTCACCGGACCACCTCCCGGAAGATCTCGCTCAGCGTGGGCCGCACCGGGGTCATCTCGCGGACCGCGCCGTGGCGGCGGGCGGCGTCCAGGAGCTCCTGGTCGTCGGCGCCGTCGGCGAGGTCCACCACGACCACGGTGCCGTGCTGCTCGTGCAGGGACACCCCGGGCACCTGGTCCAGGAACGCCGCCATCCCCGACGGGGCACCCTCCACCACGGTGGCCGGGTCCTGCGGGTGGGGGTCCACGCGCAACCGGACGCGCCGGCGGGTGCTGCCGGCCCGCAGGTCGTCCGCGGCGCCCGCGGCCACGACCCGGCCCCGGTCCAGGATCACCACGTCGTCGCACAGCCGCTCGACCAGGTCCAGCTGGTGGGAGGA
>NZ_AXCZ01000426.1 GCF_000767165.1 Cellulomonas bogoriensis 69B4 = DSM 16987
CCACCGGTGGGCGTCCCGCCGGGCCTGTGTACACCGCC
The DNA here is from genome assembly GCF_000767165.1 of Cellulomonas bogoriensis 69B4 = DSM 16987. Lineage (GTDB taxonomy): Bacteria > Actinomycetota > Actinomycetes > Actinomycetales > Cellulomonadaceae > Actinotalea > Actinotalea bogoriensis. The sequence goes on from NZ_AXCZ01000426.1 coordinate 39, forward strand.
CTGGTCCCCACCCAGCTGCACCGGGCGGTCACCGCCGCGACGCACGACCCTGACCTGCGTGCCACGCTCGCCCGCCTGGACGCCGTCCTGGTCGGGGGCGCCGCCACCCCCCGCCCCCTGCTGGAGCGGGCGCGCGGGCTCGGGCTTCGGGTCGTCACCACCTACGGGATGACCGAGACCTGCGGGGGCTGCGTCTACGACGGCGTGCCCCTGCCCGGGGTCCGGGTGGACGTCCGCGACCACGTGGTGCACCTGGGTGGGTCCGTCCTGGCCCGCGGGTACCTGGGGCGTCCCGACCTCGACGACGCCGCGTTCACCACCCTCGAGGGGATGCGCTGGTTGCGCACCACCGACCTGGGCGCGCTCACCACCGCCCGCACGGACGACGGGGTCCGGCTGACCGTGCACGGGCGGGCCGACGACGTCGTGGTCACCGGTGGCGTGAAGGTCCCCCCGGGGCCGGTCGAGGACGCCCTGGACGGGGCCCCGGGCGTCGGGCAGGTGTGCGTGGTCGGGGTGCCCGACGCCGAGTGGGGCCAGGCGCTCACGGCGGTGGTGGTCGCCGCACCCG
>NZ_AXCZ01000428.1 GCF_000767165.1 Cellulomonas bogoriensis 69B4 = DSM 16987
GTCGGTCGACGACGGCGGCGCCCCGCGCGCGCAGGCGCGCCTCCCAGGTGTGGAGTGCTGCGGTGACGTCGTGAGCGGTCATGGGTGTTCTTGTTGCGGTGGGTTCGGGGTCAGTAGCGGCCGGTGAGTTTGCCTTGTTCGGCGATGGGTAGGTGGTGGGGGATGGTGGGGTACCGGGTGAGGTCGATCTCCCAGTTGCCGTGGTCGTTGATGGTCCAGGCGCCGGTGTCGAGGTAGTGGTGCCAGTGGTTGATGACTTCGGGGATGGTCATGTGGGCGGTGAGGCTGTATTGGCCTTGGGGGTCGAAGCGGTGGACTGAGGTGCCGTGGGTGGGGTGGGGTTCGGCGACCAGGGGTGTCTCGCTGCCCAGGAGGAGGACGAACTCCGGTCGCCACAGGAAGTCCTTCTCCTCCTCGGTGCTGTCCGGGTCCTGCAACGTGACGTCGTCCCCGCAGAGCCCGTGCAGCTCGCGGGTGTCGGCCAGTGCGGCGTCGAGGTCCACGAACCAAGACCCGGGGATGATCTCCGGCAGGCCGGCCGTGGCCTCGGTCGCGGCGCCGTCGCGCTCGCCGTCGTGCCATTGCCAGATGGC
>NZ_AXCZ01000429.1 GCF_000767165.1 Cellulomonas bogoriensis 69B4 = DSM 16987
CTACCGGATCCCCTCACGATGACAGCCCCACCGAGACCCACATGACGCCCTCTCATCAACGGATCCGCATCCTTACAGCGCTCGCCACAGCCATGCTCCTGACCGGGTGCCTCGGTCCCACTCACCCCACCCCGCAAGCCACGGCCGCTCCTCTGCCGCCCGCAGACGCCGCAACCGCCGCACCGGACCTCCTGGCCAACGCCGGGCTCGCCCTCCCCGACGACGCCACCGACATCGAAGTCGACCTGATCAGCTTCGAGGACTTCACCGAGGTCTCCATCACCCGATTCACCGCACCACGCGAGGACGCCATCACCATGTGCCTCGACGCCACGGGAATACATCCCGCGGAGGAGAAGGAGGAGTACGTCCGGGGGTACACCAAGCTCATGTTGGGCGACTTCGAGTTGGAACCCGGCATGTACGGCACGCGAATCGGCCTCGATACGGCCACCGCCCGCGTGTTCATCACCGCCGACGACCCCGCCCGCGTCACCGTGCTGCACTACCGGATCCCCTCGCGATGACCCCGTCACGGAGGCACCACACGGCACTCCCACATTAACGGCTCTTCACTATGGATGTGTGG
>NZ_AXCZ01000034.1 GCF_000767165.1 Cellulomonas bogoriensis 69B4 = DSM 16987
GGCACCGCTCGCCGACAGCGCCCGCAGCGCACGGGAGGCGAACCGGCCACCGCCGTGGGCCACCACCTGCACCGCACCGGCCGCACGTGCGGCCCGCACCGCCGCCACGAGGCCGTCATCCACGTCGCGGGACGGGACCGCCGGGATGCGTCCCCGCCCCGAGAACGTGGAGAGCGTCCCGGCCAGGACGTCCGGGAGCATCGGCTCACGGACCACGAGCGTCACCGCCGAGCCCGGGACCGCCTCACGGAGCTGGGTGACCATCGCCGCGCAGCCCTCGGCCAGCGACTGCACCAGGTCACGGCAGGCCCCGTGGTCGCTCAGGACCCGGTCACCCCGGGCCAGGTACAGGACCGCCGCCAACGTCCAGGGGCCACGGACCGACACCACGAGCGGGCCCCGGTAGCCGTGCGCGACGGCCGCGAGGACCTCCAGGTCCTCCCGGATCAGCGACCTGGTGCGTTCCAGGTCCGCGCCCGGGCGGTCGGCGAGCTGCCAGCCGTGCGGCCCCAGGTCCACGGGCATGTCCGTCAGGAGCGCGGCCGTCCGCGGCACCGACTCGGCCCACGGGCCGCGCGCAGGCAGCTGGACCACGGCGGGCAGGCCCTCGACGGTGTCGGGGACCTCGGTGAGGATCTCCAGGGCGGTGCGCTGGGCGTGCGCGGCACCGGTCCCGGGCCACGGACCCAGGAGGGTGACCCCCGTCACCGGTCGGTCCCGGTGATCGTGGCCTGACCCAGCACCCGGTCCTCGTCGTACAGCACCACCGACTGACCGGCCGCCACACCCCGCACCCCCGCAGGGACCTCGACGCGGACCCCCGGCCCGCCGGTCCGCGTGACGATCGCCGGGACCGGGGCCCCGTGGGCACGCAGCTGGGCGTGGCAGTCGAACGGTCGCCCGTCCAAGCCGTCATCGGCCAACCACACGGCGTCCTGCCCGTGCACCGCCCTGACGGTCAAGAGCTCCGCCGGGCCGACGACGACGGTGTTGGTGGCAGCGCTCACGTCCACGACGTAGCGGGGACGCCCGTCGTCGGCCGGGCGCGCGAGCCCCAGGCCCTTGCGCTGGCCCACCGTGAACCCGTAGGCGCCCTGGTGCTCGCCCACGACCCGGCCCTCGACGTCGACCACCGGGCCGGGGCGCTCACCGAGCCGGTCACGCAGGAAGCCGCGGGTGTCGCCGTCGGCCACGAAGCAGATGTCGTAGGAGTCGGGCTTGGCGCTCACGCTCAGCCCCCTGGTCGCCGCCTCACCTCGCACCTCGTCCTTGGTCCGCACGTCACCCAGGGGGAACATGGACCGGGCCAGCCGCTCGCGCCCCATCACCGCCAGGACGTAGGACTGGTCCTTGGCGAGGTCCGCGGACCGGTGCAAGGACCGGGTGCCGTCCGCAGCGATCCGCACCTGGGCGTAGTGCCCGGTGCACACCGCGTCGAACCCCAGGGCCAGGGCCTTGTCCATGAGCGCCTCGAACTTGATGTGCTCGTTGCAGCGCACGCAGGGGTTGGGTGTGCGCCCCGCCTGGTACTCAGAGAGGAAGTCGGCCACGACCGTCTCCTCGAAGCGCTCCGACAGGTCCCACACGTAGTACGGGATCCCCAGGACGTCCGCGGCGCGGCGCGCGTCCCCGGCGTCCTCGATCGAGCAGCAGCCACGCGAGCCGGTGCGGAACTCCGCACGCGACCGCGACAGCGCCATGTGCACACCGACGACGTCGTGGCCGGCGTCGACGGCCCGGGCCGCCGCCACCGCGGAGTCGACGCCGCCCGAGAGAGCTGCCAGGACACGCATGGGCCCAGGGTAAGCGCCCGAGAGACGTCGCCGTCACCCGGCGGCGCGCGCCCGCTCCACGACCTCGGCGATGACCCCGACGACCCGCTCGACGTCCGCCCGGGAGGTCGTACGGCCCAACGACAGCCTCAGGGCCCCGCGAGCCTCCTGCGCGGGCACACCGCACGCCAGCAGCACGTGCGAGGGCTGCGGCACCCCCGCCCGGCACGCCGACCCCGTAGAGCACCGGACGCCGTGGCTGTCCAGCAGGAACAGCAGCGAGTCGCCCTCGCACCCCGGGAACACCACGTGGGCGTTGGCCGGGAGCCGCTCGCCCCCACGGCCCGCCACCCCCGCCCCCTGGGGCAGGGCGTCGGGCACCGCACGGACGATCCCCGCGACCAGCTCGTCCCGCAGGGAAGCCACGCGTGCGGCGAACGCCGGCCGCTCGGTCACGGCGTGGTCGACCGCCACCGCGAACGCGCGCGCCGACGCCACGTCCACCGTCCCCGAGCGCACCCCACGCTCCTGCCCCCCGCCGTGCAGCACCGGCACCAGCGGCACGTCCCGTCGCGCCACCAGGGCCCCCACACCGACGGGTCCGCCGAGCTTGTGACCCGACACGGTCATCGCGTCCGCACCGAGAGCGGCGAACTCCACCTCGAGCTGGCCGACCGCCTGGACCGCGTCGACGTGCACCGGGACCCCGGCGGCGTGCGCCAGCTCGACCGCCTCGTGCACCGGCTGGACCGTGCCGACCTCGTTGTTCGCCCACATCAGGCTCAGCAGAGCCGTCCGGTCGCCGTGAGCGGCGAGCTCGGCCTGGAGGGCACCGAGCTCCACACACCCGGACCGGTCCACCGGGAGGAGCACGACCTCGGCCCCCTCGTGCTCGGCCAGCCACGCCGCCGGGTCCAGCACGGCGTGGTGCTCGACCGCCGAGACCAGCACCCGCGTCCGGTCGGACCGTTCGGCGCGCCGAGCCCAGAAGATCCCCTTGACCGCGAGGTTGTCGGCCTCGGTCCCGCCGGCGGTCAGGATCACCTCGCTGGGCCGGGCCCCCAGGCGCGCCGCCAGCAGCTCGCGGGACTCCTCCACCACCCGCCTGGCCGCCCGGCCGGCGTCGTGGAGCGACGAGGCGTTGCCGGTGCGGCCGAGCTCGACGACCATCGCCTCGATCGCGGCGGGGTGCATCGGCGCCGACGCGGCATGGTCCAGATACACGGTCACGACGCAGGAGTCTACGAACCTGCTGGCAGAATCGTCCCCGTGCCCGACGAGATGCCCGCCCCCGCAGCGCCGCCGCGCGCGTTCAGCGGCTCACGCCTGGGCTGGGCGGACCTCCCCCGGGACGTCCGCGACCGCATCCGCACCCTGGCCGGCGCCGACGTGATCAGCGAGACCAGCGCGACGAACGGGTTCAGCCCCGGCTACGCGGCCCTGGTGGGACTGGGCGACGGGACCCAGGTGTTCGTCAAGGCGGTGTCCCCCGACCAGAACCCGCAGTCCCCCGAGCTCGCCCGGGCAGAGGTAATCGCCGCACAGCACCTCCCCGCGGGGGTGCCTGCACCGCGCCTGCTCTGGGCCCACGACGACGGGCACTGGGTCGTGCTCGGCCTGGAAGCCGTCGAGGGACGCGCACCCCGGATCCCGTGGCAGCCCGACGAGCTCGCGCTGGCCCTCCAGGCCCTGGAACGGCTCGCCGACGTCCACGGGCCCGGACCGGGCACGCTCCCCGACCTCGGCCCGGTCGTGGCCCGCACGGCAGGCGGCTGGGCTCGGCTCACCGACGACGGCGCGACCGTGGACCGGTCGGGGCGGGCGGTGGGCGAGCACGGAGCATGGATGGTGGAGAACCTGGACCGCTTCACCGACTGGGCGGGGTCCGCGCCCGCGGCCTGCGTCGGAAGCAACCTGGTGCACGGTGACATGCGCGCCGACAACCTGATCCTGTCGCCCGGCCCGGGGCGCAGGCTCTGGATGATCGACTGGCCGCACGCCGCCACCGGCGGCGCGCCCTGGTACGACCTGCTGACCATGCTCCCGAGCGTGGCGATGCAGCGCGGCGGCGATCCGCAGGAGATCTTCTGGAGGCACGCGGCGAGCCGGGGGGCCGATCCGGACGCCGTCCGCTCCGTGCTGTGCGCGGTGACCGGGTACCTGGTGCACGAGTCGACCCTCCCGCCGCCGCCGGGGGTGGCGAACCTCCGCCCGTTCCAGCTCGCCCAGGCGCGCGCCGCCCTGGGCTGGCTGCGCGCCGTCAGCCCTGCTCTGCGCGGACCCGCCTGATCTCGGCCGCTGCCTGCGGCAGGACCGTGAACAGGTCACCCACCACGCCGAAGTCCGCGATCTCGAAGATCGGGGCCTCGGGGTCGGAGTTCACGGCCACGATGGTCTCCGACGACTGCATGCCACCGCGGTGGTGCACCGCTCCCGAGACACCTGCGCCGACGTACAGCCGCGGAGAGACGGTCACACCGGTCTGACCGATCTGCGCGTCGTGGCTGATCCAGCCCTCGTCGGTGGCCACACGCGTGGCCCCCACGGCCCCGTCGAGCGCGTCCGCGAGCTCCTCGACCACCGAGAAGTCGCCCTCGGTGCCCCGCCCCCCGACCACGACGGTCCGCGCCTCCCCCAGGTCGGGCCGCCCGGAGGACGGCCGGGGCGTGCGCGAGACCACCCGCGCGCCCCGTTCCTGCACCGGCCCGGCCAGGGCGTGGGTCACGACCTCGGCGACGGAGGGCGCGTCCGAGGACGGTCCTGCCTGCACCGCGTTCGGCTTGAGCGCCACGACCGCGCGCTCGGTGACGACCTCGCTGCGAACGGTCCACGTCGCCGTGAACGCCTGCTGCACGGTCACCACCCGGCCGGCCTCGCCGAGCTCCAGCCCTGACACGTCGACCGCGAGTCCCGCGTCGAGCGCGAGCGCGAGCAACGCGGCGGCCTCCTTGTTCTCGAACGTCGACGAGAGCAGCACCGTCGTGGCGCCTGCAGCGGCGCATACCTCGGCGAGGGCCTGGGCCACGGCCGCCGGGGTGGCGCCGTTCTCCCCGAGCTCGACCTGGTGGACGACGGACGCCCCGTGGGCGGCGAGCGCGGGCAGGTGCTGCTCCGCGCCGTCACCGAGCCACACGGCACCGATGCCGGAGCCCAGCGACCGCGCCGCGGTGAGCAGCTCGTTCGCCGACGCGCGGACGGTTCCCTCGTGGTGGTCGACCAGGACCAGGACGCTGGTGTCGGTCATCGTCTCTCCTCGGGTGGGGCCGGTGCGGGCCCTGGGACTGTCGTGCAGGTGGCGCCGGGTGCGGCGCGGGATGCCTCAGACGAGGCGGTTGTCCACCAGGAACTGCGCCAGGCGCAGACCGGCATCGCCCTCGTCGGTGATCAGGACGCGGTTCTCGCGGGCGGGGCGGGGCTCGGCGGCCAGCACGCGGGTGCGGGAGCCGGCCGCCCCTGCCCGGGACGGGTCCACACCGAGGTCGGCCAGGGACAGCGCCGTCACGGGCTTCTTCCGCGCAGCCATGATCGCCTTGAAGTTCGGGTAGCGCGGCTGGTTCGTCTGGTCGGTGACCGAGACGAGCGCCGGCAAGGGAGCGGTGAGCTCCTCGGTGGCGTGGTCCAGCTCGCGGGTGATCGTCACCTGCCCGTCCGCCACGGCCAGGCGAGCGGCCAGGGTCGCGCGCGGCAGCTCCAGATGGGCCGCCAGGAGCGTCGGCACCACCGACATCAGCCCGTCCAGGGCAGCCATCCCGGTCACCACCAGGTCGACCTGGCCGTCCTGGGCGATGTGGCGCACCGCCGCGGCGAGGATCTCGGCGGTCACCATCGAGTCCGAGCCCGCCAGGGCGTCGTCGTGCACGTGGACGGCCTGGTCGGCGCCCATCTGCAGGCCTCGCCGGACCGCGTCCTCGGCGTCGGCCGGGCCCATCGTGAGGACGACGACCTCGCCGCCGTGCTCCTCGACGAGGGACACGGCAGCCTCGACGGCGTTCTCGTCGAGCTCGTTCAGCGTGCCGTCCCCCCGGGAGCGGTCCACGAGCCCGTCGGACGTGAACGCCCGTTCCCCCTGCACGTCCGGGACGTGCTTGACACAGACCACGATCCTCATCCGGGTCTCCTCCCAGCGATGGCGACCGGGGCAGGCTACCCCGCGGGCCGGACGCGGCCCGCATCGGTCCAGCAGGTGGGGAGAACCGCTCCCGGCGGCCCGAATGACCCAGACTTGTCCCATGAGCACCCGCCTCACGCCCCGACTCGGGGTCCACCTCGCCGGCGACGGCGTCGACGTCGCGGTCCTCGCGTCGCACGCGACCGGCGTCGAGCTGTGCCTGCTCGACCCCGACGCAGGAGCGGACGACGGGTGGGCCGAGCGCCGCACCCCCCTCGACGGCCCCGTGCACGGCGTGTGGTCCGCGCACGTCCCCGGGGTCCGCGCCGGCCAGCACTACGGCTTCCGCGTGCACGGGTCCTGGGACCCCGCGGCCGGGTTCCGCCACAACCCCGCCAAGCTGCTGTTCGACCCGTACGCCAGGGGCGTCGAGGGAGAGCTGGTGCTGGGGCAGAGCGTGCACGGGCACGTGCTCGGGAGCGAGTCCGCACCACGTGCGGACCACCACGACTCGCGCGCCGCGGTCCCGCACGCGGTGGTGGTGGACGAGCGGTTCGACGCGCCACCGGTCGCGCGACCCGCCATCCCCTGGGAGGACACCGTCGTCTACGAGGCGCACGTGCGGGGCCTGACGATGCGCCTGCCCGAGGTGCCCGCGCACCTGCGGGGCACCTACGCCGGGGTGGCGCACCCCGCGACCGTGAACCACCTCAAGGACCTCGGCGTCACCACCATCGAGCTCCTGCCGATCCACGCCTCGGTGGACGAGCCGCACCTCGTCGGCTCCGGGCTGCGCAACTACTGGGGCTACAACACCCTGGGGTTCTTCGCCCCGGAGCCCCGGTACGCGACCGACGGCGCCCGCGCCGCCGGCCCCGGTGCGGTGCTCGCCGAGGTCAAGGGCATGGTGCGGCTGCTGCACGAGGCCGGGATCGAGGTCCTCCTGGACGTGGTGTACAACCACACCTGCGAGGGCGGCACCAACGGCCCGCAGGTGTGCTGGAAGGGCCTGGACCCCACGGTCTACTACATGCACACCGGCGGGCACCCCGCGACGTTCGCCGACGTGACGGGATGCGGCAACAGCCTGGACTTCCGGCGTCCGCGCGTGGTGCAGATGGCCCTGGACTCCCTGCGGTACTGGGCCGAGGACGTGGGGGTGGACGGCTTCCGGTTCGACCTCGCGGTCACCCTGGGTCGCGGTGACGACGGCTTCGACCCCAACCACCCGTTCCTCGTCGCTCTCCAGACCGACCCGGCCCTGAACGGGCTGAAGCTGGTGGCCGAGCCGTGGGACGTCGGCCCCGGCGGGTGGCGCACCGGTGGGTTCCCGCCGCCGTTCGCCGAGTGGAACGACCGGTTCCGGGACGCGGTTCGCCGGTTCTGGCTCGCCGACCCCGCGGCCGCCGCCCACGGCAGGCCAGGCCACGGGGTCCGTGACCTGGCGACCAGGTTGGCGGGATCGGCCGACCTGTTCGGGCACAGCGACCCCCCGCTCGCACGCGGGGTGGTCGCGTCGGTCAACTACGTGACCGCGCACGACGGGTTCACGCTGGCCGACCTCGTCGCCTACGACCACAAGCACAACCAGGCGAACGGCGAGGACAACCGCGACGGCACCGACAACAACCTCTCGTGGAACCACGGGATCGAAGGGCCGGTGCCCTCGGGGTCGGTGGGCATGGAGATCCTGCCGCTCCGACGGCAGTCCATGCGCAACGTCCTGGCCACCCTCCTGCTCTCCGCCGGTACGCCGATGATCACCGCGGGCGACGAGATGGGGCGGACGCAGCACGGCAACAACAACGCCTACAGCCAGGACAACGAGATCTCCTGGTTGTCCTGGGACCTGTCGCCGTGGCGGCGGGACCTGCTCGCCACGACGCGGCACCTCATGCGCCTGCGGCGGGAGCATCCTGCGCTGCGCCGTCGCGAGTTCTACACCGGTCGTCCCCGCCCCGGCGCGGACGACGGACGCCCCGACCTGGACTGGCGCACGGCGGACGGCGCCGCGTTCGACCACGACCGCTGGCACGACCCGTCGGTCCGCACCGTGCAGATGATCAGGACCGCGCCCGACGGGGCCGCGCTGCTCGTGGTGATCAACGGGTCGCTCGACTCGACGCACGTCACGCTCGCCGACGGCACCGCAGGACGCTGGGACCTGGTGTGGGACTCCACCGCAGACCATCCCGGCGAGGTGGTCGAGGCGGCGCTGGAGAGCAACGGCAACGGACCGGTGGAGGGCCCGCCCGGGACCGTCGTCGGCGTGGACCCGTTGTCGATGCGGGTCTACACCGGCTGACCGGGCGGCGCGGCCCGGTCAGCCGGTGCACGGCCCTCAGTGGGCGTTGACGACCAGTCCCATCTCGGCCGGCGAGGAGAGCCCCTCGTGGGTCGGGACCACCCGCACGGTGTACCCGAACGGTCCCGACGCCGCGAGCGCGACCTCGCCTGCGAACGCGTGGCGTCCGGCCTCGTAGGACTCGCGAAGGTCGAGGTCGACGTGGCGGACGTCGCTGAGCTCGTCGGCCTCCGAGACCCGTCCGTGCACGACCTGGACGGCCACGTCCTGGGGCCGTAGGTCACCCAGGGAGACGTACGCCACGACCTTCAGCACGTCCCCGACGTGGGCGGCCTCGGTGACTCCCTCGGACTCCACGTGGTCCACGTGCACGGCCGGCCAGCCGGCCCGGACCTCGGACTTCCAGGCGGCGAGCTCCCCGGCCCTGGCGTGCCGGTCGGTCGCCATGCGGGCCCCGGCGCCCGCAGCGGGCGCGTAGAGCCGCGTGACGTAGTCGGCGACCATGCGGGTGGCCTGCACCTTCGGTCCGAGCGTCGCGAGGGTGTGCCGCACCATCCCCAGCCAGGCGAACGGAAGTCCGCGGTCGTCACGGTCGTAGAACCGCGGGGCGACGTGGTTCTCTATCAGGTCGTACAGCGCCGTGGCCTCGAGGTCGTCACGGCGATCGGGGTCGTCGACGCCGTCAGCGGTCGGGATCGCCCAGCCGTTCTCGCCGTCGAACCACTCGTCCCACCAGCCGTCGAGGATGGAGAGGTTCAGGCCCCCGTTGAGCGCGGCCTTCATCCCGGAGGTGCCACAGGCCTCGAGGGGTCGAAGCGGGTTGTTCAACCACACGTCGCAGCCCGGGTACAGGCGCTGGGCCATGGCGATGTCGTAGTTGGGCAGGAACACGATCCGGTGGCGGACGTCGGGGTCGTCGGCGAACCTCACCAGCTGTTGGATGAGGCGCTTGCCCTGGTCGTCGGCCGGATGGGACTTGCCTGCGATCACCAGCTGGACCGGTCGCTCGGGGTGGAGCAGCAGTGCCTTGAGACGCTCGGGGTCGCGGAGCATGAGGGTCAGACGCTTGTAGGTGGGCACGCGCCGGGCGAACCCGATCGTCAGGACGTCGGGATCCAGGACGTCCTCGATCCACCCGAGCTCGGCGGGGCTCGCGCCGCGGCGTCGCCACGAGGCCCGGACGCGCGACCGGGCGTCGGCGACGAGCTGGGCGCGCAGCGCCCGACGCACCTCCCACAGCTCACCGTCGGCCACGCCGTCCTGGCGGCGCCAGCCGGTGCCGTCGGCGACCTCTGCCGGTGAGAGGCGGGAGGCTGCGAGGTCGCTCAGGCGACGGTCGACCCAGGTCGGGGAGTGGACGCCGTTGGTGACCGAGGAGATCGGCACCTCACCTTCGTCGAAGCCGGGCCACAGGCCGCTGAACATGCCGCGGGACACGTCCCCGTGCAGCAGCGAGACCCCGTTGGCGCGTCCCCCGAGCCGCAGGCCCATCACCGCCATGTTGAACAGCGTGGGGTCACCCCCCTCGTAGTCCTCACGGCCCAGCGCGAGGACCCGGTCGACGGGGACGCCCTCGGTCGCGAGGTCTCCGACGAAGTAGCGCTGGACGAGCTCGGCCTCGAACCGGTCGATGCCGGCGGGGACCGGGGTGTGGGTCGTGAACACGGTCGCGGCACGCACGGCCTCGAGCGCGGCGTCGAACCCGAGACCCGTCTCGGCCACGAGCTCGCGGATGCGCTCGACCCCGAGGAAGCCCGCGTGCCCCTCGTTGGTGTGGTAGATCGCGGGCTCGGGTGCACCGGACAACCGCGACCACAGCCGCAGCGCACGCACACCACCGACGCCGAGCAGCAGCTCCTGCTGCAGGCGGTGCTCTCCGCCGCCGCCGTAGAGCCGGTCGGTGACACGGCGGGCCAGGTCGTCGTTCTCGTGCACGTTGGAGTCCAGCAGCAGCAGCGGGACCCGGCCGACGTCGGCCTTCCAGACGTGGGCGTGCAGGTGGCGCCCACCCGGAAGCCCGAGCGACACCCGGGCAGGGGTGCCGTCGGCCTCACGCAGCAGAGTCAGGGGCAGTCCGTCAGGGTCGAGCACGGGGTAGCTCTCGACCTGCCAGCCGTCCCGGGTCAGCGCCTGGTGGAAGTACCCGGAGCCGTACAGCAGGCCCACACCGACGATCGGGACACCGAGGTCCGAGGCGCTCTTGAGGTGGTCGCCGGCGAGGATCCCGAGGCCCCCGGAGTACTGCGGCAGGACGGAGGTGATGCCGAACTCGGGTGAGAAGTAGGCGATCGCCTGCGGCAGGTCCGCCCCCGCGCCGGGGGCGGCGTCCTGGTACCAGCGGGGTTCGGTCAGGTACGTGCGCAGATCGGCGTGTGCCCGGCGGACCGCGGCGACGAAGGCCTGGTCGCGCGCGAGGCCTTCGAGGCGGTCGGGGGACAACGAGCCCAGGAACTTGACAGGGTCGGCACCGACCTCCTCCCAGAGCCCCGGGTCGATGGCGGCGAACAGGTCCTGTGTCGGGGCGTGCCAGGACCAGCGGAGGTTGTGGGCGAGCTCGTCGAGACCCTCGAGCTCGCGTGGCAGGACGGTGCGGACGGTGAATCGGCGGATGGCTCTCACAGTCGCGAGCCTACGCGCAGCCACATGGGGTCGGCCAGAGTTTCTGCAACACCATGAAAACCTTGCAGAAGCGTGCGGGCCGCACCAGATGCCTCCCCCCGCAGCCGTCGGTAGGTTCAGAGGCGTGACGCCCACCACGCCACCTCCAGCCAGCCGGTCCCGACGCCCCTCGGCGACCACCGCAGCCGCGCCGACGGCGAGCCCGACCCGGCCTCCCGCGCCGGCAGCCGGCGCGCCGAGCACCGCGCCGACCACGGAACCGACCACGGTCACGGCTCCGATCGGCCGCATCCCCGTCATCGACGTCGCCCCCGTCCTGGAAGGCGGCAGATGGCCTGCACGAGCGGTCGTCGGCGAGGCGGTCGAGGTCACCGCCACGGTGTTCCGCGAGGGCCACGACGCGGTCGCCGCGACCGCCGTGCTCGTGGACCCCGACGGGTGCGACCACACCCAGGTGCGCATGGACCTGGTCAACGCCGGCCTGGACCACCACCGGGCCGACCTCGTGCCGGACCGCGAGGGCCGTTGGGGCCTGCGCGTCGAGGGGTGGTCCGACCCCTACGGCACATGGCACCACGACGCCACGCTCAAGATCGACGCCGGCGTCGACGTCGAGCTCATGCTCGCTGAGGGGGCCGCGCTCCTCGAACGAGCCGCGACCCGTGGCGGAACCGCACCCGAGCACGCGCGCGCCCTCCAGGACGCCGTGACCGGGCTGCGCGACACCCGCCGCCCCCCGCAGGCACGCCTGGCCGCCGGCACTGCCGACGAGGTGAAGGCCGCACTGGCGGCGCACCCCGTGCGCGAGCACGTCACCGCCTCGCCCACCTACCCCCTCGAGGTCCAGCGCCGGCTCGCCCTCGTGGGGTCCTGGTACGAGATGTTCCCGCGCTCCGAGGGCGCCACGTACGACCCCCAGGAGCACCGCTGGACCTCGGGCACCCTCCGCACCGCCGCCGAGCGTCTGCCCGCGATCGCCGACATGGGTTTCGACGTGGTGTACCTCACACCGATCCACCCCATCGGCACCACCCACCGCAAGGGCCGCAACAACTCCCTCACGTGCGAACCCGGCGACCCCGGCTCGCCCTACGCGATCGGCTCCCCCGACGGCGGCCACGACGCCATCCACCCCGAGCTGGGCACCTTCGAGGACTTCGACGCGTTCGTCGCCGACGCCCGTGCCGCAGGCCTCGAGGTGGCCCTGGACCTCGCTCTCCAGTGCTCCCCCGACCACCCGTGGGTGACCGAGCACCCGGAGTGGTTCACCACGCGCATCGACGGGACCATCGCCTACGCCGAGAACCCCCCCAAGAAGTACCAGGACATCTACCCGCTGAACTTCGACAACGATCCCGAGGGCATCTACGCCGAGGTCCGTCGGGTCCTGCAGGTGTGGATCGACCACGGCGTGACCGCGTTCCGTGTCGACAACCCGCACACCAAGCCGCTGTCGTTCTGGGAACGGATCCTGGCCGACGTGGCGAAGGACCACCCCGAGGTGATCTTCCTGTCGGAGGCGTTCACCAAGCCGGCGATGATGCACACCCTGGCCCGCATCGGGTTCCACCAGTCCTACACGTACTTCACCTGGCGGAACACCAAGGAGGACCTCGCCGAGTACCTCACGGAGGTCTCCGGGCCCGCGGCGGCCTACATGCGCCCCAGCTTCTGGCCCACCACCCACGACATCCTCACCCCCTACATGCAGCACGGGGGGACGGCGGCCTTCGCGATCCGCGCCGTGCTCGCCGCGACCGGGTCCCCGACGTGGGGGATCTACTCCGGCTACGAGTTCGTGGAGAACGTCCCCCGACCCGGGGCCGAGGAGCAGATCGACAACGAGAAGTACGAGTTCAAGCCGAGGGACTGGGCGGCCGCCGAGGAGATCGGCATCTCCCGCCTCCTCACCGACCTGAACCGGATCCGACGGGAGCACCCGGCCCTGCAGCGCCTGCGCGGTCTGACCGTGCACCCGACGAACGACGACGCCACGCTCTGCTTCTCACGACGGGTCACCGCCGCGCAGTCGCCCACAGGCGTGGAGGACACGGTGATCGTGGTGGTGAACACCGACCCCCACCACGTCCGTGAGGCCGTGATCGAGCTCGACCTGGAGGCGCTCGGTCTTCCCACCGGACCCGGCACCCGGTTCGCCGCCCACGACCTGCTCTCGGGAGACACCTACCCGTGGCACGAGCGCCCCTACGTCCGGCTCGACCCGTGGAAGCAGTGCGCCCACGTGCTCGGCGTGAGGCAGTGGTGAGCCGGCCGCCCGGGGCAGACGAGCGTCCGGAGCCCGCCCCGGTCGACACCGGGCCCGGACGCGCCGATGCCGCCGTCGCCACCCCGGCCGACCCCGTGCGTGCGCTGCCCGCACGCCACCACCCGGCGGCACCCGCACCCCCGCGGCCCGGCGGGTTGAGCGACGACCCCGAGTGGTACCGCACAGCGGTGTTCTACGAGGTGATGCTGCGCTGCTTCGCCGACTCCACCGGCGCCGGCACGGGCGACCTCCGCGGCCTGATCGACCGGCTCGACTACCTGCAGTGGCTGGGCGTCGACTGCCTCTGGCTACCTCCGTTCTACCCCTCACCCCTGCGCGACGGGGGGTACGACGTCTCGGACTACACCGCGATCGCGCCCCAGTACGGGACCACCGGCGACTTCACCGAGCTCATCGAGAAGGCCCACGCCCGGGGCATCCGGATCATCATCGACCTGGTGATGAACCACACCAGCGACCAGCACCCGTGGTTCCAGGCTTCACGTGCGGACCCGGAGGGTCCGTACGGCGACTTCTACGTGTGGAGCGACGAGAGCACGCGCTACGAGGACGCGCGGATCATCTTCGTCGACACAGAGACCTCCAACTGGTCGTTCGACCCCGTCCGGCGGCAGTACTACTGGCACCGGTTCTTCAGCCACCAGCCCGACCTCAACTTCGAGAACGCCCACGTGCGCGAGGCGATGCTCGACGTCGCCCGGTACTGGTTGCGCCTGGGTGTGGACGGGTTCCGTCTGGACGCCGTGCCCTACCTCTTCGAGGAGGAGGGCACCAACTGCGAGAACCTGCCACGCACGCACGCCTACCTCGCCGAGATGCGTGCCATGGTCGACGCGGAGTTCCCCGGCCGGATCATGCTCGCCGAGGCCAACCAGTGGCCCGAGGACGTCGTGGACTACTACGGCACCGACGACGCCCCCGAGTGCCACATGTGCTTCCACTTCCCGGTGATGCCACGGATCTTCTACGCGATCAAGGACCAGCGCGCCAACCAGCTCGTCGACATCCTCGCCGACACCCCCACCATCCCCGTGACCGGCGGGCAGTGGAGCACGTTCCTGCGGAACCACGACGAGCTCACCCTCGAGATGGTCTCGACCGAGGAGCGCGCCTCGATGTACGGGTGGTACGCACCCGACCCGCGGATGCGCGCCAACGTCGGGATCCGTCGCCGGCTCGCCCCCCTGCTCGACAACTCCCGTGCAGAGATCGAGCTCTCACACGCCCTGCTCCTGTCACTGCCGGGCAGCCCGTGCCTGTACTACGGGGACGAGATCGGCATGGGGGACAACATCTGGCTGCCCGACCGGGACGCCGTCCGTACCCCCATGCAGTGGACGCCGGACCGCAACGCCGGCTTCTCCACCGCCGACCCCGGCAAGCTGTACCTGCCGGTCATCCAGTCGCTGGTGCACCACTACAACAGCACGAACGTCGAGGCCCAGCTCGCACAGCCCACGTCGCTGCTGCACTGGGTCCACGGGATGCTGGCCGTACGCCGCCAGCACCCCGTGTTCGGGACCGGGGAGTTCGTCCCGCTCCGGTGCGACAGCGAGTCGGTGCTGGCCTACCTGCGACGCAACGACCAGGAGACCGTGCTGTGCGTGGCCAACCTGGCCTCCACGCCTCGGTCGGCGCGCGTCCACCTGCCCGAGCATGCCGGGCACTCCCTGCACGACCTCTTCGGCCACGCACCGTTCCCCCGGGTCGACGACCACGGCGACGCCGTCCTGACCCTCGGCTCGCGCGACTTCTTCTGGCTCGCGGTGACGCCCCCGCAGTGACCCGGACCGGCCCACGGAAGGACACCGCCCATGACCGGCACACCGACCCTGGACGACGTCCGTCGCACCCGCCCCGCCCAGGACCCCGGCGTGGTGCGCCTGCTCCAGGAGTGGGCCCCCACACGTCGGTGGTACCCGGCCAAGACCGACCCACGACGACCGACGTCGTCGGGGGTGATCGACCTCACCGACCCCCAGGGTGCGGCCACGGTCCAGGTCCACCTGCTGTCCCTGCCCGACGGGGCCACGCTCCAGGTACCGGTGACGCTGCACACCTCGCCGCCCCCGGACCTGCTCACCCCCCACGACGTCGCCGTCCTCGGCACCGTCGACGGCACCACCGTCGTCGACGGGTGCAGCGACCCGGCTTTCCTGCGAGCCTGGCTCGCAGCGGCCACCGGCCCGGCTCCCACCCCCGGCACGTCCGACCCCGCCGCGCCGTCGTCACCCCTCTCCGGGGCGCGGGTGGTCAGCGGGGAGCAGTCCAACACCTCGGTGATGCTCCCCGGGCACAGCCCGCCCGGGATCCTCAAGGTGTTCCGCGTGCTGGGCAGCGGCCCCAACCCCGACATCGAGATCCCGCTCGCGCTCAGCGCCTTCTGGGACGGGGTCCCCGCCCCCCTCAGCTGGATCGCCGCGGACTGGGCCGCACCGCACGGACCCGGGCACCTGGGAGTCCTCAGCCGGTTGGTGCCCGACGCACATGACGGGTTCGCCCTCGCCTGCGACCACGCACGCCGGGGCACGCACCTGGACGACCTCGCGGTCGACCTCGGTGCGACCACCGCCCACATGCACCGGGCCCTGAGGACGGCGTTGCCCGTCACCCGGGGCAGCGACCACCCGCAGGTGGTCGCCGCCCTGCGGACCCGCGCGCAGAACGCCCTGGAGGTCGTCCCCGAGCTCGAGCCCCGACGCGCCGGGATCGAACGGGTCCTGTCGGCGACCGCCGACCTGGACCTGCCACCGGTGCAGCGGGTGCACGGCGACTACCACCTGGGCCAGGTGCTGCACTCCCCCGGCGGGTGGACCGTCCTGGACTTCGAGGGCGAGCCGCAGGCCAGCCCTGCCGAACGCACCCGACCGGACCTGGCGCTGCGGGACCTCGCGGGGATGCTCAGGTCCTTCGACTACGCCCAGGCCGTGGGCGAGGGGCAGGACCCCACCTGGGTCGGACGGGCGCGTGCGGACCTGCTGCGCGGCTACCAGGACGTCACCGGCGACCCGGTCGAACCGCGCACACTGCGGGCGCTGGAGCTCGACAAGGCCCTGTACGAGGTGGTCTACGAGGCGCGCAACCGCCCGGCCTGGGTCCCGATCCCCCTGCAGGGCGTCGACCGGATCCTGGAGGCCGCATGACCGGGCGGCGTTCCTTGGTGCAGGCTGTGACGCACCGTGGCAGGGTTGTGACATGACGACCCCGTCCCAGCAGACGCCATCCGAGCAGACGACCGTCAGCCCACGTCACGTTCCCGTCGAGGAGATCGACGCGATCGCCTCGGGCACCCACCAGGACCCGCACCGGGTCCTGGGCGCCCACGTGCGGACCGACCCGGACGTCGTCACCGTCCGGGCCCTGCGGCCGCTCGCCGACGCGGTCGTCGTGGTCACGGCCCACGGCGAGCACGCCGCCACCCACGAGCACGCCGGGGTCTGGGTCTGCGCGTTCCCCGGTGGCACCGTCCCCGACTACCGGCTCCGGGTGACCTATGGCGACCACACCGAGATCCAGGACGACCCGTACCGCTTCCTGCCCACGCTCGGCGAGATGGACCTGCACCTCATCGCCGAAGGCCGTCACGAAGAGCTGTGGACGGTCCTCGGGGCCAACGTCCGGTCCTTCCCCAGCGAGCTCGGCACCGTGAACGGCACCGCCTTCGCGGTGTGGGCGCCCAACGCCCGCGCCGTGCGCCTGATCGGTGACTTCAACCACTGGCAGGGCGCGGCGTCCACCATGCGTGCCCTCGGCTCGAGCGGTGTCTGGGAGCTGTTCGTCCCCGACGTGGGACCCGGCACCCGCTACAAGTTCGAGATCCTCACCCGCGACGGCTCGTGGCGGCAGAAGGCCGACCCCCTCGCCAAGGGCACGGAGGTGCCACCTGCGACCGCGTCGGTCGTGGTCACCTCCGAGCACACCTGGGGGGACCAGGACTGGCTCGACACCAGGTCCCGGCGCGACCCGCACCAAGGGCCGATGAGCGTCTACGAGGTGCACCTCGGCTCCTGGCGTCGAGGTCTGGGCTACCGGGAGCTCGCCGACCAGCTGGCCGACTACGTCTCGACACTGGGCTTCACCCACGTGGAGCTGCTTCCCGTGGCCGAGCACCCGTTCGGCGGCTCGTGGGGCTACCAGGTCTCGTCCTACTACGCCCCGACGTCCAGGTTCGGGAGCCCCGACGACTTCCGGTACCTGGTCGACCGGCTGCACCAGGCCGGCATCGGAGTGCTCCTGGACTGGGTGCCGGCGCACTTCCCCAAGGACGAGTGGGCACTGGGCCGGTTCGACGGGACGCCCCTGTACGAGCACCCCGACCCCCTGCTCGGTGAGCAGCCCGACTGGGGCACCTACGTGTTCGACTTCGGTCGCAACGAGGTCCGCAACTTCCTGGTGGCCAACGCCACCTACTGGCTCGAGGAGTTCCACATCGACGGACTACGCGTCGATGCCGTCGCGTCGATGCTGTACCTGGACTACTCCCGCAACCACGGCCAGTGGCGCCCCAACGTCCATGGCGGCCGGGAGAACCTCGAGGCGATCCGGTTCATCCAGGAGGCCAACGCGACCGCCTACCGGCGGACGCCCGGCATCGTCATGATCGCCGAGGAGTCGACGGCCTGGCCCGGCGTCACCACCGCCACCGACAAGGGCGGCCTCGGCTTCGGCCTGAAGTGGAACATGGGGTGGATGAACGACACCCTGCGGTACCTGGCCGAGGAGCCCATCAACCGCCGGTACCACCACCACGAGGTCACCTTCTCCCTCGTGTACGCCTTCTCGGAGCAGTTCACCCTGCCGCTCAGCCACGACGAGGTCGTCCACGGCAAGGGCTCGCTCCTGGGCAAGATGCCCGGTGACCCCTGGCAGAAGGCCGCCGGCCTTCGGGCCCTGCTCGCCTACCAGTGGACCCACCCCGGCAAGCAGCTGCTGTTCATGGGCGGCGAGCTCGGGCAGGAGACCGAGTGGGCCGAGAGCCAGAGCCTGCCCTGGGACCTCTTGGACGACGACCGCCACTGCGGGATCTCCCGCCTGGTGCGCGACCTGAACCGGTTCTACCGCGACGAGCCCGCCCTGTGGGCCGCGGACTTCGACCCGGCGGGCTTCGAGTGGATCGACGCCCAGGACGCCGACCACAACGTCCTGTCGTTCGTCCGTCGTGACGGTCAGGGACGTGAGCTGGTGACCGTGGTCAACTTCGCGGGCACACCCCACGAGCACTACCGGCTCGGCCTGCCCGGCCCGGGCCGGTGGCGTGAGGCCATCAACACCGATGCCGAGACCTACGGCGGCTCAGGGGTGGGGAACCTCGGCCACGTCGAGGCCGAAGCCGTGCCCCACCACGCCCAGAGCCACTCGGTGGCGCTCCGGGTCCCACCCCTGGCGGTTCTCGTCCTGGTCCCGGAAGGTCAGTAGAGGGCGCTCGCCAACGAGCGCCTCGCCAGCATCACCCGCTCGTCGGCGTCACCCACCACCAGGAACAGCTCGACGAGCCGGGCCCGCACGGCCTCCCGCTCCTCCCCACGGGTGGACCTCACCACGTCCAGGAGCCGGGAGAACGCGTCCTCCACCTTGCCTCCCGCCAGGTCCAGGTCGGCCACGACCATCTGCGCCCGGACGTCGTGCGGGGCGTCGGCGGCGGCACGGCGGGCCGCTGCCAGGTCCACGTCCTGCACCCGGCGCAGGAGCTCGACCTGCGCGAGGCCCGCGCGCGCCTCGTCGTCACGCGGGTTCTCGGCGAGAGCCCGGTCGTAGGCGTCGGCGGCGCCCGCGAGGTCCTCCCGCTCGATGGCGTCGAACGCCTCCTGGTGCAGGGGCGGCAACGGCTCCTCCGGCTCGGCGTCCTCCTCCGGGGCCGGGTCGACGCCCACCCGTCCCGTCACCCCGTTGGCCGCCGCGGCCTGCAGGAGCTGGTCCAGCACGCCGCGAACCTCCTCCAGGGCAGCGGCGCCCTGGAACAGAGGCACGGGCTGGCCCTTGAGCACGGCGACCACGGTCGGGACCGTCTGGGCGCCGAACGCCTGCGCGACCTGGGGCAGCGCCTCGGCGTCCACCCGGGCCAGAAGGAACTTTCCTTCCATCTCAGCGGCCAGGGCCACCAGGTCCCGGACCGTCCCTGAGCTCGCCTCGCTCCACGCGGCCCACAGCACGAACACCACCGGGACCTCGACCGAGCGCTGCACGACCTCGCCGAAGGCAGCCTCGTCGGCGACGTCCACCACCGCGCCCCCGGTGGCGGGGTTCGGGCCCCCCGGGGGCGGGGCCGGGGCCCGACCCAGGCCGGACAGGTCAACGGCGCCCCGGACGTCAAGGCGGGGCCGAGCTTCAGGTGACTGCGTCATGCCTCTTCTCTACCGTATCGGTGCCGCTCTCGGCACACCCGGCGCCGGGGGAAGGGGCCTGCGGTGCGTCACTCCCCGGTCACCTCGGTCGCGGTGTGCTCGGCGCCGAGGACCTCGATGAGGCCCTCGGACCCGGCCGGGGGAACGGAGAACGCCAGCACGCTCGTCCAGGTGATCGCCAGGGACTCCGAGACCGTCTCCTCGCCCAGCAGGGCGGCCGTCTCCGCACCGACGGTCAAGGTCGAGTCCTCGAGCGTGATCGTCGTGATGGTCTCCATCGTGCCGACCACGATCGCACCACCGTCAGCGGTGCCGATCACCTGCGGAGCACCCTCGCCCGGACGGTACCGCTGCGACAGGGTGCCGTTCTCGTCGACCAGGCTCCGGAAGGCACGCCGCGTCGTCGCGATCCCCTCCCGCAACGGGTCCTCCTCGAACAGGTCCCAGTGCTCGGCCTCGTCGTTCTCACGCAGGAGGTCCACATAGCCCTGGACGACCTCCTCGGGATCCAGGACCAGGTCGCCGGCGTCCGTCACCTCGCTCCCGAGCTCGGGCTGGTTGGTCGCCGGCATCTGCACCCCGGGGAACAGGCGGGCCCAGGCCCACAACCGGTACGGGTCGCGCGGCTCGGCCTGGACCAGGGTCAGCAGGAGCGGGGGCTGAAGGTCCTCCGGGGCCTCGGTCACGACCATGACGGTGCGTGGCCACTCCTGGGTGGTGGGCACGATCACGGTCTGGGCCCGCGCCGGGACCACGGTGACCACGCCCTCGTCGTCGTCCGCGGCGTCGGCCACCTCGTACTCGGCCGACCGCAGCGTCAGGGCCGGGCCCTCGACCCGGCCACGCAGGATCGAGGCATCGCCCTCGGCGTCCGCCTCGGCAAGGACGTCCGCCAGGTCGTCGAGAACGCGGTCGACCTGAGCCGGGACGACCGCCGGCGGCGGTGCGCCCTGCGGCTCCGGGTCAGGTTCGGGCAGCGGGCTCGCGCACGCGGCCAGCAGCACGCAGAGGGCGACCGCCCCGGTCGTGACCGTCACGCGGGGTGGGACCCTCATCGACGCTCTCCTTCCTCGTGCACGTCCTCGGGGCCGTGACCTCCACCGGGGAAGCCCCAGGCGCGGCGCCAGGCGTCCGCGGTCGCGGTCGACGGGGAGTCGGGAGCGCCGGCAGGCTGCCCGCCGCCCGACGCCGCGT
>NZ_AXCZ01000431.1 GCF_000767165.1 Cellulomonas bogoriensis 69B4 = DSM 16987
TGCTCGTAGGTCCACTCGCCCCCCGGAGACGACGGAGGGTAGACGGTGACCTGACCCTGCACGCTGTACCGGAAGTCGCCCGTTGCGTAGAACCAGTCATCGCTCTCCTCCGGCCAGGCGTAGTATCCCCCCATCCCGTGCTCACGGGGAACGTCACGGGTTCGGTCACACCGGCGGCTCGGGCTCGTGCAAGCGCCTCGGCGGTCAACTCCGATTGCGTCGTCACCACGTCGTAGTTCAACCCCGGCAGGTCGACAAGCATCTGGTCCACGTCCTGTTCCAGTGGGCGCCCGCTGTTGCCGAGGAAGTGGCGCAGGTTTTCTGAGGCGTTGGGCCATTTCCACTGCAGGGCGGTGGCGGCGCCAAGTGCTGCCTGGTGGGTGAGGTAGTCGCCGGGTGAGGCGGACTCGCTGTTGTGTTCGCCGGCGCCGGGGTCTGCGTCGGGCCACGGTGGGGCTTCTGGCATCGGGATCGAGGTGCCGGGCACCATGGGTCCGAGACCGTCGGGGTAGGACGTCCCGTTGGGTTCGGGGTCTTCCTGCGGGCTCCGCACACCAGTCGGATCGGCGAGGTGCCTGGCTCGTTC
>NZ_AXCZ01000432.1 GCF_000767165.1 Cellulomonas bogoriensis 69B4 = DSM 16987
CGCCCCCCGCGGGACGCGGGTGGTGCTCTCGACGGCGTGGTGGACGGTCCTGGCGCTGGGCGTCGCCCCGGCGCTGGGAACCGGGCCGGTGCTCGCTGCCGCCGGCGCCGGGTACCTCCTGCTCATCGAGGGTGCGGGGCGCGCCCCAGGCTCCCGTGAGCGCGCGACCCAGGTCTTCCCTGCGGCGGGCCTGCTGGTGGCGTGCGTCTTCAGCCTGCCCGAGGCGGCGTGGTCCGCCGGTCTGCTCGGCGTCGTGGGTCTGTGGGCGTTGCTGCGCCGTCGACGGCCGTGGCCCGACCCGGGTTCACGCCCCGTCCTCGGGACCGTGGGAGGGGTGGCCCCGGTCCTGGCCCTCATGGCGCTGGCCCGCGCCACCGATCCCGCGACCGCCGTGGCGGTGGCCGTGGTGTGCATCGCGGCCGCGACCCTGCTCGTCGCGCCGTCCAGGCTCCCGCGAGCGGGCCGGTACGGCGTGCTCTGGTGGCGTACGGCCATGGTGCTGGTCACCCTGGGCGCGTTCCAGGCCTGGGTGCTCGCGCCGTCGAGCCACCGGGTGCTCCTGGTCGCGGCGCTCGCAGGCGTCG
>NZ_AXCZ01000433.1 GCF_000767165.1 Cellulomonas bogoriensis 69B4 = DSM 16987
CTCGAGCGCGAGCTGTCCACCCTGCCCGCCGAGACCGCCGCGCTCGCGGACGGGCTGACGGGCCTGGCGGACAGCGCCGAGGAGATCGCCGCCGGCACCACCGACCTCGCCGGCAGTCTGCGGTTGGTCGCCGACGGCGCGGGTGGGGCTGCCGCCGCGGTCGAGGGTCTCGTCGAGTTCGAGCAGCTCGCCGCCCTGGCCGAGCGCCTCGGTGGTGCCGGTGGTGACGCGCGTCAGATGGCAGAGGCGTTCACCGCGATCGCCGCCGCCTGCGAACCGCAGGGCAGCGAGCAGTGCGAGCAGCTCGCTGCCACCGCCGCGGAGGCCGCCGCGTTCCTCCAGACCGCCGGTGAGCTGGCCGACGCCGTCGCGGAGGTCGCCCCCACCATTCCCGAGGCGCAGGCCGCGATCGGCGGACTGGTCACGGCTCTCGACGAGACCGCCACCGGCGCCGAGGAGCTGGCGTTCGGTCAGACGCAGGTGGCCGCCGGCGTGCGCGCGGTGGCGACCGGCGCGCAGGAGTCCGCGGCCCAGTCACCCGCACTGGTCGCGGGGGTGAGCCAGCTCTCCCAGGGCGCTG
>NZ_AXCZ01000434.1 GCF_000767165.1 Cellulomonas bogoriensis 69B4 = DSM 16987
CCACCGGACCTCCGCGGGGCCGCGGAGGGTTGGACGCGCGCGCCGGGGTGGGCGGTGGCTTCCGGGCACCGGGACGGCCCCCGCCACCGGACGGTGCGCCGTTCGGGCGGCGACCCGTCCGGTCTCCGCCCGACCTGGTCACGGCTCCTCCACCGCCGGTGTCGGGTCGCCCAGGACCGCACCATCGGCCAGCCGCAGGTAGCCCCGGTCACCGGAGGGCACCATCCCGAGCTCGCGTGCGGCCCGGGACAGCTGCTCGGGTGACTCCGCGACCGCGATCGCCTCGGCAAGCTCCTGCTGGTTCTGGGCCGACGTCGCCAACCTCGTCTGCAGGGAGAAGCGCTCGTACTCGCCCTGGGCCATCGCCGTGTTGAGCAGCAGCGTGCCCAGCAGCGAGGCAGCCAGGACGCCCATGCAGAGCAGCACGAAGGGGGCCCGGGACCGGGACTGCGCCGGGGGCCGCACCACACGCAGGCGCGGCGGGGAGGTGGACTCCGTCGCGCGCTGCGGCCTGCCCGCGGGGACAGGACGGGGCAGGGCCTGCGCGGCGCTCATGCCGCCCACCCCGGGACGAC
>NZ_AXCZ01000437.1 GCF_000767165.1 Cellulomonas bogoriensis 69B4 = DSM 16987
CTGGACGCCACGACCGGCCCGCCCGAGCCCGGCGACGTGAGCTGCCCGCCGGGGTTCGACGTCGTCCGGGTGCCCTACGCCAGGACCGGCGAGCTCGCCGACGAGGTGGCCCGGTACGCCGACGCGGTGGTGGTCCTCAGCCCGCCGCGGCTGCGCGAGGCCGTGGTCGCGCGCCTGGAGGCAGCCGTGCAGCTGGGGGAGAGGATCGGGGGCGGTCGTGGCTGAACGGACACCGGAGCGGCTGGCACGTCTGCTCGGCCTGGTCGCGTACCTGGACCGTCACCCCGGGGTCACGGTGGAGGAGGTCGCGCGGCACTTCGGGGTCAGCGCGGAGCAGGTGCTGCGTGACGTGGACACCCTCTGGGTGTCGGGCACGCCGGGGTACTGGCCGGACGACCTGATCGACTTCGACGCCACGTCCCTGGAGTCGGGCGTGCTGCGCCTGACGCGCACCCGCGGCCTGGGTGGGCCGTTGCGGTTGGGGACCCGCGAGGCGGTCACCCTGCTCGCGGCGCTGCGGGCGCTGGACGAGGCGCTGGGCCCCGCGCTCGGCGCCGACGAGCGCGAGGTG
>NZ_AXCZ01000478.1 GCF_000767165.1 Cellulomonas bogoriensis 69B4 = DSM 16987
GCGACGCCGAGGCGGCCGGTGATCACGAGCCGACCGCCACCCGTCCTCGCAGGCGTGCCGCCTCCCGGCGGCGAGGTGCCTCGACGCCCGAGGAGCCCGTGGAGTCCCAGGGCCCGGCCGACGGTGGGAGCGGCGACGAGGAGACCCTCGCCGCGGAGGCCGGCACCGGGACCGACACCGGGACCGACACGGACACCGCCCCACCGGTCGCCGGCGCACCCGGGGGCGCCGCGTTCTCGACCGAGAAGCTGGACGTGCTCGCCGAGCTCGGTCTGGAGCGCAGGTCCGGACCGGCCGAGCCGGGTGGGCAGGACGGTTCGCGGACACCCACGGCCCTGCTCTTCCAGGCGCCGGACCCGGAGCGGTCCCGGCGCCGCCGCGCCCAGGCCCCGGCCGGGCCTCCTCGCCCCGCCGAG
>NZ_AXCZ01000441.1 GCF_000767165.1 Cellulomonas bogoriensis 69B4 = DSM 16987
GACCACCCCCAACCGATCGGCGCAGCCCCCACCGACCACTCACCGTCGTCGAACCCCGGCAGCACCCACCCCGCACCCGGAGCCTGCTGCTCGAACCAGAACGACCACTCCGACCCCGCCGGCACCGCCTCACCGGTCACAGGCGGGTCCTGCGGGTCGTCGCCCTGGCCCGGGTCACCGGGGTCACCCGGCTCGGCCGGGTCACCGGGGTCACCCGGCTCGGGATCACCCGGGTCGCCGGGGTCACCGGGCTGCCCCGGCCCCCCAGGCTCACCCGGGTCACCGGGCTCGGCAGGGGCCCCGGGATCTGCGGGGTCGTCGTCCCCACCCGGGCCGCCCGGCCCCACGGGCTCGAGCGTCGCGGTGAGGTCGAAGCTGACGTTGGGCGTGGACCGGTAGTTCAGGTGCGTGGACGCGGTGATCACGTTCGTGCCCTCGACCAACAGCTCCACCGGCACCTGCATCGACACCGGCTCGGCGTTGGCCACCACCGCGTTGATCGCAGCACTGGCGAACGTGTTGTGCCCGACCCCGCCCGGCGAGACCCGATGACGACC
>NZ_AXCZ01000443.1 GCF_000767165.1 Cellulomonas bogoriensis 69B4 = DSM 16987
TCTGCGCGGGGGATCAGGTGGCCGTTGGCTGACCAGGTGCTCACGTGGGGGTCGTGGTAGGTCAGGTGGGCGCCCAGGTCGATCAGGGCCTTGGCCAGGTCCACCGCGGGGGACTCGCGCTGGTCGGTGATGTCGGGCTTGTAGGTGACGCCCAGCAGCAGGATGGTCGCGCCCTTGGTGGCCAGCCCGTCGGCGTTGAGGATGTTCTGGGCCCGGTGGGCCACGTAGGTGGGCATCGTGGCGTTGATCTCCTGGGCCAGCTCCACGAACCGGAACGGGTACCCCAGGCGGGTCCGGACGTTGTAGGACAGGTAGTTGGGGTCGATCGGGATGCAGTGACCCCCCACCCCCGGGCCCGGGTAGAACGCCTGGAACCCGAAGGGCTTGGTGCGGGCCAGGTCGATCACGTTCCACAGGTCGATGTCCAGCTCGTGGCAGAACCTGGCCATCTCGTTGACCAACGCGATGTTGATGTGCCGGTAGGTGTTCTCCAACAGCTTGGCCGTCTCGGCCTCCTTGGTCCCGGCCGCCGGGACCACCGTGTCGATGAACCGGG
>NZ_AXCZ01000446.1 GCF_000767165.1 Cellulomonas bogoriensis 69B4 = DSM 16987
AGGGTGTTCACGCGGTCGGCCTCAGCGGTGTGGCGTGGTGATGAGGTGCAGATGGATGTGCTGGATCGCCGGCGCGTTCGTGTGCGCATGCGTGAGGAGAGCCTGAATGTGGAGCGATATGGGATGGTCCGCGACTCACAGGGGTGGTTCACGGCCGACGTGAATTTCCTGTCGATCGAGAAATACTGTGTTCATGAGCGTGATCTGGGTCCGTGAGTTTCCCTTCTCTTTGAGTGAGACGGGTTGGGTGCTTGTGGGGTGATGGGGTCCGTGTCGCTGCGAGATCTGCCTGGGTGTGGTGATCGGGCGTTCTTTCGGGGGCATGAGTACGCGGCGGTGCGTGATGCCGCCACGGGTGTGGTGACGTTGTTCATCTCGAGGGGCGACCCTGTGCCCGATTCTGGGGTGGTTGTGGCGGGGGTAGCCGGCTGTGGTGAGCGGGTCCGTGTGCGTGAGGTGGACGTGGATCGGCTCTTCTTGCGGTCGATGCGCGCCCGGTGGCGGGGTGAGGTCGTGGGTGTGCGGGTCTTGGATGATGAGCGGGTGC
>NZ_AXCZ01000035.1 GCF_000767165.1 Cellulomonas bogoriensis 69B4 = DSM 16987
AGGCCTCGGACGCCCAGGCCCGCGTCGGCGACCACCACGACCGCGCCCAGGCGCAGGCAGGCGTACAGGACGGCGGTGAGGTCGGCCCCCGGGGGGACGAGCAGCGAGACCCGGTCCCCACGCCGCACACCCACCTGGTGCAGGCCGGCGGCGATCTGCCGGACCCGCCGGGCCAGCAGCTGCCACGACACGACCCGGGGGGCGGGCCCCGACGGGGGCGCCATCTCGACCAGGGCGGTGCCGGTGCTGTCAGCGAGTGCGTCGAGCTGGTGCCACATGGGCGGACGGGGCCAGGCCTGGGTCGCGCCCGGGGTGGGGGGTGCGGTGCGGGTGCCCGGTGAGGTGAGGTCGGTGTGCCGGTCGCCCAGCCACGCCAGGACGGGGGTGTGGACGCCGGCGTCCTCGGCGACCAGGTGGCCGGCGCCCTCGTACCGGTGGACGTCGGCGTGCGGCAGGCGTTCCAGCAGGTCGTCCAGGTAGCGGTCGCCGAACACCGGGTCCTGCGCGCCCCACAGCAGCAGCGCGGGGACCGTCAGACCCGCGACCCCGGTGGCGATGCGCTCGAGCTCGGGGTGGCTGGGGTGGGTGGCGTCGGTGGGGATGTCGGCGACGAACCCACCGATGCCCCCGCGTCGTTCCGGCGCCTGGTAGGGGGCCCGGTAGGCGTCCTTCACGGCGTCGGGCAGGGCCGGGCGGGCCAGGGCGAGGGTCGTTTCGAGGAACGCGGGGGTGGTGACCGTGCCCGTGCCGAGCACCTGCAGGGCGAGCCGCAACGGTGCGGGGACGGGGGTACCGGCCGGTTGGTGGACGGCGGTGTTGAGGAGCATCACACCGCGCAGCTGGTCGGGGTGGTCCACGGCCCACCCGAGGGACACGACCCCGCCCCAGTCGTGACCCAGGGTGACGACGGGCCCGTCGACGCCCAGCGCCTCGGTGAGGTCGGCCAGGTCACGGACCCGGCGGGCCAGGTCCCGGGGGGTACCGGTCCGCTCCGAGTACCCCATGTCCAGCTGGTCCACGGCCACGACCCGCCACGCCGGGCCACCGTCGGCCGCGGTCGCGGTGGCGGCGCCCAGCACCTGCCGCCACAGGTAGGACCAGGTGGGGTTGCCGTGCACGCACAGGACGGTGCCGACGGGGGTGACGCCCAGGGCCTCCAGGTCGTGGCGGTTGTCCAGCACGTGCCACTGGTGGGTGACGACGGTGGGTTCGTCCGCCCCGGACCCGGCCAGGGGGGTGCGGGGGACGGACAGCAGCCGTGACCACGACGGGTCCAGCCCGGGCAGGCCCTCGGGCGGCAGGGACGCGGGGGCGGTCGTGCGGGCTGCGGGGGGCAGCTGGGTCACCAGGCGAGCTCCATCATGGCGGTGTTGAGACCCGAGCCCACGCCCATGAGCAGCACCCGGTCACCGGGGCTGAGGGTGTTGGCCTCGTGGGCGAGGGTCAGGGGGATCGAGGCGGGCCCGACGTTCCCGTGGCGGGGGTAGGTGGTGGGCACCTTGGAACGGTCGAGCTTGGCGGCCTTGACGATCGCGTCGGTGTGCACGTCAGAGACCTGGTGGAGGATGTAGCGGTCCATCGCCGACCAGTCGACGTGCTGCTTGGCCTCCCGCCACGCCGCCATCACCAGCTGCATGCCACCGCGCAGCAGGGCCTTGGCGTCGGTGTACATGCCGTTGACCCCACCGACGCACAGCTCGTTGAACTGGGTGGCGGCGCGGGTGACGGTCCGGCGGATGCGGTGCCCGGCCGGGTGGGCGTCGGCCCGCCCCAGGACCGCGGCCACGGCACCGGACCCGAGGGTCAGGGTGGGGAACTCCCGCAGGAAGTCCGCGCGGGTCGCGGTGTCCCGGCACAGGCGCTCGATCGTGTTGACCTGGATCTCGTCGGCGTCCTCACCGTTGACGACCACCGCGTACTCGATCTGCCCGGAGTCGATCAGCTGGGCGGCCAGGGTCATGCCGTTGACGAACCCGAGGCAGGCGTTCGCGATGTCGAAGTTCACCGCGGACGACGGCAGCCCCAACCCGTGGTGGATGCGCACCGCGACCGACGGCTCCAGGTGCTTGCGGGTGACGGAGGTGTTGACCATGAGGCCCACCCGGTTGCGGTCGACACCCGCCTCGGCCAGCGCCTTGTCACCGGCCTCGACGGCGGCGGCGTCGAAGCTCTGACCCTCCGCCCAGTTGCGGCGCTCGTGCACACCGGCGACCCGCTGCAGCAACCCGCTGGGCAGGCGCAGGCGCTGGAGCGCCGGTGCCAGGCGCTCGTCGATGTCCGCCGACGTCGTCACACGCTCCGGTGTGATGGTCGCCAGGGACAGCAACGCGACGTTGTCGTGCACGGACATCGCGTTACCGGTCACCGTGGAACCCCGCTCGTCAGAGAAATCGTCAGACGCCCATCCTGCACCGGACGGGCGGGGTGACGCATGCGGGTCGGCGCGGCGAGGCGCTGACCTGCACCGACAGTATTGCTCAGGCGTGGTGCGCATTGGGCTGTTCGGGTGGGGCGGTGCGGCGAACCCGATCGCCAGGACGCGGGTCGCTGCACCCGTGACTTCCGGGTGCAGCCCACCCTCGCCGTCAGTCCAGCTCGAGGACGACGTCCAACCCGGTGCGCGGGTGATAGCTCCACGACGCGTTGATCCCGTTCCAGTCGTCCTCCTGACGCCCGTCCAGGGATCGGGTCGCACCCATCTTCGTCAGGACGGCCTGAGGCACGTCGAGCTCGTCGAGGACACAGCGGACGTCGGCGTACTCGAGGTCACCGCTGAACAGCTGCTCGCCGTGCATGTCCAGGACGAGGGTCCGCCCCCCGTCAGCCACCTCGCCGGCGTCGCACGCGTCGCGAGCGGCGTTGAGGATGCTCCTCACCCGAATGGTGATGGTCTCGCCGCGTGTGACCTGTCCACTCGCGGGTGTCTGCGATCGGACCGTCCACGCCTCCACGTTGTCGTCGTCGGCCTCGAGACCACGGAGGTCCACCTCGAAGCCGGCTTCTTCGAGGGTCGCGAGGGCTTCGGTCACGGGCTCGCCGCTGACATCCGGCAGGGCGACTTCTGCCGGGCCGCACGCGGCGAGGGTCAGGACGGTGGATGCGAACACCGCTCCCAGGACTGCGCGGGGGGCCGGGGCCGTGGATCGCCGCGCGCTCACTGCTTCACCCAGACGCCGCAGCCGTTCTCGAAGTCCTGCCCCTCGCGGAGGGTGACGCTCGGGTAGCCGCCCTGGACCACGTCGTTGTCGACGATGTCGGCCTTGTTGGTGCCGGTCCGGTAGATGCCCCAGTAGCAGGTGCTGGTGACCGCGTCGACGGTGCGGTACGAGCCCGGTTCGACGTCGACGCCGACGGTCCAGGTGCCGATGTCGATCTGGGTGGCTGCGGCGCGCTCCTCGGTGGCGGTGACGGCTTCCTCGCGTGCGGCGATCGCGGCCTCACGTTCGTCCAGTTCCGTCTCTCTGACTTCGAGGTCGGCCAGGCTCTCCTCGGCGGCGGCGATCGCCGCGGCGGCGTCCTGCTCGGCAGCGCGGATGCGGTCGTCCTGCTCAGCCGTCTCCTCGGCGGACGGACCCTGTTCGGCGGCGACGTCGCGGTTATCGGTGCTGGACGCCGTGTCGACACCGGCTCCCATGCCGGCACCGAGGATCATGCCGAGGAAGCCCGTGACGGCTGCGGTGAGTGGGAGTGCGAAGCGACGGCGTCTCTGCGGCTTGTAGCTGTCGGCCTTGGGAGCCGGGTCTCGCGGCAGCGAGGCAGGCTCGGGGTTCGGTGTTCCGGTCATCGTGCGCCTCCCGTAGGTCTGGGCCGCCGGTGCGGGCCGAGACCGACGGTCCTCTGAGCTCCCCCCAGACTCCAAGCCTCCTACTGATAAGAGGACTTATCGCGGTTCTTTTAGCGCTCTCGCTGCGGGAGTTCTACGGTGCTTCCCATGACCCAGGACGCCGCTCCGCCCGCCTCGTTGGCGGCGCCGCACGGTGTCCTCTCCCTGGCCGATGTCGCCCACCTGGCCGACGTCCAGCGTCCCGTTGCCACGGTCTGGCGTTCGCGCCACGGAGAGACGGGCGACCCGTTCCCGGATCCCGTGGTGACGTCCGGGGGGCGGCCCTACTTCGCCGCTCAGGACGTGGTCGCGTGGCTCGAGCGCACGGGACGGGGGAACAACCCGCACGCGCGGGCCGATGCCGCTCTTGCCGTCGCGCTCGACGTGCTGCCGGAGCGTGAACGCACCGTCGTCGCCCAGGGGCTCACGGCGTTGCTGTGCCTCAAGGCGGTTGCCGGCACCGACCTCCTGGGCGGCCACCGGGACGATCTGCTGGACCTCGCCGATGCATGGGATCCGGACGACCGCCTGCTCTACGGGGAGATGGAGGCCCTGGGCGACGACCTGCCGCGGTGGGCAGCCCACGCAGAAGCCGTGGCCAGCGCGGGGTTCTCCCCTGCTGCTGCGCTCGAGCGCCTGGTCGCCCGCCACCGGCGTCTGCGTCTTCAGGAGCTGGACCAGACGGTGCTGGCTGACGCGGCCGTGACGCTGGTGGGGGCGGTGGCAGCGGCACTTGCTCAAGGCGACCGTCCGTTCGTGGACGTGACCGGCGCCGGGGTGTGCATCCTCGCTGCGGGGACGCACCTCAGCGAGGATGCTGAACGGTCCGCGTCGCTGGGCGGCGACCCGGAGCATCCGATGGTCCGCTTGGGGCGCCGGCGGCTGGCCGCCGGAAGCTGGGATGTGAGTCCACCGGGACCTGCCATTGAGGACGCCTTTCCTTCGCGCGCTGTGGTTGCCGTGCAGCTCCCGTGCCCGTCCCGCCCGCACCTGGACGACCGGGAGGTCATCGAGACGGTCGAGCGGATCGCGCTCACGATGGATGAGGACCACCGGGCGGTCGTCGTCGGGCCTGCGTCCGCACTGACTGACCGGGCCCGGACGCCTGAGGTCGCGAACGTTCGGGCCGATGTGCTGCGGACGGGAAGGGTGCGGGCCATGGTCCGGCTGCCTGCGGGGTTGTGGCCGGCACGGTCTCGCCAGGCCTTGGGGGTCTGGGTGCTGGGACCCGCCCAGGCCACGGTGCGGGCCGAGGACCGTTGGGTCGCCCTCGCGGATCTCACGGGGCAGCGACTGGACCCGGGGGCGGTCGAGGACGTGGTGACGGACGTCGTCGCAGCGCTTGGCGACCGCGAGGCCGCGCGCCGGCACGCGTTCCGGTTCGCTCGACTTGTCCCTGCGAGCAGCGTCCAGGCCGCGGGGGGCGATCTCGTGACCGTGGCACCTCCCGCGCGGCGGCCACGACGCAGCCCTGCGGAGCTCGCGGTGATCATCGAGGAGCTGGCGACCGCTG
Source organism: Cellulomonas bogoriensis 69B4 = DSM 16987 (assembly GCF_000767165.1). Lineage (GTDB taxonomy): Bacteria > Actinomycetota > Actinomycetes > Actinomycetales > Cellulomonadaceae > Actinotalea > Actinotalea bogoriensis. The sequence goes on from NZ_AXCZ01000035.1 coordinate 5,337, forward strand.
TGACTGCGCCGGTCCCTGCCGTGACCTTGGACGTGTCGCAGGGCGAGCACGGTGGTGTCGTGACGACCACGCTGGGTGAGCTGGTGCGCACGGGTGCCGTGCGCACCGTGCCGGGCACCACGATAGATCCGGACGACATCGTGCCGGACGGCGAGGTGCGGGTGATCGGCACGGACGAGATCGCGGGTCGGCGGCGCGTCGGTGAGCGCACCCTTGACCGCGTGAGCTTCAGCGTCGCCTACCCGTCCGGCCGTTACACCGAGCCCGGTGACGTGGTCTTCTGCTCCGGGCCGGGCGCGGTGGTGGACGATCTGGGCTTGGCGGTGGTGGCGCAGCCGGCCCGCGTGCTGCGGGTGGTCGCGGACCAGGCCAAGGGCCTGACACCCCACCTACTCGCCCACGCCATCCGGTCCGCACCGTCGCGGTTTGCATGGCGCAGCTGGCCTGTGCGACTGGTCCCCGCCGGGCAGACGGCTGCTGTCGACGCCGCGCTGCGGACGATCGTTGATCTGCACCACTCGCTCACGGCGCGTGCGGACGCGCTGGACGACCTCACTGCCGCCTTGCTCGACGGTGTCAGCACCGGCGGCCTGACCCTCAACCCCATCCCCGATCGTGACGATCTTCACCACGGACAGGAAGGCTGACCATGCCACCGAGGAAGAAGCGGGTCGTCGACCCGTCGGCCCCCATGACGATGAAGGAGCTCAAGGACACGCTGTGGAAGGCGGCCGACCGGCTTCGCGGTTCGATGGACGCCTCGCAGTACAAGGACGTGATCCTCGGGCTGGTGTTCCTCAAGTACGTCTCGGACGCGTTCGACGAGCGTCGCGAGCAGATCCGCGCCGAGCTGACCGATCAGGGGTACCGGGAGGACCAGATCGAGAACCTGCTCGACGACCGCGACGAGTACACCGGCGCGGGCGTGTTCTGGGTCCCGCCGACGGCGCGCTGGCGCTACCTCGCGGAGAACGCCAAGGGCCTCGCCCCGGCGATGGGCCAGCCCGGGCAGACGATCGGTGAGCTCGTCGACGGAGCGATGGACCACATCATGGGGTCCAACGCGTCGCTGGTCGGCACGCTGCCGCGCATCTACAACCGCGACAACGTCGACCAGCGGCGCCTCGGTGAGCTCATCGACCTGTTCAACGACGCGCGCTTCGCCGGTGACGGACAGACGAAGGCCCGCGACCTGCTGGGCGAGGTCTACGAGTACTTCCTCGGCAACTTCGCTGCGGCGGAGGGCAAGCGGGGCGGGGAGTTCTACACCCCGCGGCACGTGGTTCGAGTGCTCGTCGACGTCCTCGAGCCGTACCGGGGTCGGGTGTACGACCCGTGCTGCGGGTCGGGCGGCATGTTCGTGCAGACGGAGAAGTTCCTCGAGCAGCACAACGCCGACCTCCAGGCGATCTCCGTCTACGGGCAGGAGCTCAACGAGCGCACGTGGCGCATGGCGAAGATGAACCTCGCCGTGCACGGGCTCAACGCGAACCTGGGCACGAAGTGGCAGGACACGTTCGCCCGTGACGTCCACCCGGACGTCGAGATGGACTACGTGCTCGCCAACCCGCCGTTCAATGTCAAGGCATGGGCGCGCAGCGAGTCCGACCCCCGGTGGCGCTACGGGGTGCCGCCGGAGCGGAACGCGAACTACGCGTGGATCCAGCACATCCTCGCCAAGCTGGCGCCGGGCGGTTCCGCCGGTGTCGTGATGGCGAACGGGTCGATGTCGACGAACTCCGGCGGCGAGGGGGAGATCCGCGCGCGGATCGTCGAGGCGGACCTCGTGTCCTGCATGGTGGCGCTACCGACGCAGCTGTTCCGCTCGACCGGCATCCCGGTGTGCGTGTGGTTCTTCGCGAAGGACAAGACGGCTGGGGCCAAGGGGTCGGTCGACCGCACCGGGCAGGTGCTCTTCATCGATGCCCGGAACCTCGGGCACATGGTCGACCGTGCCGAGCGCGCGCTGTCCGACGAGGACATCGCGAAGATCGCCGACACGTTCCACGCGTGGCGCGGAACCAAGTCGGCCGACGACGCCGGGATCGAATACGAGGACGTCCCCGGCTTCTGCAAGTCGGCGACGCTCGCGGAGATCAAGGCCGCCGACTACGTCCTGACGCCGGGCCGGTACGTCGGCGCGGCTGAGGTCGAGGACGACGGAGAGCCGATCGAGGAGAAGATCCAGCGGCTGACGAGCGAGCTCTTCGCCGCCTTCGACGAGTCCGCACGCCTGGAGAAGGTCGTGCGCGAGCAGCTGGGGCGGGCCCGTGGCTGAGTGGTCGCGGCGTTCGCTGGCTGACGTGGTTGAGCTGCGACGTGGTTTTGACCTACCGACCCGCATGCGTAAGCCGGGGCCGTACCCCGTTCTGTCAGCTGGCTCCGTCGCCGGATCCCACGTTGAAGGCCCCGTGCGAGGTCCTGGGATGGTTGTCGGTCGAGCCACCAACCTTGGTGAACCGACCTGGTGTGCCACCGACTTTTGGCCACTGAACACCACCCTCTACGTGGCTGATTTCAAGGACAACGTGCCGCGCTGGGTCTTCCACCTCTTCGAGTCGATTGACCTCAAGGGCTATGACTCCGGCAGCGTTCAGCCGATGTTGAACCGGAACTACATCGCGGGCGTGGAGGTCTTGGTCCCACCGCTCGCGGAGCAGCGGGCGATCGCGGAGGTGCTGGGCGCGCTCGACGACAAGATCGCCGCCAACACCCGCCTCGCCACCACCGCCGACGCGTTGGCGATCGCCTTGGCGTCGACGGCGCCAGCGTCGGTACCGCTCGCGTCGCTCGCTGAGCACGCACGAAGGTCGGTGGCACCTGAGTCAACGGGTGCGACTTTGGTCGACCACTACAGCCTCCCCGCCTTCGACGCCGCGCAGGGACCCGAGCGGGTCGACCCGTCGACAATCAAGAGCAACAAGTTCCTTGTGAGCACGCCCGCAGTGCTCGTGTCGAAGCTGAACCCGCGCTTCCCGCGTGTCTGGGAGGTCCCCCAGATCGGTGAGTTGCCGGTTCTCGCGTCGACAGAGTTCGTCGTGCTCGAACCGAAGGAGATCACCACCGCCGTCCTTTGGGCTCTGGTCGCCCAGCCGGCGTTCTCAGCGACGCTGGCCGGAATGGTGGCTGGCACGTCGGGGAGCCACCAGCGTGTGCGACCTGCGGAGATGCTCATGACTCTCGTCGGCGACCCGACCGAACTCGCCGCTGAGGTCCAGAGCGGCGTCACCGCTGCAGTTCGTCGTGCTGGCGCGGCGCGTGCCGAGAACATCCAACTTGCCGCCACGCGCGACGCCCTTCTCCCGGCCTTGATGTCCGGTCGGATGCGCGTCCGCGACGCAGAGGCGGTGGTCGCCGATGCGACGTGATTGCACCACGCAGAGCAGTGCAAGGCCCGTGGCCGACAGCACCGCGCGCGGGTTCGTCAGCCGTAGTCAGGAGTCGTCATGACCGAGTACCGCTGGAACCCGCCGCCCAATTGGCCGCCTCCGCCGGAGGGCTGGAGCCCACCGCCCGGCTGGCGCCCGCCGGCCGACTGGCCGGCGCCACCTGCGGACTGGCAGTTCTGGGTACCGGTTACCGAGGCGGCGCCGTCGGCTCCCGCCGTGTCCGACGCGCCGTCGTCGCCCATTCCCGACGGTGAAGGGCGTCGGCGCGGGGACCGCGATCAGAAGAGTTCTGGCGACCTACCCCTGTTCGGTGTGCGCAGGCACGCCCGCGAGCTGGCCGAGGAACTTGAGACCCTGCGCACCGAGGTGTCGTCGCTCGAGACGGAGCTCGCGCGGGTCGGCGCCATGGACGCCGTCAGCATCGAGCGCGAGCGTGCCGCCGCTGCCGCGCGGCTGGAGGCCGACCATGCCGCCCACGCCGCCCGCCTCGCCGAGATGGGCGCGGAGCTCGCACGCGCTGAGCAGGCGCACGCCGACCGTCTGGGTCGGATCGCCGACGAGCAGGCCGTCGCAGAGCGAGCGCTCGCGGACGTCCGGAGTCGGGTCGTCGAGCTCGAGGAGACGGCACTCCTCCAGGAGGTCGGCGTCTACGAGTACCAGCACCCCCTCCAGAACGCCGACGCCTACCGCGAGCGGCTCACGGCTCTGCGTGGCCGGATCAAAGCCATGGCACGCAAGGACGGCGGAGCGATCGAGGCTGCGACTGGCTGGACCGTCAATGGCTCGGCTGGCGAGGGCCGCCGGATGGTGTCGCAGACGTCGAAGCTCATGCTCCGCGCATACAACGCCGAGGCCGACGCTCTCGTCCGTGCGCTGCGGCCGCATCGTCTTGCCGCCAGTATCGACCGCCTCGAGAAGACGGCGGCCACCATTGCCAAGCTGGGCACCTCGATGAGCATCCGAGTCTCCCGGCACTACCACAAGGTGCGAATCGACGAGATGCGTCTGAGCGCTGACTACCTGGCGAAGGTGGAGGAGGAGAAGGAGGCCGAGCGCGCCGCGCGTGAAGTGCTGCGCGAGCAGCGCAAGGTCGAGCAGGAGATGGCGCGGGCGCGCGAGAAGCTCACGAAGGAGCGTGAGCACTACCTCAACGCGCTGGCTGCTCTTCGTGCCAAGGGCGACGACGAGGCGGCAGCCCGCATGGAGGCGCAGCTCGCCGACGTCGACCGAGCCATCGAGGACGTCGACTACCGCACCGCGAACCAGCGCGCCGGGTACGTGTACGTCATCTCGAACATCGGCTCCATGGGTGACGGCATGATCAAGGTGGGTATGACCCGGCGCCTCGACCCGATGGACCGGGTCCGCGAGCTCGGCGACGCCTCGGTCCCGTTCGGGTTCGACGTGCACGCCCTGTTCTTCTCCGACGACGCCGTCGGCATCGAGGCGGCGATGCACCAACGGCTCGCCGACCGCCGCGTGAACCGCGTCAACCTGCGGCGGGAGTTCTTCTACGCCACCCCGCACGAGGCCCTTGAGCACCTGCGGGACCTCGCCGGCGAGGTGCTGTCGTTCGAGGAGGTCCCCGAGGCCCTCGAGTACCGCCAGAGCCGGACGTTGAGCGGCAACGCCCCCCGAGGAGTCGACGGTGAGTGAGCGCGAGGGCAACAGCTACGAGCAGCCGGTGCGACGAGCCGTCCGACGCACGACGGGAAACCTATGGCGTTCAGGGCGAGACCACCGACGTCATACGTTTCCCGCTGGGAAACCTATGATCCAGCGCGTTCGGCGCCGTCCTATCAGTGGCTCCCTCGACCGACCGGTACCGCTCGACACCACGGTGGAGGAGCAATGAGCCTGCACGAAGACGTCTGGGAGCACCTCGTCCTCGACACCCTGGGTGAGCTCATGTGGCAGCCGCGCGCCGGCGCCGACATCGCGCCCGGGTCGGGGGAGCGTGAGTCGTGGGGCGAGCTGCTCGTCCCCGGCCGGCTGCGCGAGGCGATGCGGCGGCTCAACCCGACGGTCCCGCCGTCGTACCTCGACCAGGCATTCGCGATCATCACCGCACCGGCCTCGCAGGACGCGATCACCGAGAACCACCGCATCCACACGATGCTCACCGAGGGCTTCCGCGGAGTCTCCTACATCGACGACACCGGTCAGGAGCAGACACCCACCATCCGCCTGCTCAGCACCGAACCCGACGAGAACGACTGGCTCGCGGTGAACCAGGTGACGATCGTCCAAGGCGAGCACGAGCGACGCTTCGACGTCGTTCTCTACGTCAACGGCATGCCCGTCGCGATCGTCGAGCTGAAGCGCGCCGGCGGTGCGCACGCCGACGTCGCCGCTGCGCACGCCCAGCTGCAGACGTACCTGCGGGAGTTTCCCCTCGCGTTCCGCTTCGCCGTTCTCACCGTCGCGAGCGACGGGATCAGCGCCAAGTACGGCACGCCGTTCACGCCGCTGCACCACTTCGCCCCCTGGAACGTCGACGACGACGGACGCGTCGTCAGCCCCGCGGACCGGGACGAGGGCGAGACCGCCCTCGACACGCTCCTGTGGGGCCTGTTCAACCAGGAGCGGTTCCTCCAGCTCGTCCGCGGCTTCGTCGCCTTCGACGACGGCGGCGACGACGGCCTGGTCAAGCGCATCGCCAAGCCGCACCAGTACTTCGCCGTCACCAAGGCCGTGGGCACGACTGTCCAGGCGGTGCAGAGCGACGGCAAGGCCGGCGTCGTCTGGCACACGCAGGGCTCGGGCAAGTCCATGGAGATGGAGCTGTACGCGAACCACGTGCTGCGCCACCCATCGCTGCGCAACCCGACGATCGTCGTCGTCACGGACCGCAACGAGCTCGACGGGCAGCTCTACGAGACCTTCGCGCGCTCCAGGCTGCTGCCCGAGCAGCCGGTCCAGGTGCGTCGGCGTGAGGAGCTCCGGCAGGCGCTGTCCGGCCGGATGTCCGGCGGCATCTACTTCACCACGCTCCAGAAGTTCGGCCGCACGGACGCCGAGCGCCTCGGTGGGTACGACCACCCGCTGCTGTCCGACCGGTCGAACATCGTCGTCATCGTCGACGAGGCGCACCGCAGCCACTATGACGACCTCGACGGGTACGCCCGCCACCTTCGTGACGCCCTGCCGCGCGCGACGCTGATCGCCTTCACCGGAACGCCGATCTCCTTCGAGGACCGCAACACGCGGGAGGTGTTCGGCGACTACATCGACATCTACGACCTCACGCGCGCCGTCGAGGACGGCGCGACGGTGCCGGTGTACTTCGAGAGCCGGCTCGTGAAGGTCCAGATGGCCGAGGGGCTCACCGAGGACGACATCGACGCGGCAGCGGATGAGGCCGCCGCCGGGCTGGACGACGTCGAGCGTGACCGGATCGAGAAGTCCGTCGCCGTGGTCAACGCCGTGTACGGGGCACCGCAGCGGCTGGCGGCGCTCGCGGAGGACCTCGTCGCCCACTGGGAGGACCGGCGCGAGGCGATGCGCGCCGTGCTCGGGACGTTGGAGAACCCGAGCGTCCCGGGCAAGGCGCTCGTCGTCGGCGCGACGCGGGAGATCTGTGCGCGCCTCTACGACGAGATCGTGCGGCTGCGTCCGGAGTGGCACTCGGACGAGCTCGACCGCGGCGTCATCAAGGTCGTCTACTCCGGTACGGCGGCTGACGGCCCGCCTGTCTCGGACCACGTGCGCCGGGACTCCGCCAACGCGGCCGTCAAGGCGCGCCTCAAGGACCCCGACGACGAGCTCGAGATCGTGATCGTCAAGGACATGATGCTCACGGGGTTCGACGCGCCCCCGCTGCACACCCTCTACCTCGACCGGCCGCTCAAGGGCGCGCTGCTCATGCAGACGCTCGCGCGGGTCAACCGCACCTTCCGCGGGAAGCAGGACGGCCTGCTGGTGGCCTACGCGCCGCTGGCGGAGAACCTGGCGAAGGCACTCGCCGAGTACACGGAGACCGACCAGGAGGCCAAACCCATCGGCCGCTCCGTCGACGAGGCTGCGGAGCTCGTGCTGGAGCTTGTCGCCCGTGTGCGCGAGTGCATCGCGGGCCATGACCGCCGGGCGGACTGGGCGCACGGTGAGCCGCGCCGTCGGATCGCCGCCGTCATGTCGACAGTCGACCACCTCCGTAGCCCTTCGACGCCCGGCAACCAGGTGGCGGAAGGGGAGGAGACGCTCGCTGTTCGGTACCGCCAGGAGGCTGGGCGGCTAGCCCGGGCCTGGGCCATCGCCGGCCGGGCCGACGCCGTCGCGGGCCTGCGCGACGAGGTGCGCTTCTACGAAGAGGTGCGCGTCTGGATGGCGAAGTTCGACGCTGAGGAGCGCCAGGCGCGGGGCGAGCCGGTGTCCGACGACGTCCAGCGGATGCTTAACCAGCTCGTGGCCGGTGCCGTCGTGTCGAGCGAGGTGCTCGACATCTACGGAGCGGCTGGGATGGAACGGCCCTCGCTGAGCGACCTCACGCCCGACGTCATCGCGCGCATCCACGAGGCGGAGCGACCGCACCTGGCGATCGAGGCGCTGCGTCGGCTCGTGGCCGAGGAGAGTCGGCGCGTGTCGCGGCACAACCTCGTCCGGCAGCGTGCGTTCTCCGAGCGACTGCTGGAGATCATGGCGAAGTACACGAACCAGCAGCTCACCGCCGCCGAGGTGGTGGCGGCGATGATCGAGCTGGCGCACGAGGTGGCGCACGAGGCGGACCGTGGTGCGCGGTTCTCGCCGCCGCTCGACGAGGACGAGCTCGCGTTCTACGACGCCGTCGCGTCGAACGAGTCAGCCGTCGAGGTTCAGGGTGAGGGCGTGCTGGCCGACATCGCGCGCGAGCTGGTCGGGATCATGCGACGGGACGTCAAGACGGACTGGACCGTCCGGGACGACGTCAAGGCGAAGCTCCGGTCGTCGATCAAGCGGCTGCTCGTGAAGTACGACTACCCGCCGGACAAGCAGCCTGCTGCCATCGGGCTGGTCATGGAGCAGATGGAGTCGATGGCGCCGAGGTATGCGGCGTGAAGGATGTCTTGGATGGTGGCGCGATGACCTGGACCGATCTTGCCGCACCGACACTCGCTCTGGTTGGTGCGCTACTGGGATCGTTGGCAGGCCCATGGGTCAAGGGCTGGATCGACGAGCGCTCGGATAAGCGTCGCGCCGTCGACCGAGCGGTAGCAGCACTCACAACGGCGCAGGCGTACCGGCACCTCGTGCTCGGCGGAGTCGCGGCGGTCGCAGGGGGTGGCCCTCGAGGCGAAGCATTGGCCCAGACCATCCGCGAAGACCGAGTCCGGGAGTTCGTCGATGCCATGTATGACTGTCACCGCGCTCTTGCTGAGGTCCGCCCGTGGCTCGATGAGGCCATGAGAGCGAATGACGACTGGGAGATCACAGAGGAGGAGGCCGCGTGCCTGATCAAGAAGTTGCGACAACTCAGGTAGCGACCGTGACGGCACCGCCGCCGAGGAGGTGACCCCATCCTCACTCTGGACACCTGACGCCACCCCAAGGATCCCTCAGAACCGCCACATCACTGCCGGGAACTTGACCAAGTGATGCGCATGATCCTCTCGGGCGCAGGGCGCCATCATGACCCAGGCCCCTGGGCCGCCCACCCCCAGGCGACTACGTTCGGGGACGCACCCCGTCGTCGGCACGGGCGTGCAGGACGGGGCGTCATGGCCGGGTACGCGCGCAGCCGCTCACCGCGGGACGTCGTCCGCCGCGCGCTGGAGGTGACCGGCCCCCTGGGGCGCAGCGCCCACGAGCACCTGGGTCCGGCGGCCCGCCGCGCGCTGCGCACCTGGCAGTGGGCCCACCCCCGGTACCGGTTGCGGCACGTCCCGCCCGAGACCTGCCCGGACCTGGCCGCCGAGCACGCCACCCCCCTGATGCGCGAACTCGCCGGTCTGGACATGGCGCTGCAGCGTGGCAAGGTCACCAACCTGCGGATCGCCGCCGCGCGGCTCGACGGCCTGGCCCTGGGACCAGGTCAGCGCCTGTCGTTCTGGCGCCAGGTGGGGTCACCGTCGGCCCGACGCGGGTTCGTCGACGGGCTGGTCCTGGACCACGGCAGGCTGCGCGCCGGGACCGGCGGCGGCATGTGCCAGTTCACCAACCTGCTGTTCTGGGTGACGCTGCACACGCCCCTGGTGGTCACCGAACGGTGGCGGCACTCCTACGACGTGTTCCCCGACAACGGGCGCACCCAACCGTTCGGCAGCGGCGCCACCTGCGCCTGGCCCGCGCTCGACCTGCAGGTCGACAACCCCACACCCCTGACGTTCCGCCTGTCCGTCCAGGTCACCGACACCCACCTGCACGGACGCTGGTACGCCGACCGGCCCGTCGCCGCACAGTTCGAGGTCTACGAAGCCGACCACATCATGACCAACGACGCCCCCGGGGTGTTCACCCGACGCAACGTCCTGCGACGCCGCGTCCTGGAAGACGGCATCGAGGTCCACGACGAGCTCGTCGCCGTCAACGCCGGACGCCTCATGTACGCACCGTTCCTGGCAGCTGGGTCGTGACCCTCGCCTCTCCTCCCGAGCCGTCCCTCGGCTGAGAACGGCACCACCCGCTCCGGTGACCACATCAGGCTGGTCACGGGGCGGTGAGAAGCCGGAATGGACGACGCTCGGCGCCCAAGAGGCTGCTTGCGCCACCTGTCGCACGCACCTAGGTTGACCGGGCGCCAGTCAACGACTGAGAGGTGGGCGGTCAGCATGGCTCTCACTCTTGACGGGCCGGACGAGGTCCCCGAGCTCGGTGTCGACGACCCCGTCCCCTGCATGGGCGAGCTCCTCCTCGGGGCGCTCGCGCGAGGGGGTGCGCTCTGACCACGTCCCGCCCGCGCACTGCGCGCCCCCGCGTCGCCGTCGTCGGGGCGTGCGCCGCGCTGTTCTTCGGGAGCTTCGGTGACGAGGCCGCCCAGGTCGCGTTCGCCCTCCGCCTCGCCGACGGGTCTCCCGAGTCGCCCGCCCACATCTCCGCCCTGCTGGCGGCCGGTCTCGCCGGGGGGATCCTGGCCGGACCGCTGGCACCTCGGGTGCTCGCAGCAATCGGGGCGAGGCAGGTGATCGGCGCGATCTTCCTCGCCGAGGCTCTCCTCATCGCCGCGGCCTCGGTGCTGAACGAACTGTGGGGGTACCTGGCCGTGTCAGCGGCACTCGGCTGCCTCGGGGCGATGCTGTGGTCGGCGGTCCTGGTCGCCCTGCCCGCCGTGATGTCGTCCGAGGCTGCCCTCGACGGGGCCAACCGCGTCGTGCAGACCGTGCGGAACCTCGGCTACGTCGTCGGTCCGTTGCTCGGTGCCGCACTGTTCGCGCTGTCCTCCGGGACCCGCGGCCTGCTGATCTTGGCGGCCCTCATGCTGCTCGCCGCTCCGGGGGTGCTGCTCGCCCAACGTTCCCTCGTCGGCCCCGACGTCGGGCGGGAGACCGTGCCCGGCGGTCGCAAAGGCCTCGACGTCGTCGGTCTGCTCAGGACGCCTCGCGTCGCGCGCGCCCTGGCCCCCCTGATCGTCACGGTCCTGGTGACGTCCGCGCTGAACGTGCTCCTCATCGTCCGCGTGCGGTCCGAGCTCGAGCTCGAGGCCACGACCTATGGGGCAGTGGTCGCCGGCCTCAGCGTCGGACTGGTCGCCGGTCCGCTGCTCCTCGCCAAGCATGCGGGGCGCTTCGGGGAGCCCGCCGGCGCCTCGCTCGCCGCCGCGGTGATCGGTGTGGCCATCGCCGGCCTCGGGGTGGCGCAGACCGCCTGGCAGCTGGTCGTCGCCGCCCTCGTCGTCGGCATCGCCAACGGGGTGCAGAACACTCTCATGGCCGGTTTCCTGATGAAGCAGGTGCGGGCCGAGTACCGCCCCCACCGCATGCCCTCCTACGTGCTGATCCTGCAGTCCACGGTGTTCGCTGGGTTCATCGGCGCGGGGTTCATCGACGTCACAGCCGCAGGCACGGCGCTCGTCGCCGTCGGTCTGGTAGCGATGGGCGCGGGAACACTCGGCGCCGTGGCGAACTGGCGCAGCACGCCGCAACCCGTCACGAGAGGTGCACTCCCATGACTGTCGGAACGAGCGGGCGCACCCAACCGTTCGGCAGCGGCCCCATGGACGCACCGTTACTGGAAGGCAGCAGATGACGATGGAGCCGGTCCCCGCAGAGCCGACCCGGCGCGTGTTCGTGCTCCACTCTCGTCAGCCCCTCACGACCGACCCCGCCGAGGCGTTCCCGCGCGACCTGTTCGAGGTCGTGGTCCTCACCGACGCCGACCCGGCGGCCGTGCTGCGTGAGGATGTCGACGCGTCGGTCGAGGTCGTGCGCGCCGGACGCGACCAGTGGGAGTCCGTCGTGCGGTCCGGAGGTGCCGCAGAGGTCGTCAGCAACGACGAGTACTGCCTGCTCGAGTGCGCACGGCTGCGCGCGGTCATCGGCCTTCCGCCACGGCACCCCGAGCACCTTCAGGGGTACCGCGACAAGGTGCTGATGAAGGATCGGCTCGAGGCCGCCGGCGTCCCCGTCCCGCGGCACCTGACCTTCGAACCGGCCGTCACGTCCTCCCGTGCCGTCGCCGATCACGTGATCGCGACCGTCGGGCTCCCCGCCGTGGTGAAGCCACGACGCGAGGCGAACTCACGGGGCGTCGAGGTGCTCGCCGACGCCGACGCCGTCCTCGGGTGGTTGGCACGGCACGACGGTGAGACGGGGTGGCAGGTCGAGGAGTTCGTGAACGGCCCCCTCGGGCACGTCAACGCGATGGTGCGCCAGGGCGACGTCCGTCCCGTCCAGGCGGGCCACTACCTGGGGCCCCTGCTCGGGTTCGAACGGGGCCAGGTGCTGGGCGGGTGGACCCTGCCGGCCGACAAGCCGCAGGCCGTGGCCGCGCATGAGCTGAACGAGCGCGTGGTGTCCGCACTCGGCTCGGACGGGGAGTTCGTCGTCCACACCGAGTTCGCGACGGCGCCCGACGGCCGGCTCGGTGCGGCGGTCCTCCTCACGAACACCGATCCTGACGCGCTCAGGCGAGACGTCGACGTCATCCTCGGCGCACCGTGGTTCCACCCAACGGGAGCGCCGAACGGGGCCGGGATCACTCGAGGTGCGGCCGGGTGAGGGGCGGTATGACGTTCTGCGAGGTCAGGTACACGACCCGGGCGCTCACCGTCCTGCTCGTGGTGTTCGGCGTGGGGTTGACGGCGTCCATCCTGATCGCCGGGTTGCCGGACATGTCGACCGGCGGCGAGCGTGCGGGACTGATCGGGGCATCGCTGTTCGGCCTGGCGCTGTGCGTGGGGTGCGCCCTGATGTCGTCCGTCGTCCGGGTCGGCCCTGACGGTGTGGAGCTGGAGCTCCGGCTCGGGTTCAGCATCTGGCACCGCCAGATCCCGTGGAGCGAGCTGGAGGGCGCCGAGGTCGAGCCCCTCAGCGCCCTGCGTTCCGGAGGGCTGGGGTTGCGGTCCCTGGGCGGCGGACGCATGGCGTTGCTCGTCCGGCCGGGCACCGGGGTGGTCATGCGCCTGCGCGGGGGCCGCCGCAGCTACGTCGTCGCGAGCGACCGGGCCGGCGAGCTGCTCGAGGCGCTCAACGCCCCGCGTTGACCCGCGCCGACCCCGCGTCCTGGATCGCTCCCACGTTCAGGATGCCGATGCGGGGCGGCGGTGTGAGCCTGGATGCATGAGATTCGGGTACACGTTGATGACCGAGCAGAGCGGTCCCCGTGACCTCGTGCGCTACGCGGGAGCCGCGGAGCGGGCCGGGTTCGACTTCGAGGTCGCCAGCGACCACTACTTCCCGTGGTTGGACTCCCAGGGTCATGCCCCGTTCGTGTGGTCGGTGCTCGGCGGGGTCGCGCAGGCCACGGACAGCATCGAGCTCATGTCGTTCGTGACCTGCCCCATCCTGCGGTACCACCCCGCGGTGGTCGCGCAGCAGGCCGCGACCATGGGTGTGCTGAGCGGTGGCCGGTTCCAGCTGAACCTGGGCGCGGGCGAGAACCTCAACGAGCACGTCGTCGGGCAGCGGTGGCCGTCCGTCGGTGAGCGCCACGACATGCTCCAGGAGGCCGTCGAGATCATCCGGCTGCTGCTCGAGGGCGAGCGCCTGACGTTCGACGGGCAGCACTTCCGGGTGGACTCCGCCTACCTGTGGGACCGGCCCGAGAACCCCGTCGAGGTGGGTGTGGCGGTCTCCGGCCCCCAGTCCATCGAACGGTTCGCGCCCCTGGCCGACCACCTGGTCACCACCGAGCCGGAGGCGTCGATCCTGCAGCGTTGGGACCAGGCACGGCAGGACGCCGGCGCCGGTCCGTCGCGCAAGATCGGTCAGATCCCGATCTCGTGGGACCCCGACATCGACGCCGCGACCGCACGCGCACACGACCAGTTCCGGTGGTTCGCCGGTGGGTGGAAGGTGAACGCCGACCTGCCCACCACCGAGGCGTTCGAGGGCGCCACCCAGTTCGTCACGCCGGAGAACGTCGCCGAGGCGATCCCCTGCGGTCCCGACCTGGACGCCATCGTCGAGGCCGCGTCCGTCTACTGGGAGGCCGGCTTCACCGACCTGGCGTTCATCCAGGTCGGTGACGAGAAGCAGCAGGAGTTCCTCGACACGGCCGCCGGCCCCCTGCTCGACAAGCTCCGGGCCGCCGCACCGTCCGAGTGAGACGACCGGCGCGCACCTGACCGCCGCCGGGCATGATCGTGGTGGGCCCGCACCACCGGGCCCACCACCTGACGTCCGAGCGAAGAGGGGCAGATCATGGCCGACGGCACGCACCGCGAGGTCCGGATCGAACGCGTCCGGACGGGCACCTACCTCGCCCGCAACGCCCGTGGCGGTGAGCTGCAGATGACCACCGGTGCCGCGTCCGACGACTTCACCCCGGTCGAGCTGCTGCTCGCCGCGATCGGCGGGTGCTCCGCGGTGGACGTCGACACGATCACCGGCCGACGCGCCGAGCCCGAGGTGTTCGAGGCCGTCGTCGGTGCCGAGAACGTCCGCGGGGAGGACGGCAACATCCTCAAGGACATCACCCTCACCTTCACGGTGCGGTTCCCCGACGGCGAGGCTGGGGACGCCGCACGCGCCGCGCTCCCGCGCGCCGTCCAGGTCTCCCACGACCGCTCGTGCACCGTCTCCCGCACCGTCGAGGCCCCCACCCCCGTCACCGTCACCATCACCCCCTGACACCCGACACACCCCCACCCCGCACGCCCGCCCGCACGCCCACACGCCCGCACGCCCGAGTGGGACCGATCAGTAACGGTTTCCGTAACAGATCGGTCCCGTTCGGGCCGCGGGCTTCCGGGCGACCGCGGGCTTCCGGGCGACCGGGGGCTTCCGGGCGACCGGGGGCTCACGAGGAACTTGGGGGCTCCCGCACCGGCGGGCGCTACGCCGAACGGGTGAATCTCGACCCTGTGGACGACGGCACGCCACGGCCGCCGACTGGGATGGTCTGGGGCATGGACCCCCACCCGGACACCAGCACCGGACGCACACGGGGACGGTTCGCCCAGCGGCTGCGCGACACGTGGACGCTGGCGCTCGTGACCCTGGTGTGCGTCGCCGGTCTCGCAGCCCTCCCGTTCATCCCCGACGACGCGGGCCTGGTGCCCGACGCCTGGTTGCCGGCGGTCGTCGGTGCCCTCGCGGCCCTGGCGCTCGCCGCGGTCGTCCTGGACCGCGTCGCCGACCGGCACGCCGCCC
>NZ_AXCZ01000448.1 GCF_000767165.1 Cellulomonas bogoriensis 69B4 = DSM 16987
AGCCCGCGTCGAGCCAACCGCTGCCTCGAGGCGGCCCTGGCGACCACCGCACCCGGGGGTGTCCCGGCCCGGACCGCGGCGCACACCCACCCGAGGGCGTCGTCGTCCCCGCCGGCGCCCGCGACCAGGTCCAGGACGGTGTCAGGAGCAGCCGTGACGGCCAGCCCGCGGACGCGGCGCACGACCGGCGCCTCTCGACGCCGACGAATGGTGACGTCCGTCCTGGTCCGGGGCCGACGGCCGTGGGGGATGAGCACCTCGATGCGGGACGGGGCCGGTGCCCACCCGTGCAGGTACGCCGCCGAGGCGTGGCTCAGCACGGCACCGGCCCCCGCTGAGAGCAGTGCCGCCCGACCGCGGGACGCCCAGGCCACGGGCCCGGAGTGCGTCACGAGCACCCCGAGGTGCAGGCGCCGCCAGTGACCGGCGGCCACCTGTCGGTGGATCCACGCCCGGTCCGCCCCGGCACCGAGCAGCTGGGCGACGGTCACGACGTCGTGCTGCCGGGCCCGTAGGGCGGCCAGCACGCCGGGGTCGGG
>NZ_AXCZ01000450.1 GCF_000767165.1 Cellulomonas bogoriensis 69B4 = DSM 16987
CGCGGGCGGCGGCGGCCCGCAGGTTGGCGGGGGGTGGGGTGGCCAGGTCGGGCCGCACCTGCAGCAGCCGAGCCACGCCGTCCTCGCCGCGCTCGCGCAGGTGGTCGGTGTAGGTGGCCATCCGTCCCACGATACGGCCGGCGGGTCGAAGGTGACGCGAACGGGACCTACCTCAGGTGCGGGAGGCCAGCGCGGTGAGCCCGCCGAGGGTGAACGCCGCCGCGCGCCGGGCCTCCAGGTCGGGTGGTGCCCCGGCCTCGACCTGGGTGATGCAGACGTTCACGGCGGCGGTGACGAGCGTGAGCGCCGCGTCGGGGTCCGGGACGCCCATGTCGGTGACGGCACGGTGCAGGGGGGCGGAGGTCTGACGGTGACCCTCGAGCAGGCTGGTGCGTACCTCGTCGGGCAGGCGTACCCCGGCCAGGGCGGTGGCGAGCCGGTGGTTGCCGGCCGCGGCGCTGCGGGCGGCGGCGGTGAACCAGGCGCGGACGACGTCCTCGGGCGTGGCGGCGGGTGCGGTCGCGGCTTCGAGGG
>NZ_AXCZ01000452.1 GCF_000767165.1 Cellulomonas bogoriensis 69B4 = DSM 16987
CCGCAGCGGCGCCTCCCCGCACCGGGCCGAGCTTCTCGCCGAGCTCGAGCACCAGGCGCTGGGCACCCTTACGACCGATCCCGGGCACCCGCTGGAGCGCGGCGAGGTCCTCGCCGGCGACGGCCGACCGGAGCACGTCCGGAGGGTGCACGGCGAGCATCGCCAGCGCCAGGCGCGGGCCCACCCCGCTGACCGTCTGCACGACCTCGAACACCTCGCGCTCGTCGGCGTCGGCGAACCCGTACAGCGTCAGCGAGTCCTCGCGCACCACCAGGGACGTCCACAGCCGTCCCTGCTCTCCGGTGCGCAAGGTCGCCAACGTCGCCGGGGTGGCGATGACGTGCAACCCGACACCACCGACCTCCAGGACGGCGGCGTCCAGCCGCACCTCCAGGACGGTTCCCCGCACCGACGCGATCACAGGCACCTCCGAACATGTGTACGAGCGGGCAGGCTAGCAGCCGGGTCGCGGGGGCCCGCCCTCACCTGCCGCGGCGCGCCGCGCCCTCGGCCCGCGCCCACGCCT
>NZ_AXCZ01000453.1 GCF_000767165.1 Cellulomonas bogoriensis 69B4 = DSM 16987
GCGGGGGTGGGGCGCACGTCGTGGCCACCGGGCGAGCAGCGCGGTGGCACTGGGCCGATCGGGTGATTGTTCGCCAGAGTGCCCCATCGTGACTGCTCGTGACCCTAGGGTCTTGACCGGTCACCTCTGCGAGAGACGGGGATTGCGGGGGCACGAGTTGACCACCGGCGAACCCGTGCTCGCCGGGAGGTGAGCTGCCGATCGGTCCCCGACGCCTCACGTCAGGGGTCAGCGTGCTCGCACTCACCGATTCCCGTTTCACGTCGCTCCTGCGACCGCCGGCGGTCGTGGCTGCATTGAGCCTGGCGGTCACGCTGCTGACCACACCACCCGCGACTGCGCAGCCAGCCGCACCTGAGCCGGCCACCTCCGGGCGGTATCTAGCGGGATCGGC
This sequence comes from Cellulomonas bogoriensis 69B4 = DSM 16987, assembly GCF_000767165.1. Taxonomy (GTDB): domain Bacteria; phylum Actinomycetota; class Actinomycetes; order Actinomycetales; family Cellulomonadaceae; genus Actinotalea; species Actinotalea bogoriensis. Next base: position 395 of record NZ_AXCZ01000453.1, read on the forward strand.
GCACTGACAATGGTTGGATCCCTCGTCGGTAAGGGCGCAGCCAAGTGGGCACTCCGGAAGCAACGGGTGACTCTTCAAGACGTAGTTACACGCGCCGAGAGGTACCGACCGGCACGTTCAGGAACGGCAGGC
>NZ_AXCZ01000454.1 GCF_000767165.1 Cellulomonas bogoriensis 69B4 = DSM 16987
CCCGCCGCACTCACCCGGGCGGTCGCCCCTGCCACGGTCGCCGTCCCGGCACAGCCCGGGCCCGTCGCGACGGTCACCGGCGTGCCTGCACCGGTGGAGCCGGCGCGTGCCGATGCCGTCGCGATCCCCGCAGGGATGACCCCTGTGGCCGACGGTCAGGCACCGGCGAGCACCTCGTCCACCGCCCAGCCGGCTTCTGCGGCCCAGCCGGCCGTCGTCCCTGAGCAGGCCAGGGCCCTGATCGACCAGCTGGGTGCCCGGCTGGTCGGCCTGCGGGCCGCCGGTGAGGGCCAGCACGTCATGACCGTGCGGGTCGACCCCGACACGTACGGCCCGGTGCGGGTCGTCGCGCACATCAGCGGCGACGGCGTCCGGATCGAGCTGGTCGGTGCCGGTGAGCAGGCCAGGGAGGCGCTGCGCGCCGCACTGCCGGACCTGCGTCGCGACCTGGCGGCCGGTGGCCTGAACGCCGAGCTCGGCCTCGGCAGCGGCAGCACCGGTGACCGCGGCGGCGAGGGCCGAGCG
>NZ_AXCZ01000458.1 GCF_000767165.1 Cellulomonas bogoriensis 69B4 = DSM 16987
CCCGCCGGTACGCGGCGGTGTCCGGGGACCGCAACCCCATCCACACCTCACGGCTGGCGGCGAAGGCCTTCGGGTTCCCCCGCACCATCGCCCACGGCATGTACACCGCCGCGCGGGCCCTGGCCGCCGTCGGCCCCGCCCGCGGCGAGGCGTACCGGTGGGACGTGCAGTTCGCCAAGCCCGTCGTCCTGCCCACCACCGTCGCCGTGCGGGTCGCCCCCGACGGCGACGGGTACGGCTACCAGGTGTGGAACCGCCGCACCGGCCGACCCCACCTCACCGGCCACGTCACCCCCCACCAGCCCTGACCTGACCCACCACCTACCCACGCCCCCCGGACCCGCCCCACCCAGCCCTACCTGACCCGCCCTGGCCCACCACCCACCAGCGCCCGCGCCCGCGCCCGCGGCCGCGAGATCGTGAGTTTCGCTCGAGAACGTGAACTCAAAGTCACGATCTCGGCAGAAACTCACGTTCTCGCCGACGGCGCGGGGCTCGGGCGGGGGGGCG
>NZ_AXCZ01000481.1 GCF_000767165.1 Cellulomonas bogoriensis 69B4 = DSM 16987
TGACCGCGAGACCGGCGCTGACCAGCACGTTGTTCGGATAGAAGGTCGTCCGCACCGGCGCCATGCCGTGGTCGGCGGACACGACGACCGTGTCGTCGGCCCCCGCACGGCGCACGACCATCCCGAGGAGGTCGTCCGCGAGCTGGTACGCAGCTGCGACGAGCTCCCACGCGCGCGTGCGGGCAGCGTGCGGCAGGTCCGCGTCCGGGTCCAGGAGCCCGACGAGCTCGTGGCCCACGTCGTCCGTCACGGGCAGGTAGGCGACGACGAGGTCGGGCAGCTCGGTGTGCGTGAGCGCGGCCCCCAGCGCGTCAGCGAAGCTGCGTGCGACGAGCCGCGCGCCGGAGAGCAGCACCTCCTCGGCGGACCCGTCGCCGCCCGCCGCGAGCGGTGTG
>NZ_AXCZ01000463.1 GCF_000767165.1 Cellulomonas bogoriensis 69B4 = DSM 16987
CCGCGAAGGCGCGCAGCTCGTCGTCGAGGACCGTGGCCCGCGCCTCCTCTCCGGCGACGCGGCCGGTGAGGCCGTCCCCGCCGGGTGGGGCGCTGCGCCCGGCGAGGACGTCCACCAGGTGCTGGGCCCCCAGCAGGGAGTCGCGGAGGCGGAGGTCCGGCCAGGTGCCCTCCTGCACACCGGCGACGACCACCACGTCCCACTCCCCTCCGGCCGCCCCCGCGGGGGTCAGCAGGGACACCGACCCAGCCGTGTCGCCGTGCGCGGCGATCGTGTCCGCCGGCAGGTCCTGGGCCGCGACGTGGTCCAGGAACGCCGAGGGTGGCGCCTGGGGGAACCGGTCGACGAAGGTCTCGGCAGCCCGGAAGAGCGCCAGGACCGCGTCCAGGTCGCGGTCGGCGCGCGCTCCGCCGGGTCCCCCGGCCAGGGCGCTGCGCCGCCACACCTCGTCCAGCCCGGTCGACCGCCACACCGCCCACAGCAGGT
>NZ_AXCZ01000464.1 GCF_000767165.1 Cellulomonas bogoriensis 69B4 = DSM 16987
CGCAAGCGGGTCTGGCGCTGCCCCGTCGCGGGGTGCGCGGTCGCGACGTTCTCCGAGACCCACGAGTTGATCGCGCCGCGGGCCAAGCTCACTGTCCGGGCGATCACCTGGGCGACTGACGCGCTGGCCCACGACGACACCACCGTCGCCGCGTTGGCCCGCCACCTGGGTGTGGACTGGCACACGGCCTGGGACGCGATCGAGGCCGAGGCGATCCGGCGCCTGGCGGACCCGGCCCGGATGGACGGGGTGGTCACCCTGGGGGTCGACGAGCACATCTGGAAGCCCTCGCACCACGGTGGGGACCGGGCGGTGATCTCGATGGTCGACCTGACCCGCGACCAGGCCGGGAACGTCCAGGCGCGGTTGCTGGACGTGGTCCCTGGCCGGTCTGGGACCGCCTACTCCAGGTGGTTGGCCGCCCAGCCCGAGGGGTTCACCGGGACCGTGGAGCACGCCGCCCTGGACCCGTTCCGCGGGTATGC
>NZ_AXCZ01000036.1 GCF_000767165.1 Cellulomonas bogoriensis 69B4 = DSM 16987
CGCACGGGCGCTCGCCGAGCGGGACCAGGCACCTGAGGTCGCGCGGTGACCTCCACGGCCCGCAGCCCGCGCACGCCCACGGCCGTCGCGGCCACCGAGGACGAGGTGCTCCGCGTCGAGGACCTCACCGTGCGTCTCGGTGGGCGTCCGGTCCTGCACGACGTGGACCTCGTCGTCCGGCGGGGCGAGCTCGTCGGTCTCGCCGGGCCCAACGGCGCCGGCAAGACGACGCTCGTCCGCGCCGTCCTCGGCCTCGTCCGGCACGTGCACGGGCAGGTCCACGTGCCAGGCGCACCGGCCACCGTCGGGTACGTCCCCCAGCGGCACGAGTTCGCGTGGGACTACCCGGTGTCCGTCGAGCAGGTCGTGATGTCCGGGCTCGTCCGTGCCGTGGGGTTCCTGCGGCAGCCCACCGTCGACCACCACCGCGCGGTGCGTGAGGCGCTGGACCGGGTGGCGATGTCGCACCTGCGGCGCCGCACGGTCGGAGAGCTGTCCGGGGGGCAGCGTCAGCGCGTCCTGGTGGCACGGGCCCTGGCCCGCCGTCCCAGCCTCCTGCTCCTCGACGAACCATGGACGGGGCTCGACGCGCCGACGCAAGAGCTGCTCACCGACCTGCTGCACCACCTGTGCGCCGGTGGCACCGCGGTGCTGATGTCCACCCACGACCTCGTGGACGCCGTCGCGACGTGCGACCGGCTCTGCCTGCTGAACCGCACGGTCGTCGCATCGGGTCGACCCGGCGAGCTGAGGGACCCCGCCACCTGGATGCGCACGTTCGGGGTGTCCGAGCGGTCGCCGCTGCTCGTCGCCCTCGGTCTCGTGGAGCGTCCGGCGCCGCGCGTGCCGGAGGTGGCGTCATGAGCGCCGCGCTCGAGTTCCTCCAGGCGTTGCTCGTCCCCGAGCTGACCTACGTCACCAAGGCCGCGCTCGTGGCCGTCGCCGCCAGCATCGTGTGCGGTGTGATCGGCTGCCACGTCGTGCTGCGCGGCATGGCCTTCGCGGGCGACGCGGTCGCCCACGCGGTGCTGCCCGGGCTCGCGGTGGCGTTCCTCCTGCAGGGGTCCTTGGTCCTCGGCGGGGTGGTGTCCGGCGTCGTCACCGCGGTGCTGATCGCCCTGGTGGCCCAGCACCGACGGCTCCGTGACGACGCGGTCATCGGCGTCTTCTTCGTGGGCGCGTTCGCCCTGGGCATCGTGCTGGTCTCCAGGGCGCCGGGGTACACCGGTTCCCTCCAGCAGTTCCTCGTCGGCTCCGTCACCGGGGTCACCGAGGCGGACGTGGTGACCGTCCTCGGCAGCGCTCTCGTCCTGCTCGTCGTCACCGCCGCGCTGCACAAGGAGCTGGTGGCGGTGAGCCTGGACCGGGAGTCCGCGCGAGCGGCCGGGTTGCCGGTGCTCACCCTCGACGTGGTCCTGTACGTCCTGATCACGGTGGCAGTGGTGATCTCCGTCCAGACGATCGGGACGGTCCTGGTGCTCGCCCTCCTCATCACCCCGCCCGCGACGGCACGCATGCTCACCGACCGACTCGTGCCGATGATGGCGGCCGCGGCCGCCACGGGTGCCGTCGCGGCCGTCGTCGGGCTCGGCCTGTCCTGGGGCCTGGGCTGGCCTGCCGGTGCGTCGGTCGTGCTCGTCGCCACCGGCATCTTCGCGGTCGTGTGGCTGCTGGCGCCACGGCACAGGTTCCTCGTCCGGGGTCGTCACCGGGTGCCCGACGAACCCGTGCCCGGGCAGGACGGGCCCCGCGCAGGCGTGACCCGGCCCGCGGTGCCGGGTCACGCCTCCGGTGAGTGGTGGTCGAAGTTCGCCACCCCACGCCTCCAGTAGCCCGTCATGGCGAACGAGTCGCGGCGCAGGCCGCGTGCGGCCAGGCCGGTGCGGATCGCGCGCACGGCTGCGGTCTCACCCGCGGCCCACGCCCACACCGTGCCGTCGCCCAGGGGCGTACCGGCGACCGCGTCCGGGAGCAGGGTCGTGGTGCCCGGCGCGGCGCCGCGACGGTGGTGCCAGGTCACCCGGTGCCCGCCGAGGGCCTCCTCGGGGAGCTCGTCGGCCTCGTCCTGCACCTCGACGTGCGCGACGACGTCCGCGGTCGTGGGCAGACGGTCCAGCCAGTTGAGCAGGGCCGGCAGCCCCGTCTCGTCCGCGGCGAGGACGTACCGGTCCCGGTCCAGGGGCGGCAGCGCCGAACCGCGGGGCCCGAGCGTGGCGAGCTCCTGTCCCGGCGCGGCCCGGGCGGTCCAGCGGCCGGCGGGACCGTGGTCGTGCACGACCATGTCCAGGACGAGCCCGACGGTGGGGTCGAAGGTGCGCACCGTGTAGTCCCGGTGCAGCAGGGCGGGGTCCTCGCGGTTCACCCACCGACCCTCCTCGACGACCGGCACGACCAGGCCCTGCGGCCCCGGGAAGAACACCTTCACGTGGTCCAGGGGCCCCCACGCCCGGAAGCCCGCCAGGTCGGAGCCCGTCAACGTGACCCGACGCAGCCTGGGGCCCAGGTCCTGGACGGCGGAGACCGTGAGGCGTCGCGCCGTGGGCGGGTGCGGGACGCGGCGCACGGGGTCCGGGGCGGTCGCGCCGTCCGAGGTCAGGGCGTCGGTCGCGGTCTCGCTGGCTGGTGCGGTCACGGGTGTCCTCACGTCGGGAGTTGCACAGGATGTAGTTGGTTAGGCTAACCTTCGCTGGCCTGAGCAAGGCAAGCCTAACCTCACTGAACGGAGCCGCATGACCGCCACCCGGAGCCGCGCCCTCGGGCGCCCCACCGCAGGGCTCGCCCTCGCCGCCGTCCTCGCCCTCGGCCTGACCGCCTGCGCGGACGCCACCGCAGAGACCGCGGACCCCACGCCCGACGCCCGCGGGGCCACCGTCGACGAGCCGGCCGAGGTCACCGTCACTCACGCGCAGGGTGAGACGACCGTCCCGGTCAACCCCGAGGTCGTCCTCACCTTCGACCTCGCCACCCTCGACACCCTCGACGTCCTGGGCATCGGCGTCGACGGCGTGCCCAAGTCGAACCTCCCCGGGCGCCTCGCCGCCTACGACACCGACGACCACCTCGACATCGGCACCCTCTTCGAGCCCGACTACGAGGCCGTCAACGCCGCCCGGCCCGACCTGATCATCGTCGCCGGACGGTCCTCCAGCGCGCTGCCCGAGCTCGACAAGATCGCGCCCACCATCGACCTGTCCAACGACTGGGCCGACTTCCGCACCAGCATCGAGGACAACTCGCGCATCCTCGGGCAGATCTTCGACGTGGAGGCCGAGGTCGACCGCCTGATCGCCGACCTCGACGCCGGCATCACCCGGACCCGTGAGATCACCGCCGACGCGGGTGAGGCGCTCATCGTCCTCACCGCCGGCGGCGAGGTGACGGCCTACGGCCCTGGGTCCCGGTTCGGGTTCCTGCACGACGAGCTGGGCGTGACCCCCGCCATCGAGGACGTCGAGGAGGCCACCCACGGCGAGGCCATCAGCTTCGAGCTCATCGCCGAGACCGACCCCGACTGGCTCGTCGTCGTCGACCGTGACGCCGCCACCGGCGAGGCCGGTGCCGCCGCCGAGCAGGTCCTGGACAACGAGCTCGTCGCGACCACCACCGCGTGGAGCGAGAACCAGGTCCACTACGTCGACCCCGTCGACTGGTACATCATCAACGGCGGACTGGGCACCCTCCAGCGCGTCGTCGACGAGGTCGCAGGCGCGTTCGACCGCTGATGACTGTCACGACCACGGCCCCCGTCACCGGACCGGCGCCCGCATCCACCACCGCACCCGCGCAGCGGGGTGCAGGGCGCCTGCTCGGGGTCGGGGCCGTGGTCGTGGCCTGCCTCGGCGTGGTGAGCCTGTTCGTCGGGGTCGGTGACCTCACGCCGGCAGGGCTCTGGTCCGCGGTGACCAACCCGGACGACGACGGGCGGGCGGTCCTGATGCTGCTCGTCTCACGGGTGCCCCGCACCGTGGCGACCCTCCTCGCGGGCGCCGCCGTCGCCATCGCGGGGATGATCATGCAGATCCTGGTGCGGAACCGGTTCGTGGAACCCTCCACGGTGGGGACCACCGAGTCCGCAGCGCTCGGCATCCTCACCGTCACCCTCCTGGCTCCCGGCATGCCGCTGCCCGCCAAGATGGGTGTCGCGGCCCTGTTCGCCCTCGCCGGGACGGCGCTGTTCCTGCGCATCCTGCAGGCGGTCCCGCTGCGGTCGGTGCTCGTCGTCCCCCTGATCGGCATCATGCTCGGCGGCGTCATCAGCGCCGTCACCACGTTCGTCGCCTACCGCACCGACCTGCTGCAGTCCCTCGGGGTGTGGATGACCGGCGACTTCTCCGGGGTCCTGCGCGGGCGGTACGAGATGCTGTGGATCACCGCGGCGCTCACCCTCGTCGCCTACCTCGCGGCGGACCGCTTCACGGTCGCGGGCCTCGGTGAGGCGTTCAGCACCAACCTCGGCCTCGGGTACCGGGCCACCATGACCCTCGGTCTGGTGATCGTCTCCCTCGTCAGCGCCGTCGTCGTGGTCACCGTGGGGATCATCCCGTTCCTCGGTCTCGTCGTCCCGAACGTCGTCTCGCTGCTGGTCGGCGACAACGTGCGCCGCACCGCCCCGTTCGTCGCGCTCGGCGGCGCCGGCCTGGTCCTCGTCTGCGACCTGGTCGGACGAACCATCCGCTACCCGTACGAGGTCCCCGTGGGGGTCGTCGTCGGTGTGCTCGGCGCGGTCGTGTTCCTGTACCTCCTGCTGCGGCGCGGTTCCCGTGCTGCCTGACCCGAGCAGGGCCCACGCGGGCGCCGCACCCGTCCCGGGCGCACCCTCCGTGACGCGACGCGCTGCGGCCTCCCGGCGCAACCGGCGCGTGCTGGCGACCCTCGCCCTGCTGCTCGTGGCCGCGACCGTGGCGTTCATGACCCTCCAGGCGCGCGGTGCGTGGGACTTCGTCCTGCCGTTCCGCGGGGTGCGGCTCGCGGCCCTCCTGCTGGTGGCCTACGCGGTCGCGGTCTCCACCGTCCTGTTCCAGACCGTCACCGACAACCGGATCCTCACGCCCTCGATCATGGGGTTCGACTCGTTGTACGTGCTGATCCAGACGGTTCTGGTCTTCACCCTCGGAAGCGCCCGGCTCGCCGGGGTCGACCCCCGCCTGGCATTCGTCGTCGAGACCCTGCTCATGGTGGCGCTCGCCGGGCTGCTGTTCCGGTGGCTGTTCACCGGCGCGCGTCGCAGCCTGCACCTGCTGCTGCTCGTCGGGGTGGTGCTGGGGGTGCTGTTCACCAGCCTCTCCCGGATGATGCACCGCCTGATGGACCCGAACGAGTTCGCCGTCCTCCAGGACGCCCTGTTCGCGAGCTTCAACGCCGTCGACCCGACCCTCCTGGGTGCGGCGACGCTCCTGGTCGCCGGCGCGTCGGCGGTCGCGTGGCGGGTGCGGCACGACCTGGACGTCCTGCTGCTCGGCCGCCAGACCGCGATCGGCCTCGGTGTGGACCACGCCCGCGTGGTGACGACCGTGCTGGTCGTGGTGGCGGTGCTGGTGTCGGTGTCGACCGCTCTGGTCGGGCCCGTGACGTTCTTCGGGCTGCTGGTCGTGAGCGTGGCCTACCAGCTGGCCGCCGGCCACCAGCACCGTGTCGTGGTGCCCGTGGCGGTCCTGGTCGCCGCGGTGTGCCTGATCGGCGGGCAGACCGTCCTGGAGCGGGTGTTCGCCCTGAACACCGCGCTCAGCGTCATCATCGAGTTCGTGGGAGGTCTGGTGTTCATCGCCCTGCTGCTACGAGGGAGCCGACGATGATCGAGATCGTCCGGGCGACCAAGACCTACGGCACGACCCGCGTGGTCGACGGCGTGGACCTGCTGATCCCACGCGGTGGGGTCACCTCCGTCATCGGTCCCAACGGCGCCGGGAAGTCCACGCTCCTGTCGATCGCCGGTCGGCTCCTCGAGGCCGACGGGGGCACGGTCCACGTCGACGGCATGGACGTGCACACCACCCGCAGCGACGTGCTCGCGCGACGGCTCGCCACGCTCCGTCAGGACAACCACCTGACCGCCCGCCTGACCGTCCGCGACCTGGTGGCGTTCGGTCGCTACCCGTGGTCCAAGGGCCGGCCCACCCCCGACGACGAGCTCCACGTGTGCCGGGCCCTGGAGTTCCTCGAGCTGACCGACCTGGCCGAGCGGTACCTGGACGAGCTGTCCGGGGGGCAGCGGCAGCGCGCGTTCGTCGCGATGGTGCTGTGCCAGGACACCGACTACGTGCTCCTGGACGAGCCGCTCAACAACCTGGACATGCGCCACCAGGTCGCCATGATGCGTCTGGTACGTCGCACGGCCGACGAGCTGGGCCGGACCGTGGTCATGGTCCTGCACGACGTCAACGTCGCCGCCCGCTACAGCGACCACCTCGTGGCGATGCGCGACGGGGTCGTCGTGCACCAGGGTCCACCGGACCGGATCGTCCGCACCGACGTGCTGCGCGACGTCTACGACATGCACATCCCCGTCCACCGCGTCGACGGCCACCCCGTCGCGATCTGCACGGGCTGAAGAGCCGCCGTCAGGACGCGTCGTCGAGGGGCGCCTTGTGGTCGAAGTTCGGGACCCCGGCACGCCAGTACCCGGTCATCGACAGGTTCTGCCGCTCCACGGACCGGGCCAGCAGGTCGCGGCGGACGTCCCGGACGACGGAGGCCTCGGCACCGGCCCACACCCACGGCCGGGTGCTGGGCAGCGGCGTGGCGGCGACGGCGTCCCGCAGGTGGGTGCCGGTGCCCGGCGGCGTGGCGCCGCGGTGCACCCAGGTGACGGTCACCCCGTCACGGGTCGGCAGCTCGACCTGCTCCTCGGGGCCCTGGACCTCGACCACGACGTGCACGCGCCCGGGGCGGTCGGCGAGCATCCCCAACCAGTTCGTGACCGCGGGCAGCCCGGTGAGGTCTGCGACCAGCAGGTACCCGTCCAGGTCCAGGGGCGGCACCTTGGACGTCTTGGGTCCGTACACGCCCAGCACCCGGCCCGGTTCTGCCGCCGCCGCCCACCGTCCGGCCGGCCCGTCCTCGTGCAGGGCCATGCCCATGACCAGGCCGGTGCCGTCGACGTCCCGTCGGACGGTGTACTCCCGGCACACGTACCGGGGGTCGTTGCGTGAGGTGAAGCCCTCCGTGGGCACGGCCGGTTCCCCGTCGGGCTCGGTCGGGAAGAACACCTTGGCGTGGTCGCTGGGTCCGTGGAACACCAGGTCGTCCAGGTCCGGCCCCTCGAACACGACCCGGCGCATGCCCGCCCCCCGGGGTTCGACGCGGGCGACGGTCACGCGGCGCAGGCGGGCATCCAGGGCGTGGCGTTCGATCAGGGGCACGAACCGACCCTACGCCCGGCCCGGCCGCGGGCGGACGGGCGTCACCGGCACAGCTCGGCCGCGATCTCGTCCCCGTCCTGCACGGCCTCGACCTCGAGGATCACGCCCTCGCGCTGGAACACCACCTCGATCGTGTCACCCAGGTCGTTCACGACCCGGGTCTCCCACCCGCCCGCCGGCTGGGTGGTCGCCAGGACCAGGCCCTCGTCGGTGGTGGCCACGCTCATGGTGCCGGCGTCGGCGACGGCGAACAGGCCGTCCTCCTCGACGGTGAGCGTCACGCACTCGCCGGGCCCGGGGGAGGGCCCGGCGCCCGGGACGGCGGTCTGCCCGTCCTCGTCCACCGCGGCGCCGTCGTCGGCGGTCGGGTCCTCGTCGAGCGGGGGGTCGCTGTCCTCGGCGAGGCCTTCGCCCATGTCGTCCTGCGGCCCGGGCGTGAACTCCTCACCGATGTCGGGGTCGGTGGTGCAGGCCGCCAGTGCGAGGACTGCGGCGCAGGTGAGGGTGAGTACGGGGCGTCGGGTCATCGGGGGCTCCTCCGGGTGGTCGTCCCTCACCAGCACAACACGCCCGTCCGCTCCCGGCATCCGGTGGGTCAGCCCGCGTCGGCGCCCACCCGGTGGACCAGGTGCCCGGGGACGACGTCGTCGTGGCTGTACCTGGAGGTGAACGTTCCCCGCCCGCCCGTCAGGGACCGCAGGTCCAGCAGGTACCGGGTGAGCTCGGCCCTGGGGACGTGGGCGGCGATGCGGCACGACCCGTCAGGCAGGACGTCCGAACCGGTGATGCGGCCCCGGCGGGCCGAGAGGTCCCCCAGCACCTCGCCCTGCAGCTCGCTCGGGACGACCACCGCGACCTCGTCGACCGGCTCGAGGACGACCGTGCCGGCGTGGGCGAGCGCCTGGCGCAGGCCGTGGGCCGCGGCGTTGCGGAACGCCATGTCGGAGGAGTCCACGGCGTGGGCGCGCCCGTCGTGGCACTCGACCTCCAGGTCCACCACCGGGTACCCGCGGGGCCCGCCGTCGGCCATCGCCTCGCGGATCCCGCGCTCGACGGACGGCAGGTAGGACCGTGGCACGGACCCACCCACCACGGTGCTGCGGAACACCAGCCCCTCCCCGCGCGTCAGGGGCCGGACGCGCAACCGGACGACGGCGAACTGGCCGTGCCCTCCGGACTGCTTCTTCACCTTGCCCTCGACGTCGGCCGCCGCGGCGATCGTCTCCCGGTAGGCGACCTGGACCGGCTCGGTCCTGACCCTGACCCCGAGCTTGCGCTCGAGGCGCTCGAGCGCGACCGCGAGGTGCACGTCGCCGAGTCCGCGCAGCACCGTCTGGGCGTGCCCGGCGCCCGCGGGCGCGGCCAGGCGTTCGACGCAGAGGGTGGGGTCCTCGGCGCACAGGCGCGCCAGTGCGCCGGACAGCTTGTCGTCGTCGGCCTGGGTGAGGGGTACCAGTGCGGTGGCGTACACGTGCGGTCGCGGTGGGGTCAGCGGCATCCGGACGCCGTGCCCGCGTGGTGCGAGCAAGGACCCGGTCGGTGTCGCGCTGAGCTTGGGCACGGCCGCGACCTGCCCGGTGGTCACGGCCGACGTGGGCAGGTGCGTGGTGCCGCGCAGGCGGAACAGCCCGTGCAACCGCTCCTCGACGCCCGTGGTGGTGTTGACCAGGCGGTCGTCCTCCCGCAGGGTGCCGCTGATCACCTTGAGCAGCGAGACCTGCCCCACGTAGGGGTCGGCGACGGTGCGGAACACGTGGGCGAGAGGCTCCGCGTCCGGATCGGGGGTGACGGTGAGCGGTCCGTCCGGGTGGCCGGCGAGCTCGACCGTGACGGGACGTGGGCCGGGCCCCAGCTCGCAGACCAGGTCCGCGAGCCGGTCGACGCCCACCCCCGTGGTGGCCGACCCGAGGAGCACCGGGAAGGCGCTGCAGGTGAGGACCTCGTGGGCCAGGGCGCGGCCGAGGTCCGCGACGCTGGGCAGCTCCCCGGCGAGGTACCGTTCGAGCTGCTCGTCGTCTCCGGCGACGATCTCCTCGGTGACCTGGTCGTGCAGGGCCTGCTCCTGGGCGGCGAGCCCGGGTGGCATGGGGTCGGTGTGGTGGGTGCCGTCGGAATGGTAGGTGAGGTTCTGATCGGACAGGACGTCGGCGATCCCGTGCAGGTCGCCCTCCTCACCGACGGGCAGCTCCAGGGGCACCACGTGGGGTCCGAGCTCGGCGCGCAGCTCGGCCAGCACGCGTGCGAAGCATGCCCGGGGCTTGTCCTCCTTGGTGACGAACAGCATGCGGGGGATGCCGCGGGCGGCGCACAGGTCCCACACGGCCCGGGTGCCGACCTGCACCCCGTCGACCGCGCTGACCACCACCAGCGCGAGGTCGGCCACGGACAGGGCGGCGTCGACGGCGCCCGCGAAGTCGGCGTAGCCGGGGGTGTCCAGCAAGGTGACCTCGTACGCCTCGCCGTCGTCCGCCGTCCAGGTGAAGGGCGCGACCGCGAGGCCGATCGAGATGCCGCGGCGGATCTCCTCCGGTTCGGTGTCGCACACGGTCGTGCCGTCCTCGACCGTGCCGCGCCTGGTGGTGGCGCCCGCCCGGTGCAGCAAGGCCTCGGCGAGCGTCGTCTTGCCGACGCCGCTGTGGCCCACCAGGGCCACTGTGCGGATCCGGGTCGGGTGTACCTGGTCCATGACGGTTCTCCCTCGTTGGAGCGGCCCTTGTGCGCAGGCTAGGTGGGGGCCCGCGCACGGGGGAACGGACCTACGTCACCTGCGCGGGTCGGGACCTGGGGCCTCCCGCTCGCGGAGTGGGAGCGATATAGTTCCTACCCGTAAGTGGGAGCGCTCCCGCCACGGGACGCTGCGGACCACGTGGTCGCCCGGGCCCCGCCCACGACCTCCACCCGTCCACGAGAGGCATCACCATGCGTTACGGGCACTTCGACGACGAATCCCGCGAGTACGTCATCACGACGCCGCACACGCCGTACCCGTGGATCAACTACCTCGGGTCCGAGCAGTTCTTCTCGCTGATCTCCCACCAGGCCGGTGGGTACGCGTTCTACCGCGACGCGAAGATGCGTCGCCTGACGCGCTACAGGTACAACAACGTCCCCGTCGACGCCGGGGGGCGCTACCTGTACCTCAACGACGACGGCGACGTGTGGACGCCGTCGTGGATGCCGGTCAAGGCCGACCTGGACCACTTCGAGACGCGCCACGGACTGGGCTACACCCGCATCACCGCCGAGCGCGGGGGGCTGCGGGCCGAGACCCTCGTGTTCGTCCCCCTCGGTGAGGACGCCGAGGTCCAGCGGGTCACCCTCACCAACACCAGCGACGCACCCAAGTCGGTCAAGGCGTTCTCGTTCGTGGAGTTCTGCCTCTGGAACGCCCAGGACGACCAGACCAACTACCAGCGCAACCTGTCGCTGGCCGAGGTCGAGGTCGAGCTCGACGGCCCCCACGGCAGCGCGATCTACCACAAGACCGAGTACCGCGAGCGCCGCAACCACTACGCGGTGTTCGGTGTGAACGCCCGGGCGGCCGGCTTCGACACCGACCGGGACGCCTTCGTCGGTGCGTACAACAGCCTGGGTGAGGCGGCGGTGCCGCGCGCCGGGCGGTCGACGGGGTCGGTGGCCTCGGGCTGGTACCCGATCGGCTCCCACCAGCTGGACGTGGACCTGGCGCCGGGGGAGTCGCGGACGCTGACGTTCGTGCTCGGGTACGTCGAGAACCCGCCCGAGGGCAAGTGGGCCGACGACGCCCACCAGCTCGTGGACCGGGGTCGTGCCCACGCGCTGCTGGGCCGGTTCGCGACCACCGAGCAGGTGGACGCCGCGTTCGAGGCCCTGGGCGCCTACTGGACCGAGCTGCTGTCGCGGTACTCGGTGCGGTCCACCGACGAGAAGCTGGACCGGATGGTCAACATCTGGAACCAGTACCAGTGCATGGTCACGTTCAACATGTCGCGGTCGGCGTCGTTCTTCGAGACGGGAATCGGCCGGGGCATGGGGTTCCGGGACTCCAACCAGGACCTGCTCGGGTTCGTGCACCTGGTGCCCGAGCGGGCGCGGGAGCGGATCCTGGACATCGCCGCGACCCAGTTCCCCGACGGGTCGGCCTACCACCAGTACCAGCCGCTGACCAAGCGGGGGAACAACGACATCGGGTCCGGCTTCAACGACGACCCGTTGTGGCTGATCGCGGGGGTCGCGGCCTACGTCAAGGAGACCGGCGACTGGTCGATCCTGGACGAGCAGGTGCCGTTCGACAACGAGCCGGGGTCCGAGGTGCCGCTGTTCGAGCACCTGACGCGGTCGTTCGAGTTCACGGTCAACCACCTCGGCCCCCACGGGCTGCCGCTCATCGGGCGTGCCGACTGGAACGACTGCCTGAACCTGAACTGCTTCTCGACCGAACCGGGTGAGTCGTTCCAGACGACCGAGAACCAGTCCGGCGGGGCGGCGGAGTCGCTGTTCATCGCGGCCCAGTTCGTCCTCTACGGGGCCGAGTACGCCGAGCTCGCCGACCGGCGCGCGTTGCCGGAGGTCGCGGCCAAGGCCCGCCAGTCGGTCGAGGAGATGCGCGAGGCGGTCCTGACCCACGGGTGGGACGGGCAGTGGTTCCTGCGCGCCTACGACTACGACGGCAACAAGATCGGCACCCACGAGGACACCGAGGGCAAGATCTGGATCGAGCCCCAGGGCGTGGCCGTCATGGCCGGCATCGGGGTGCGGACGGGACCCGACGGGCAGGTGTCGGGGCCGGCGGTGCAGGCGCTGGACGCGGTCGGCGAGATGCTCGCCACCGACCACGGCATGGTCCTGCAGTACCCCGCCTACCGGACCTACCGGGTGAGCATGGGTGAGGTCTCCACCTACCCGCCCGGGTACAAGGAGAACGGCGGCATCTTCTGCCACAACAACCCGTGGGTCATCATCGGCGAGACGGTGCTGGGTCGGGGTGAGCGGGCGTTCGACTACTACCGGCGCATCACCCCCGCCTACCGGGAGGACATCAGCGACGTGCACCGGCTCGAGCCGTACGTGTACGCCCAGATGATCGCCGGCAAGGAGGCGCCCCGGCACGGGGAGGCCAAGAACTCCTGGCTCACCGGTACCGCGGCGTGGAACTTCGTGGCCGTCAGCCAGCACCTGCTGGGTGTGCGTCCCGGGTACGAGGGGCTGGTCGTCGACCCGCAGATCGGCCCGGACGTCCCCTCGTTCACGGTGCGCCGGGTGGTGCGTGGTGCCACGTACGAGATCACCGTCGAGAACTCCGGGGCACCCGGGTCACGTGCGCGCCTGACCGTCGACGGCGTCGACGTGGACGGCAACGAGGTGCCCTACGCCCCTGCGGGCGCGACGGTGCAGGTCACCGCGCGTCTGTGAACGTCCCGGGGTGATGGCCCACGACGTCCAGGGGGCGGCCATCACCCCGGGACCTTCCCGCAGCCCCCTGTGGAGGACGCAACGATGCGTTACGGGTACTTCGACGACGCGGCTCGCGAGTACGTGATCACCCGGCCGGACACGCCCCGGTCGTG
The DNA here is from genome assembly GCF_000767165.1 of Cellulomonas bogoriensis 69B4 = DSM 16987. Lineage (GTDB taxonomy): Bacteria > Actinomycetota > Actinomycetes > Actinomycetales > Cellulomonadaceae > Actinotalea > Actinotalea bogoriensis. The sequence continues at coordinate 12,905 of NZ_AXCZ01000036.1, forward strand.
GATCAACTACCTGGGTTCACGCCTGTACGGCGGGATCACCACCCAGAACTCCGGCGGCTACTCGTTCTTCCGCTCCGGGGGTACGGGCCGGGTGCTGCGCATGCGGTTCAACGGTGTGCCGGTCGACGAGCCGGGCCGGTTCGTGTACCTGCGCGACGACGACGGCGCCGGCCCGCTGCCGGAGGGCGACTTCTGGTCGGCGTCGTGGCAGCCGGTCGGCAAGCCGCTGGACGGTGAGGGCGCGTACACCGCCAAGGTGCGCCACGGCCTGGGGTACTCGGTGTTCGAGGCCGACTACGGGGACGTCCACTCCGAGATGACGACGTTCATCCCTCGCGGCCAGGCGTTCGAGTACTGGGCCCTGACGGTCACCAACACCGGGCAGGTGCCCCGCCGGCTGTCGGTGTTCTCCTACGCCGAGCTCGCCAACGAGTGGAACTACCGCCAGGACCTGGAGAACCTCCAGTACTCCCAGTACGTGGTCCAGGCGACCTACGCCGACGGGATGATCCACCGCCGCAACTCCACCCGGGACGCGTTCAGCGAGCTGTGGTTCGCGCTCGCGGGCGCCCCGGTGGCGTCCTTCGACACCGACCGGGACGCGTTCCTCGGCCCGTACCGGACGCCGTCGGCGCCGTGGGCGGTCGAACGGGGGGAGTGCTCGGGCAGCGAGACGGTGGGCGACAACTCGTGCGCGTCGCTGCACGCCCGCCTGGAGCTGGCCCCGGGTGAGTCCCGTCAGGTGGTGTTCTGCCTGGGTGTGGGGTCACCGGACGAGCCGTGGACCGACTCGCGCGCCAGCGCCGGCGCCCCGGTGACGTTGCCGGCGGGCCGCGAGGTGGTCGCCGAGTACGCCACCCCCGAGCGGGTGCAGGCCGAGCTGGACGCGATCCGTCAGGAGTGGGCCGACCACGTCGCCCCGTTGCAGGTGCGCACACCCGACCCCGAGCTCGACTCGATGGTCAACGTGTGGCACGCCTACCAGACGCACATGACGTTCAACTGGTCCCGCGGGGTGTCCTTGGTGGAGGCCGGGGACCGGGACGGGCTGGGGTACCGCGACACCGTGCAGGACATGCTCGCGGTGATCCACGCGATCCCCGAGGCGGTGCGCGAGCGTCTGGACCTGATCCTGACCGGGCAGACCGCCGAGGGCGGGGGCATGCCCCTGGTCAAGCCGTTGGAGCACGTGCCGGGCCGCATGCCGACCCCGTCACTGGAGCAGTACAGGTCCGACGACGCCCTGTGGTTGCCGATCACGGTGGCGGCGTTCGTGCGCGAGACCGGCGACCTGGGCTACCTGGACCAGGTGCTGCCCTACGCCGACCACGGGGAGGCCGACGTGTTCGGTCACCTGGTGCAGGCGCTGCAGTTCTCCCTGGATCACCTCGGTGACAACGGGCTGGTGCAGGGCCTGGCGGCCGACTGGAACGACTGCCTGCAGTTCGGCACCACCGGCGAGTCGATGTTCTCCACGTTCCTGCTGGCCAACGGGTTGCGTGTGGTGCGGGAGCTGGCGCTGGAGTCGGGGCGGGCCGATGCCGCGTCCTGGGCGGCCGAGCGTCTGGAGGCCCTGGCCCCGGCGATCGACAAGGCCTGGGACGGTCAGTGGTTCATCCGTGGGATCTCGGCCACGGGTGCGGCCCTGGGGTCGCACCTGGCCGACGAGGGGCAGATCTACCTCGAGCCCAACGTGTGGGCGGTGATCAGCGGCGCGGTCGAGCCCGAGCGGGCCACGGCGGCCATGGACTCGGTGCACACCCGGTTGGCGAGCGAGCACGGGGTGGCGTTGTGCGACCCCCCGCACACCAAGCCCATGGAGGGCGTGGGCCTGTCCCTGCTGGTCTTCCCCGTGGGGCACAAGGAGAACGGCGGCATCTTCTGCCACGCGAACTCCTGGACGATCGTGGCCGAGGCGATGCTGGGCCGGGGCGACCGCGCCTACGAGTACTACCGCTCCTACCTGCCAGCCCGGTACAACGACAGCGCCGAGGTGCACCAGGCCGAGCCGTACGTGTACGCCCAGTTCACCCACGGGCCCACCTCGCCACGGTTCGGTCAGGCCCGCAACCCGTGGCTGACGGGCACCGCGAGCTGGACGTACGTCGGGGTCACCCAGCACATCCTGGGGATCCGGCCGGCGCTGGACGGCCTGGAGGTCGACCCGTGCCTGCCGACCACCTGGGACGGGTTCGAGGCGCGCCGGCGGTTCCGGGGGGCGTGGGTCACGGTCAAGGTCGAGAACCCCGACCACGTGTCCACCGGGGTGGTGCACCTGGACGTCGACGGCACCCGCGTCGAGGGGACGGTGGCCCCCGGGCACCTGCTGCGTGAGGGTGCGGTCGTCACCGTGCGGCTGGGGGCCTCTCAGGCGTAGGGCAGCACCGAGGAGCCGTCGCCCATCTTCTCGCCGCCGATCACGGCGAACGTCCCGTCGGCCTGCAGGATGATCGCCTCGACCGACGCCAGGGAGCCGTGGCCGTGCTCGCGCGCCGCCGAGTGCAGGTCGGAGTCGGTGAACCGGTGCCGGCGCATGGCCCTGGGCAGGGGCCGACCCTGGTGGTAGAGCAGGGTCGGCCCGCTGTCGACCAGGCGGGTGAAGCGGGCCGACCGTTGCCGGAGCTCGGCCATCACCCACTGGAGGGCCACCAGGGTCGTGAACGCCACGACCGCATCGGTGACGGTGACGTCGTCAGCGGTGATCACACGTCCGAACGCCGACCCCAGGGTCACGGTGAGGACGAAGTCGAACGGCGTCATCTTCGCCATGTTGCGCGGGCCGGTGACCCGCAGCAGCACCACCAGCCACGTGTACCCCAGGGTCGCGATCACGACCACGCGGATCAGCGGCTCCCAGCCGTCCCACCACAGGTTCAGGTCCATCACGGTGCCTCCCCACCTCGGGTCCGTGCGGTCGCACGACCCGACCAGGGTGGCTCAGGGGCGCCGACGGCGCGCGCGGGCACCCAGGGCCGCCAGGAGCACGGCGGCCAGCACCAAGAACCCCGGGATCACCAGGACGGCGCCCTCGGTGGCGGGCGTCATGGACCAGCCGGCATCGCGCTCGGCCCCGGCGAACGTGAGCCGCACGACCGTCAGGTAGCCCAGGTGCACCCCCACGGCGGTGCCGAGGGTCAGCACGCGCGTGGCCCCGCGGGCGTACCCCAGGGCCAGGCCGAGGACGGTCACGAGCACCAGGTAGGCGACCGGGTCCTCCCCGACGGGCGACAGCCGCACCTGCCCCCCGGCCAGCGCCTGCGGGAGGGTGATGAGCACGGAGGCCAGCACGGCGGTGACCAGGAAGACGGCGGTGGTGGCCGCTGCGGTCAGGTGCGGGCCGTACCGCTCCCGCAGCGCCGTCCACGCCAGGCCGCGCAGCGCGAGCTCCTCGGGGAACGCCTCCAGCAGCAGCGCGAGCACCGTGTTCACGGCGAGGAACACCACGACCCGGCCCGGGTCCAGCGGGCCCCAGGTGACCAGACCCGCGGCCGTCGCAGGTCCCAGGACCACCGCGGCGCACGCCGCGACCGCCGCGAACCCGGTGCCGACGCCGACGAGCGTGGAGCGGTTGCCGGTGAGGCCCAGGTCGTGCCAGGTGCGCCGACCGCGGGCCAGGTGGACAAGGCCGAGCACCAGGGCGCTCACCAGGACGACCGACACCAGGTCGGCCGGTAGCCCGGTCAGGCCCACGGCGCTGGTGAGGGCCCCGCCCAGGATGATCCCGGCGGCGATGCCGACGGCCGCGACCAGCCCGGCGAGCAGGGCGCGCGACCACGCCGCTGCGTGGTCCCGGTGCCGGGTGTCCTCGTCGCTCACCACGTCCGGGCCGTCCCCCTGGTACGACACAGGGCCCACGCTAACCAGCGCGGGCCCTGTGCGGGACGGGTGTCTCAGTTGGCGTCGAGGATGTCCACCACGAAGAGCAGCGTCTCCTCGGCGAGCTCGTGCTCAGGGCTGGACCCGTAGGCCATGTCCGGCGGGATGACCAGCAGGACCTGGCTGCCGACGGTCTGGCCGACGAGACCCTCGTCCCAGCCGGGGATGACCTGGCCGACGCCGATCATGGTCTCGAACGGCTGCCCCCGGTCCCAGGAGGAGTCGAACACCTCGCCGTCCAGGGTCCAGCCGGTGTAGTGGAAGGTGACCTGCTGGCCGGCCTCCACCGGCTCACCCGGGCCCACGATGAGCTCCTGGGCGACCAGCTCCTCGGGCGCCTCGTAGCCCTCGGGGATCTCCAGTGACGGGGCTCCGGCGTCGTCGAGGGTGACCTCGGGCAGGCCCTCGACCGGGTCCACGGCCTCGCCCTCGGCGCGGGTCGGGAGCGTCACCGCGTCGATGACCTCGACGGCCATGACGGTGGCGGGCACGGACTCCTCAGGGTCCATGGCGATCCCGGGGGCGGCGAACACGATCCGGACCCCGACCGACTCCCCGGTGAGGACGTCGTTGAGGGCGGGGAACAGCTGCGGGTCGCCGAGGATCAGGCTGTCCGGGTCGCCCTCCCAGGTCGATCCCTCCTGCTCACCGCTGTCACCGTCGTAGGCGACGTAGTGGATGGACAGGCGCTGCCCGTCCTCGAGCGGCTCCCCGGTGCCGGGCGTCTCGACCCGGGCGACCGGGTTGGTGACGGTGAACGGCTGGTCGAAGTCCATGGTCGGGGCGGAGCCGACCTCGCCGTCGACGGTGACGCCCTCGACGGCGGCGAGGTCCTCGGCAGAGGGTGCCGAGGTGCCGTCAGGTGCGTCCGCGGGCGGTGTGGTCTCCTCGGGTTCGTCGGTGCCGCACCCCGCCAGGAGCAGGGTGGTGGCGATCAGGGCGGCGGCCAGTCGGCGCACGGCATGTCCTTCGTCGTCGGTCGCGCGGGCTGACCCGCGGGTGCTGCCCGCACGTGACGGGCTCGTCGACACTAACGCCTCTGCCTGGGAGTCGGCTGGGAACGGAGGCCGGCATCCACTGCTGTCACGCCCCACGTGACCGTGGCGTCCATCCAGTGGGACGAGGGTTCACATGTCGGACGTCCCGGAGCGTAGGCTGTGCGACGTCCCATCACGAGCGGCTGAGAGACCTGGCTCGACGACGCCGCAGCAACCCCCCTCCCACGAGGGTGCGGGTGCTCATGCCAGGACCGATGGAGCTGTCGATGAGTACCTGGTCATGGTCCTGCCCACCCGTGGGCGTCGCTGCGCTGCTGCACGACGCCGCCCCCACCGTGTCGATCGAGGTGTACCCCCCGCGCAGCCCCGCCGGGGAGCGGTCCCTGAAGCGGACGCTGGACCACCTGGTCGAGCGGGTCGACTTCGTGTCCGTCACCCACGGAGCCGCCGGGTCCGCCCGGGAGACCACCAGGGAGGTCGTCCGGGACGTCCTGGCCCGCGGCGAGGTCCCGGTCGTGGCCCACCTGACCTGCCTGGGTGCCGGTGCGCGGGCGCTGCGGCGCGAGGTCGGTGGACTCCTGGACGACGGGGTGCGTGACCTCCTCGCCCTGCGCGGCGACACCCACGAGGGCCCGCCCGACCCGGATGGTCTGCAACGCGCCGACCAGCTCGTCACCCTCCTGCGGCGCATCGAGGAGGAGCGTTTCGACCGCCGCGTCCTCAGCATCGGCGTCGCCGCCGCCCCTGGAGGCCTGAGGCACGTGCCCGACCCGTGGGCCTACGGGGACCTCCAGGCCCTTCGCGCCAAGCGGGCCGCCGGGGCCGACCTGGGCTTCACGCAGGTGTTCTTCGACGTCGAGGACTACACCCGCTACGTCGACTCCGCCCGTGAGCTGGGCGTCGACATCCCTGTGGTCGCCGGCCTGGTGCCCCTGACCGACCCCCGTCGGCTCCGACGGCTCGAGGAGCTCACCGGGGTGCCGGTGCCGGCCAGGGTGCTCGACGTGCTGGACCGGGAGACCGACGACGCCCGTCGCCACGCGGCCGGTACCGCGATGGGCACCGAACTCGTCGAGCAGGTGCTCGCCGCCGGGGCCCCCGGGGTGCACCTGTACACGTTCAACCAGCACGCGGCCGCGGGCGACCTCGTCGACGTGGTCCGCGTCGCGCCTGCCGCGCGCTAGACCGCGCCGCACGCACCCCGGGACCGAGCCGCACGGCAGGTCCCCGTCGGTCGACCACTCCCACCGGTGCGCCCGTGGACCCCGCCGACCGGCCCGTCCGCCCGCTGATCCATCCGTCCATCCATCCGTCCATCCATCCGTCCGCCGTTCGACGACCAACGCAGGGGAGCTCCCATGAGCCACGCCGACGCCCGTACCGACACCGCCGCAGCACCCGCCCTTCCGGCAGCCACCGTCCTGGGGTACCCGCGCATCGGGCCCCGGCGCGAGCTCAAGACCGCCCTGGAGCGCTACTGGTCCGGGGCGTCCGACCTCGCCGAGCTGGAGCAGGCCGCGGCCGAGGTGCGCACCCGCACCCGCACCCGGCTCGTGGAGCTCGGGCTGCGGCGCGACGACGCGTCCGTGCCGTCGGCGTTCTCGTTCTACGACCCGGTCCTGGACGTGGTCACCCTGCTCGGCGCCGTGCCGTCGCGGTTCGCCGACCTCCCCGCCGCGGACGGATCGGTGGGGCTCGCCGAGTCGTTCGTCCTGGCGCGCGGTGACGAGGCCCGCGGCCCCCTGGAGATGACCAAGTGGTTCGACACCAACTACCACTACCTCGTCCCCGAGCTCGGGCCCCGCACCCCCATCGCGCTCGTCGGTGACCGGCCGGTGCGGGAGCTGCTCGAGGCCCGCGCCGACGGTGTGCAGGCCCGGCCGGTGCTCGTCGGCCCGGTGACGTTCCTGCTGCTGGCGAAGGCCGAGGACGGTGCCCCCGACGGCTTCCACCCGCTGGACCGCCTCGAGGACGTCCTCGACGCCTACGCCGCGCTGCTGCCCAGGCTCGCCGAGGCCGGTGCCGGGTGGGTCCAGCTGGACGAGCCCGGCCTGGTCGTCGACGGCGCGGTCCCGGCCGAGGACGTCCTGGCCGCGACCCGACGCGCCTACGAGCGCCTCACCGCCGTCACCGACAGGCCCGCGCTCCTGGTCACCACCCCCTACGGCGACCCCGGTGCCGCGCTTCCCGTGCTGCTCGGCACCGGTGTCGAGGGGATCGGCCTGGACCTGGT
>NZ_AXCZ01000503.1 GCF_000767165.1 Cellulomonas bogoriensis 69B4 = DSM 16987
CGCAACCACAGCAGGCTCTTCACGGCCCCGACGCTACGACGCCCCGAGGCCCCCCGCCCGTCCCCCCACAGGCAGGACCGGAGGGAATCGGGTCGGACGTCCGGCCGTTGCCGACCCCATGGGCACCCCCACCTGCCCCTGGTGGTCCCGGACCTCGTCGGCATCGACCACGGCGAGACCGCGCACCAGGCCCTGGCCGACGAGGTCGTCGTGGTCACCCCGTCGTTGGACCGTGCCCGCCGGGTCGAGAGCTACCGCGCGGTGGCGCGGCGCTGGGGCTGACAGGGCCGGTCGCGCCGGTCGGGCCGGTCGGGCCGGG
>NZ_AXCZ01000465.1 GCF_000767165.1 Cellulomonas bogoriensis 69B4 = DSM 16987
AGGCGCCGGTGCCACGTCCCAGGACGCCTCGGCCTCGCTCACCGACATGGTCGCGCGCGGTGAGGTGGTGACTGCGGCCTCGGACCGTGCGCCCCCACGGTCACCACGGCTGCCGCCACCGGGCCCCGGCGCCCCCGCCTCGGCCCCGGTCACCACGGCGTCGACCCGCAGGTCCAGGCCGAGGGTCTCGTGCAGGGCACGTTGGACGTTGCCCGGGTGCGGGCCCGTGCGGAACGTCGTCGCCAGCTGCGGGGTGCTGAAGGCGAGCGCCAACGTGGAGGCGGTGACCTCGGCGACGTGACCGTTCTGGCTCACCAGCACCCAGGTGGCCATCCGCAGGCCGCGCAGGGTCTGCAGCACCTCGGGCCAGCGGCGGCGCACCGTCTCCGCATCCAGCGCAGGGCCCGTCCCACCGGCCGGTGGGGCGGGGGCCGGCTCCACGGGGACGTCCGGCGTGGGGCGGGGCTCGGCCGCCGGGG
>NZ_AXCZ01000466.1 GCF_000767165.1 Cellulomonas bogoriensis 69B4 = DSM 16987
CACCGGTGCCAGGCCGCGGTCCCGCAGGGCCGCGAGCAGGACGGCCGGGGCGACGGGCGCGGCGAGCACCGTGGGGGACAGGCGCACCAGGCCCAGGTCACGGGTGGCACGGTCCTCGGTCAGGCCGGCGAGCAGCGCGGCGTCGTCGCTGCGGACGTAGGAGGCGGCGGCACCCACCCGCACCTGCCCGTGCCGTCGGGCGACGTCCTGCACCAGGTACTCCAGCGGCTGGGGCACACCGGTACGTGAGTGCCGGGCCAGGTCCTGCAGCAGGTCCGTGGCCGTGGTGCCCAGGTCCAGGGCCCGTCGCACGCTGGTGGGGGTGAAGCGGACGGTCAGGGCCGCGCCCCGGGACTCCACGTCGGCGGCGGCGTCCAGCAGCTGCGCGAGGGCGGGGGAGGGGCGCCCGGGCACGATGCCCGTCAGGTCGCCCTGCAGCAGCAGGTCCTCGACCGGGTCGGGCAGCTGGCCGGCG
>NZ_AXCZ01000468.1 GCF_000767165.1 Cellulomonas bogoriensis 69B4 = DSM 16987
GGGTGTGGGGACGTTCCGGGCGACCTATGACGCGTCGGGGAATGTGGTCGAGCAGCGGTTGCCTGGTGGTGTGGTGCAGTCGGCTGTGTTCGACCGGGCCGGCCAGGAGGTCGGTCTGGGCTACCAGCTGCCAGGTACTGGCGGTGAGTTGCTGTCCTGGACGTTGGGTCGTGATGCCCAGGGGCGGATCGTCACGACCTCGGGGCCCTCTGCTGAGGGCGGCGGCCGAGAGACCGGGTACACCTATGACGCGGCAGAGCGGTTGGTCGGTGTGGTCGACGTGGTCGATGGGGTGTGCGCTCAGCGGACGTACACGTTTGACGTGAACGGGAACCGCACCGGGTTGGCGTCGCGGTCTGATGAGGGGGACTGCCAGGCTGGGAGCAGTGGGCAGGGGACCAAGGCGTGGACCTATGACGCCGCTGACCGGGTCCAGCGTGGGGCGGGTGGTGGGGGCG
>NZ_AXCZ01000470.1 GCF_000767165.1 Cellulomonas bogoriensis 69B4 = DSM 16987
CGTCCTCGCCGCCGCCGGGCTGCGTCGCCTCGGGCTGCTCGACGGCACCGGTGGTGTGCCCCTGGAACCGGCCGTCATGACGCCCGCACCCGGGCAGGGGGCCCTGGCCGTGGAGTGCCGCACCGACGACGCCGACCTGCGCGCCGCCCTGGAGCTGCTCGAGGACCGGACCACCCGGCTGGCGGTCACCGCCGAACGGGTCGTCCTGGCCGACCTCGAGGCCGGGTGCGCCGCCCCGCTGGGCGCCCTCGGGTCCGTCATCGGCGACCACCTGCACCTGGACGTGGTGGTGCTGCGACCGGACGGCACCGACCAGATCCGCACCTCGGCGGCGGTGCCCCTGCCGCCGGACCCTGCCGACCAGCACGAGGCCGCCCTCGCCCTGGGGCAGGACGTGGCCCGGCGCATGCTCGCCGCCGGGGCGAGCGAGCTCGGAGGG
>NZ_AXCZ01000473.1 GCF_000767165.1 Cellulomonas bogoriensis 69B4 = DSM 16987
GGGCCTCGGGGTCCAGGGCTGCGCGCAGGGTGCCGGTGTCGTCGCGGGTGCCGACCAGCCACGCGGCACGCTCGGACGCGAGCCACGCCTGGGCGATCTCCTCCCAGCGGTCGGGCAGGGGGTCGCGGGCCCACTGCTCGCCGTCGCTGCTCGGGGCCAGGTGGGGGGTGTCGTCACCGTCCTCCAGGACCAGTCCCGCGGCACCGGCCACCTCGACCACCAGGGCGGTGGTGGCCGGGTCCAGCCCCAGGTGGGTGGCGGTGCGGCGCAGCTCTCGGGTCCCCAGGCCCCCGGCGCGCAGCACGGGCGCAGGGTCGGTGGCCCACCGGTCCAGCAGCGCGCCCACCAGGCGGACGACCTCCTCGGCGTGGGTCGCGGACTCGGCCGCGATGGTCGTCGGGTCCACGGGACGTCCCGGGGGCGGCCCGTC
>NZ_AXCZ01000488.1 GCF_000767165.1 Cellulomonas bogoriensis 69B4 = DSM 16987
CCGCGCGCGGCGCACGGACGGCGTGCCCTGGCCTGGGCGGCGTTCACGGCCGGTGTGCTCGGCGGCCTGCTGCCGCTGGGTCACGGGCCCCGCCTGGTCGGTCTCCTCGCGCTCGTCGCGACCGTCGTGCTCACGGTCCACCGGCACCGGCTGATGGTCTGGACGGCGTGGGTGGCAGTCGTCCCGGCCGCCGGTCTGACCGCCCACCTGACCGTGCCGTGGTTCGCCGGCCTCACCCCGGCTGCTGCCGTCACCTCTGCGTCCGTCACCGTCGGCGGGCTCCTGGTGCTAGGCGCGGTGACCGTGGCGGCCGTCCGCCACGGATGGCGGCCCCGCCCCGACCCCGGGACCGGTGG
>NZ_AXCZ01000476.1 GCF_000767165.1 Cellulomonas bogoriensis 69B4 = DSM 16987
CCCCGACGACGTGGCCCGCGCCCGCGAGCTGCTCGGCGACAAGCCGTGGACGATCCTCACGGCCAAGGGCGGCTGGATGCCCGCGCAGTCCGACATCGAGGCGTGCGTGCACGCCCTGGAGAACATCAACCCCCAGGAGAGGTCCCACACGTGAGCGTCCCCACCACCACGACCGTCACGCCCCTGCCCGTGGGGGAGGTCGCCCAGGCCTGCCGGGCGGTCCTGGACGAGGTCGGCACCGCGGTGGTCGGTATGCACGACGCGCTGCGCACCGGCCTCGCGGCGATCCTCGCCGGCGGGCACGTCCTGTTCGAGGACGTCCCCGGCCTGGGCAAGACCCTCGCCGCCCGCAGCCTCGCCACCGCCCTGGGCCTGGACTTCCAGCGCGTCCAGTGCACCCCGGACCTGCTGCCCTCGG
>NZ_AXCZ01000037.1 GCF_000767165.1 Cellulomonas bogoriensis 69B4 = DSM 16987
GGTCGGCGGCACCACCCCCCGACCCGCCCGCCACGGAAGAGGCCTCCGTCGAGGGCCTGACCCGCGCCGACGTCGACGCGTGGCTCGACCGGACCATCCCGGCCGGGATCGAGGCCGGTCGCATCGCCGGCGCGACCGTGGCCGTGGTGCACGACGGCCAGATCCTCGCCGCCCGCGGGTTCGGTGAGGCGGACGTCGCCGCCGGCACCCCCGTCGACGCCGAGTCCACCCTGTTCCGGGTGGGGTCGGTGACGAAGCTGGTGACCGCGACCGCCGTCATGCAGCTCGTCGAACGTGGTGAGGTCGACCTGGACACCGACGTCGAGCAGTACACGGGCCTGGACCTGCCCCACGACCACTCGGTCACGTTGCGGCACCTGCTCAGCCACACGCCCGGGTACGAGGAGCGGGCCGCCGGGATCATCGGCCGACCAGGGGTGACCGTGGACCTGCGCCGGTCCCTGCTGCAGGACCCACCCGCCCAGGTGTACGAGCCGGGCACCACGCCCGCGTACTCGAACTACGGCATCGGGCTCGCCGGGTACGTCGTCGAGGCCGTGAGCGGCATGCCGTTCGAGGACTACGTCGACCAGAACGTCCTCGCCCCGGCCGGGATGACGTCGTCATCGTTCGCCCAGCCCCTCCCGGACCACCTGGCCGCCCGCGTCGCCCTGGGGTACCCGACGTCGGACGACCCACCGGTCCCCTTCGAGATGGTCGGGGTGCCGCCCGCCGGGGCGTTGAGCGCCACGGCCACGGACATGGCCCGGTTCATGCTCGCGCACCTGGGCGACCCCACCGGCACGCAGATCCTCACCGACGGGACCCGCAGGCTCATGCGCGAACCCGCCCTCGACGACACCACCCTGGGAGCCCTGGCCGCCGGCCCGCGCATGACCCTGGGCTGGTTCGACGAGTCCCGCAACGGGCGGACCGTCCTCGGGCACGGTGGCGACACCCTCGCGTTCCACTCCCACCTGCAGCTGTGGCCCGAGGACGACACCGGCATCTTCGTGTCCTTCAGCAGCACCGGCAGCGACCACGCCGTCCACCTGCTGCGTGACGCCGTGCTCGACGGGTTCGCCGACAGGTACTTCCCCGCCGGCGACACCGAACCCAGCACCGTCGACGACGCGACCCGGGCAGCGCACGCCCAAGCCCTGGCCGGCACGTACGAGGGCACGCGCGGGTTCCACACCACGTTCCTCACCGTCGCAGGCCCGCTGCAGCCGATCACCGCCCAGGTCGTCGACGGTGACCGGGTGCGGTTCTCGGCCGGGGTGGGGCAGCTGCGCCCTGCCGTCTACGAGGAGGTCCGGCCGTGGGTGTACCGGGAGGTCGACGGCCACCGTGTGCTCGCGGTGCAGACCGACGCCGACGGTCGGGTGCAGCTCATCGGCCACGACTCGGCGATGTCGCTGATGCCGGTGAGCGCCGCCCGGTCAGCAGCGGTGCCCGCCCTCGGCGCGGGTGCCGCGGTGCTGCTGGTGACCCTGATCGCATGGCCCGTCGGGGCACTCGTGCGCCGGGTGCGTGGGTCCCGCCAGACCCCGGACGGCGACGTCCCGTCACACACCAGGACCCGCCTGCCGCACATCCTCACCCGGTCCGCCGCCCTGTCAGCCGTCCTGGGACTCCTCACCTGGGTGTACGTGATGGTCACGGTGCTGACCCTGGAGCCGCTGCCCGATGCCGTCATCCGGGTGGCGCAGGTCCTGACGGCCCTGGGGGTGCTGGGGTTCCTGGCCGCGGTGTGGCGGTTGACCGCTGAGGTCCGCACCCGCTCGGGCTGGTTCCGGGTCACGACCGCCACCGTCGTGCTGCTCGGGTTCGCCGCGCTCTCCTTCGGCGCGAACGAGCTGCTGCTCCTGTCCCCCGACATCACCTACTGACCGCCCCGCGCGGGAGGATGACCCTCATGCACCCCGACCAGCTCACGGCCCCCGGCGCGTGGTGGGACGCGCGCCTGACCCGCCTGGGGGTCCGTGGGCCGCTCGCCCGGGACGCGCTGCTCGCGGTGACCACCGCCACGCTGATGGCGTTCGTGGTGATCGCGACGGTCAGGCTCGCACCCCCCGACCTGGCCCTCGACCCGGGGCTCGAGCCCTGGTTCGTGGGCCTGGCGGTCGCCCAGTCCCTGGTGCTCGTGCTGCGACGGGTGCACCTGGGGGTGTGCGTCGCCGTGACCGTCGGGGCGCAGGTCGTGATGGTGGCGTTCAGCCCTGAGGTGTCGGTCCGGAACCTGTCGGTGATCGTCGTGGCCGCCACGATCGGCACCACCCACCCCGCGGGCCGGGCGCTGCGTGGTGCCCTGGCCGTCGGGCTGGTCGAGGCGTTCGCCTCCACCGGCGCCGTCCTGGTCCGGGGCGGGGGCGCGCAGAACGTGGTGCAGCACTCGGTGTCCGCGCTGCTCGTGTGGGTGGGGGCGGCGTTGGTGGGCACCTATCTCGCGACCCGTCGGGACCACCTGCTGCTGGTGCAGGAGCGCGCCGTCCAGCTGGAACGCGAGCGCGACACCCGGGTGCGCGCGGCCGTCACGGACGAGCGGGCCCGGCTCGCCCGTGAGCTGCACGACGTGGCCGCCCACCACCTGTCCGGGATGGTGGTGCAGGCTGCGGCCGTGGAGCGGCTCGTCGACCGTGACCCTGATGCGGCACGCGCCGGTGCGGTGTGGTTGCGCGACCAGGGGCGCGAGACCCTCGACAACCTCCGTCAGGTGGTCGGGCTGCTGCGCGAGGACCACGGCGACGACGTCGACGGCCTGGCGCCCGTGCCGGGGGTCTCGGCGCTGGACCACCTGGTCCGCACGGCGCAGGACCTCGGCGACGACGTCACCCTCGACCACACCGGTGACCCTGTCCCGTTGCCGCCCCTGGCGGACGTGTCGGTGTTCCGGGTGGCGCAGCAGGCCGTGACGAACGCCCGCCAGCACTCGCCCGGCGCCGCCGTGCGCGTGCACGTCGCGCACGAACCGGGTGCGGTGGTGCTGACCGTGCGCAACGGGCCGTCGCCTTCGACGGCCCCGCCTGCGGCGTCCTCATCGGGGCGGGGTGGGCACGGTGGGGTGGGTCTGGCAGTCATGCGGGAACGCGCAGCACTGGTGGCGGGCGAGCTGGAGACGGGCCCGACCGACGACGGCGGGTGGCAGGTCCGGTTGCGGGTGCCCGTCGCCGACGAGGACGGGAGCCGGTCATGATCCGGGTGGCGCTGGTCGACGACCAGGCGGTGGTGCGGGCCGGGTTCCGGGTGCTTCTCGAGGACCACGAGGACCTTGAGGTCGTCGGGGAGGCGTCCAGCGGGCCCGAGGCCGTGACCATGGTGCGCCGCACCCGACCCGACGTGGTGTGCATGGACGTGCGGATGCCCGGTGGTGACGGGCTGACCGCCACCCGCCAGATCGTCGCCGGACGTGACGGTGACCTGCCCGCGGTACTGGTCGTCACCACCTTCGACCTGGACGACTACGTGTTCGGGGCCTTGGAGGCCGGGGCGAGCGGCTTCATCCTCAAGGACTGCGACCCCGACGACCTCGCCCATGCCGTCCGCCGCCTCGCGCAAGGCCAGGGGATGGTCGACCAGGCCGTCACCCGGCGCGTCATCGCCGAGTTCGCCCGACGACGCCCCGCACCCGAGCCCGACCACGCCGCCGGGCTCCTGACACCACGTGAACGTGACATCGTCCGTCTCCTTGCCGAGGGCATGTCCAACGCCGAGATCGCCGCCGCCCTGCACGTCGAACCCTCCACCGTGAAGTCCCACCTGGGACGCGCCATGACCAAGCTCGACACCCGCGACCGGCTGCAGACCGTCGTCTGGGCGTACCGGACAGGGGTCGCTACGCTCCCGACACGGTGATGCGGCGGCGCGGTGGGCGCGGCGGGTACGTCATGGCCCGAGAGCGCCCCCGTGGCCGGGCACCATCTGGATCCAGCTCGACATCACGGTCGACAGCCCGACCCTCACCTGCACGACCTACCAGGACCAGGAGCTTCGGATGTGGGAACTGTTCGTCGCCGTCGGCGCCTTGGGCCTGATCGGCTTCGTGAGCTACCTGGTCTGGCTCGCTCGCGGCGAGGGACGCCACTGACCGCAAGCCGGACCAGGTGTCACCATCACGGGGTAGGGGGCTTCAGCTCGTCGACGTGGCCCCCCATGTCTGCGAGCTGGTCGACGGGGGCGTCGACCTCGTAGACGCCCGGCTCGACCTCCTGGGCGTCCACGGTGCGTGCCACGTCGGGCAGGCACGTGTCCAGGAGCAACCTGGCGGTTCCGCCACCGGAGCGGATGACGCGGGCCGGGTTGCCCTTCCAGGTGCAGGTGACGACCCGCTCGAACACCTGCTCGCACTCCGCGCGGTGGGCCCCCCGGACGGACACCCGCGGCCGGACCTGCTCGAACCCCTGGGGGACGTCCTCGGAGAGGACGACGAGCTCGAGGACGTCACCTGCCGGATCGACGAGGTCCGCGGGAAGCTCGACGCCGCTCCACGTGACGCGTGTGCCGGTGAGGTGCGTGGGCGGCGCCCACTGGTGTGCACCCACCCATCCGCGGGCGGCCCCGTGGTAGGCGGTGAGGACCTCCTCACGTCCGTCGGCGTGGAGGCGCCACAGCTCTGCGCCGCGGGGGTACCGGGTGCGCTGCAGCAACCACACGGGCGTGAGGTCGGTGGCGTGCAGGAAGCCTGTCGCGAACGCCGGCCAGGGGGCGTCCGGTGTGCTGGCCTTGCCCACGCGCATGGTCGGGAGCAACGGGAAACGCACCACGTCGACCCACTGGGGGTCCTCCCCCATGTGCTCAGCACCCAACCCGTAGGCCTTGATCAACGCGTCAGGGGTGCGGAGCGGAGCCGCGTCCGCCGCGTCGACGACCGGGCCGCCCACGTCGCTCAGCCCCTCCTCACGGACGCGCGCAGACAAGGCGGGTGTCAGCAGCTTCTGCAGGACGATCATCGTGGCTCCTTCATGGTGACGTGGTGGTCGTGCTCGTGGATCTGGTGGCTGCGGATCTCGAGGAACTCGACGTCCAGGACGTAGCCCGAATCAGCGTCCCCGGCCATCTGCCGGTAGGACACCTGCCTGCTCTCGTGGAACATCCGCACCCGCACATGCCGCCGGTCGAGCACCTCCATCCACACGTCCTCCCCCTGCCACACCGCCGAGGCCGACCGCGTGAACACCCTGCTCACGAACCGAACCGGCACCCGCACAACACGACCATCGCGCCCACGACGCCCCAGCGTCTCACCCGAAGCAGGCACCGGGTCACCCATCCCCAGGTGCAACGTCACCACACCCGACCCTTGATCCCACCGCGCCCCGTACTCATGCCCCCGATACACCGCCCGCACCCCCAACGGCGGCACACGACCAGTATCAGACCACGCACTGTCGATCTCCCTGAACGTGACATCCGTCAACTCCACGAACGGCACCTCAAGCTCCCACCCCGAGTACTGGTCCCCCCGCATCCCCTGCTCAGCAGCCCACCTCGGATCAGCGTCGTAGAGCAACAGCACCCGCTCATCATCCAAGACCCGCACACCCACGACCTCACCCCGCCACCGGGCGCGCATCGACCGCAAGAAGAGCCGATCCACGTCCACCTCACGCACACGGACCCGCTCACCACAGCCGGCTACCCCCGCCACAACCACCCCAGAATCGGGCACAGGGTCGCCCCTCGAGATGAACAACGTCACCACACCCGTGGCGGCATCACGCACCGCCGCGTACTCATGCCCCCGAAAGAACGCCCGATCACCACACCCAGGCAGATCTCGCAGCGACACGGACCCCATCACCCCACAAGCACCCAACCCGTCTCACTCAAAGAGAAGGGAAACTCACGGACCCAGATCACGCTCATGAACACAGTATTTCTCGATCGACAGGAAATTCACGTCGGCCGTGAACCACCCCTGTGAGTCGCGGACCATCCCATATCGCTCCACATTCAGGCTCTCCTCACGCATGCGCACACGAACGCGCCGGCGATCCAGCACATCCATCTGCACCTCATCACCACGCCACACCGCTGAGGCCGACCGCGTGAACACCCTGCTCACGAACCGAACCGGCACCCGCACAACACGACCATCGCGCCCACGACGCCCCAGCGTCTCACCCGCAGCAGGCACCGGGTCACCCATCCCCAGGTGCAACGTCACCACACCCGACCCTTGATCCCACCGCGCCCCGTACTCATGCCCCCGATACACCGCCCGCACCCCCAACGGCGGCACACGACCGGTATCAGACCACGAAGACTCCACCTCCTCCACCTGCGGATCACTCAGCTCACCCGCAGGAACAACACGCTCCCACCCGGTGAACTGACTCCCCACCATCCCCAACCCCTCAGCCACCGCCGGATCACTCGAATACAACACCCGCACCGACCCACCATCAACACGATTCACCACATGCACCCGCACACCACGCCACACAACCGAGACGTGCCGGGTGAAAATCCTCGCCACATCCACCTCAGGCACAGGAGACCACTCAGAATCGTCACGGCTAGGCCCCGAACCCGCACCCCGAACACGAAGCAAAACCTCACCAGACCCAGTCGAACGCCCCGCCTCGTACTCCCGACCGCGATAGACCGCATACCGCCCCGGATCCGGGAATCGTGGCACAACTGCTGGGTCGCTCACAGAACACGTTCCCATCCCGACGAGCCGAGCACGGCCCTCAACCGCTGGGTACCGTCAGCCTGCACCTCCCACATCTCAGCACCCCTCTCCATCCTGACAGGCTCGCCAAACCGGTATTCCGGTACAAGCTCCGGTGACTTAGTAAATCCGTTACCGGTGTAAGGATTCCCCCACCCATCCGTACTTCCACTCCCACCCATGTCACGAAATCTGCTCACCTCTGGAGCGTCATCTCCAACTCTCCACCGAATCACCATGTCCGATGCGCGGTCCGGGGGGAAGGTGCGCCCTCCGTCGTAATCGAGGCGCAGCGCGTCGCCGAGCTTCTGCGGCGTGCTGTAGCTCGCGACGTCCTCGGCCCGGGCTACCGATCCGCTGATGCGGGTGGGATCCGCACCGGGCTCGGGATCGAGCAGCTGCCTGGCCTGGTCGGGGGTCAGCACCTTCTGGACGATGTCGTCGCGGGTGGGCGGCGGAAGCCGGTCGTTGAGCTCCATGATCACCGCCCGTTGCGCGGGCGTGAGGTCTGAGACGGGCGTGTCGACGATCGCCCGCACCAGGTCGTCCCGGGTCCACTGGGCCTCCCCGTGCCGGCTGAACACAGCGGGATCGGCCAAGAACCGGTCGATGACGTTCCTGGAGCTGCGGGTCAGGTCCAGCTGGTCGACGGCGTACGCGACGGTGTGCTGTGCACCGTTCGCGAGCGCCACGCTCGTGGGCGTCGGCACCGGTGGGCCGTCGGCGCTCCGCGACAGGCGCGCGAGGTCGCCTGCCGCGTCCAGAGCGTCGTCGCCCAGCCTGAGGCCGCGCAACGCCGCACCGCCGGTCCCGGCCGTGAGGACGGTGGCGATGGCGTCGGGCAGCAGTCGTCCCAGGGCCCTGCCCGGGTCGTCCGCCCAGGTGTCCAGGTCCAGCAGGGCACGTCCCATCTGCTTCCCGAACTCCCATGGGTCGGCCCGCAAGGCATCCATGAGCTGTCCGGGGACCTCAGCGGCGAGCCGGTGGCGTGCGATGAGCTCTTCTGCGGTCAGGCGCCCGGTGGTCAACGCCCAGACGTCCTCGATCATGGAGATCGGGGCCAACGGTGTCAGCGTCACCAGGCCCCACAGCGACTCGCCGGCACCATGGACCACCCCGCCGAGGAACGCCAGCCCGGACTCGGCCCAGTTCCTGCGGTCCGGGGCGGCCTCGCACGCCGCGCGCACCTGGTCCGCGCACGAGGCCGCGGCCGCGTCCACCTGACTGACGGCGGCGTCGTACGCCGCGACCGCCTGCGCACGGATCGCCGTACCGGTGTCCACGAAGTCCATGAAGCCCACCGGGACGATCGCTGTGCCCCACGTGCTCATCGCCTCGTCCTGGCGCCGCGCGAGATCACGTTCCCAGGCGGCCCGGTCCAGGGCGGTCTGGCGCTCGCCCCGCTCGTACTCGGCGCGGGCGGCCTCCGCGGCTCGCTGCGCCGCCTCCAGGACGGTCGCGAAACGCTCGTACGCGCCCGCAGCGGCAGAGAACCCGTCCGCGGCGTCGGACCACCGCCGTGGCTCGGTGCGGAGGACGTCCCGGAACCGGTCCGCCGCCCGCCCCGTCCACCCCTCCGTCGTCAGGCGTTCCAACGCCGCGGCCGCATCACCGAACACGGTGGCCTGGGCCTCGAGCAGCTGCGACGCCGCACGGACCTCGACCGGTTCACCGGTGATCGTGAACGTGGGCATCGTCAGGCCTGGCCCGCCGCCCACGCCTTGACGGCCGAACCTGCACCGGCAATCCGTTCCGCGCCCTCGCGGTCCAGCTCGGCGTAGCTCATCGCCACCCGCGCCAGACGGCCCGCGAGCTCGCTCGTGTCACGGCACAGGTTGTTCGCACCGATCTCCCACCGGGCCCTGAACTCCTGGGTCGCGTCCCACAGCACGTCGTGCCCCACGGCCTGCCGGGAGGGCAGCAGATGCTTGACGTCCTTGGCGCGGAAGGTCTCGACCGTGTCGGCCATCTGCTCCGCAGCGGTGGCCACCACCGGCAGATCCACCTCGAAGTCGTACCCCGCCATCGCGGTCACCCCCTCCTCCGGGCCATGACGATCGCCCACCACGGCTGGCCCGAACCGTAGTGGACGGCGACCGCGGGTCCCCGCGGCGGCACCCGTCGAGGCGAACGGGGACATCGCCGGCTGGGAACGCAGCACCCTGTCACGCGCCATGCAGGACGGGCACCAGATCGAGCTCCGCACCTCCGTCACCCACCTGACCGATGCCCTGGCCGCCCTCGAGGCGGCGATCGCCCAGCACCGCGAGAGCGCCCGCCGGGTCGAGGTCCGCAACGTGGCGCTGCTGGACTGATCACCGCGGTCCCCAGGCGGGATGTGGGTGGACGGTGGCCGACGTTAGGGTGGGGGTGTGGCCGAGCCGACATCATCCTTCGGCGTCGATCCCGACGTGTCAGCGGCCGCCGCGGTCGAGGCAGGTGGCGCGGAGGCGCCGGTGCCCCCGCAGACGGGCACCGCGGCGTTCTTCGACCTGGACAACACGATCATCCGCGGTGCGAGCGCGTTCCACCTGGCGATGGGGCTGCGAAGCCGTGGGTTCTTCGGCACGACGGACCTGGTGCGGTTCGCGTTCCACCAGTCCCGGTACCTGATGTTCGGTGAGAACCTGCGCCAGATCGACACCGTGCGGTCCCGGGCCCTGTCGATCGTCGCGGGCCGGTCCGTCGCCGAGATCACCGCGATCGGTGAAGAGGTGTGGGACGAGGTGCTGTCGCTGCGGATCTTCCCGGGCACGCAGCGGCTCCTCACCGACCACCTCGAGCGCGGTCACCAGGTGTGGATCATCACGGCGAGCCCCGTGGAGATCGGGGAGCTGATCGGACGCCGTCTGGGTGTCACCGGTGCCCTGGGGACCGTGGCCGAGCACGTGGACGGGTTCTACACCGGTCGCCTCGTCGGAGACATGCTGCACGGTCAGGCGAAGGCGGCCGCGGTGCAGGAGGTCGCCCGGGCCCAAGGGCTGGACCTGTCGACGTGCTACGCCTACGGGGACTCCACCCACGACGTGCCGATCCTGTCGTCCGTGGGGCACCCCGTCGCGATCAACCCCGACGCCCGGTTGCGGCGGCACGCGCGTGCCGTGGGGTGGCCGGTGCGGGAGTTCCGGGGGCGTCGCCGTGCCGCTGCCCGCCGTGGCGTGCACGCCGCGAGCCTGGCGGGCGTCGCGTGGGTGGCGGGCCTGGTGCTGCGGTCGGTCCGGCGGGCTTTGCGCGCCGAGGGGTGACCTACCTGCCGGTCACCAGGTCCATGCCGGTCCCGGTGCGGAGCAGCTCGGCGGCGGCCTCAGCCGGCACAGGGCGGGAGAACAGGTAGCCCTGCGCCTGGCGGCACCCCAGCGCCAGCAGCTCCTCCCGCTGCTCCTGGGTCTCGACCCCCTCGGCGACGACCTGCAGGTCAAGGGACCGCGCCACCGCCAGGACCGCCTGGACCAGGCCCCGCTCGGCGCGGTCGGCGGTCAACCTGCTCACGAACAGCCGGTCGATCTTCAGGGCCTCGACGGGCAACCGGGTCAGGTCACCGAGGTTGGAGTACGCGGTACCGAAGTCGTCGAGCGCGAACCGCACCCCCGACCGGTGCATCTCGTGGGCGAACACCGACACCTCGCTGCGCACCGAGCTGTGCTCGGTGACCTCCAGCCACACGTCCCGGGGCTGGACACCCGCAGCCGTGATGCCCTGCAGGTACCGGGCGGCGGCCGTCGGGTCGTGCAGCTGGGCGGCGGACACGTTCACGCTCATGCGCAGGGCCCGGCCCGGGTGCTCGGCCTGCCACTCGGCCAGCTGCCGGCACGCCTCGTCCAGGACCCACGTGCCGATGTCCGCGATCAGGCCCGTCTCCTCCGCGACCGGGATGAACTGGTCCGGCGGGACCAGCCCACGCACCGGGTGGAGCCACCGCACCAGGGCCTCGAAACCGAGGACCGCCCCGTCCAGGAGGTCCACCAGGGGTTGGTAGTGCACCACCAGCTCGTCGCGGGCGACGGCGTGGGCGAGATCCGAGCGCAGCTCCAACCGGTCCAGGGCCCTGCGGGAGGCTGCCTCGTCGAACACCTGCACCCCGCCACGGCCCGCGCCCTTCGCCGCGTACATCGCCGCGTCCGCGTCACGCAGCAGGGCGCCCGGCTCAGCCGAACGCCGGCTCCCCAGGACCCCCCCGATGCTCGCTGTCACCTCGACCGGCTCACCGCGCAGCAGGAACGACCCCGACAACGCCGAGACCACGCGCTGCCCCGCCTGCTCCACCTCTGCGTGGTCACACACGCCGTCCAGGGCGATGACGAACTCGTCCCCACCGAAGCGCGCCAGCAGGTCACCGCCCCGCACGCACCCCCGCAACCGGTCGGCGACCTGGACCAGCAGCTCGTCACCGGCCTCGTGGCCCAGGCGGTCGTTGACCTCCTTGAACTTGTCGAGGTCGCAGAACAGCACCCCGACGCACGAGTCCGCCTCACGGGCGAGGGCCGCCTCCAACCAGTCGGCGGTCAACGTGCGGTTCGCCAACCCCGTCAAGGGGTCGTGCATGGCACGGTGGCGCAGCTCCTCCTCCAGGCGCCGGCGCTCGTCCACCACGCGGGAGGACAGCACCAGGCGGGTGTCGGAGCCGGGGGCGGGGCGCAGCGCGCTCTCCACCCACCGCCACGTGCCCTCGTCCGCAGCCGCCGAACCCGGACGGGTACGCACCCGGTACTCCACCCGGGGGTGGCACATCGGTTGGGCGATCGCCGTCCGCAGCAACGGCTGGTCGTCGGGGTGGACCAGGTCCAGGACGGCGCGCCCCAGCAGGTCCGGGACGGTGTGACCCAGGGCGCGTTCGTGGGAGGGAGAGGCGTAGGCGAACAGCCCGCGCCCGTCGACGACCGCCACCATGTCGCTGATCGAGTCCGTGATCAGCCGCAACGACGCCTCGCTGGCCGCCAGCGCCCGGTACAGCTCGGCGTTGGACATCGCGGCGGCGACGGACGTGGCCACCACCGTCGCAGACTCCAGCGCGTCCTTGGAGAACGTGCGGCCATCACGCCGGTAGGCGTACAGGACAGCCATGCAGCTGCCGTCACGCACCACCGGCGCGGCCAGGACCGCCGACCCGTCGGGGGCCGTCCCGCGGAACGGCGCCCCGCCGCACGCGGTCTCCCACCCGGGACGCCCCGGGTCCGGGTCGTCGACCAGGACCAGCTCGGCGCGGTCGGCGTCGGCGACCTGGGGCAGCACCTGGGTCGCCTCGCGCTGCAGCGCCTCCAGGTCCAGGACGCTCGCGAGCCGGTGACCCGACCGGGCCAGCTGCTCCAGGGCCGCACTGCGCTCACGGGACTCCACCGCGAGCCGCAGACGGGACGCCACCGAGCCGATGATCTGCACCTCGGTGGGGGTGAACGGCTCGGTGGTGCACCGGTACAGAACGAGCAGCTCGTCGACGCGGTCCTCCCCCGCGCCGACCGGCACCCACACCGCAGAACCAGTGACCAGACCCTCGAGGGTGGGCGGCACGTCCTCGGGCGAGAGGTCTGCACCGGCGAGGCTCACGACCCGTCCGCGGGTCGCGGCGACGGCTGCCGCACCGGCGATCGGCAGGCCCTCGACGTGGACGGGATCGTCCTCGGACGTGCCGCACGAGCCCGTCACGAGCAACCGGTCGGACGTCACCCGCAGCGCCAGGACCAGCTCGGCGGAGAACACCTCCGAGAGCACCAGGAGGGTCTCCTCCACGAGCTCGGCCGGGGACGAGGGCTTGCCCAGGACCGTCAGCACCCGGATCAGGCGCGAGCTGTGCCGGTACGCGTCGCTGGCCGCGGTGATCGCGATGTCGAGCTGGGACCGCAGGTCCTGTTGCGACGGTGCTGCCGCGGGCCGGTGACGGGTGACCATCGACTACAGGGCGAGCGCGGTGATCGTCGCGTTGTGATAGCCGGACACGCTGGTGGTACGGGCGAACTCCCCGTACGTGTAGAACCCGAACGTGGACACCGGTGCGGCGGCCCGGTGCAGCAGCTCGGCCTCCTCGGCGCTGCGATCCGCCAGCAGGTCCATGCGGGCCACGCAGCTGAACGTGAGGATCACCGACGCGTCGTCGGCACCGTCCAGGGCGTCGTTGACGACCGTGTCGCTGACCGCGAGCAGCTCCTCCGGACCGGCGGACATGATCTGGACCGCGCAGTACGGCGGCAGCGGCGAGAAGGTGCGGAGCAGGCCGTCGCCGTCGATGAACGCCCCCCGCACCAGCTGGGACCCGTCGGGCTCGATCAGACCGAACGCGTGCGCCGAGTGGTAGCCGGCGGTCGCGCCCTCGTGGGATATCAACGGGTCCTCGGAGCGGAAGTGCTCGAAGTACACGTCCAGCGCCGGCCTTCCGCCGATCTCGTGGACGGCCGTGCCGTCGACCTTGGTGACCAGCAACGGCAGCCCGTCCGACTGCCAGCCGTGCCCGTAGACCACACGCAGCGGGCGCGGGGACCCGATCCAGACCCCCACCGCACCGTCGTTCAGGACCTCGTCGCCGTGGAAGACGTAGGTCACGTCCAGGGAGCGGTCGGCCCCCGCAGCACCACCGACGACGGGCACCGCAGCGCCGGCGACGTGGTGGATGCCGGCGAGCAGACCGGGAAGGTCACCGGCCAGGCTGTCGGCCAGCAGCATGACAGCCCCGTGCGGTGCGCGCTCGCCCGGCGACGGCAGGACGGCACGGGCGAGCTCGCGGCCGCACTGGTTCGCGTCCTCGTGCAGGCCCCGGACGACGTGGGTGCGGAACTGGTAGGGCTCCCCACCCAGCACCATGAGCGCCACGCCCTCACCCGGCGCCAGGAACTCCCCGTCGCTCAGCTGCCCGCTGCTCGTCGCGCCGACCAGGGGCGCGTCACCGGTGACCTCACGGATCCCGGCCAGGAGCGCGGGCAGGTCGTAGCGGATGGACGCGAACACCAGCACCAGCCCCGGAGTCTCGCCCTGCAGGTGCCTCACGGCCTCCTGCGCGGCCTCACGTCCGGCGGTCGTCGGGTCCCCCTCGCGGCTCAGCGCCGATCCCACACGAAGTTGTCGCACCCGCCCATCATCGCGGTTCATGACCCGTTGTGACAGTCCTGTCACACGATCGGGTCGATCTGAGCACGTATGGGCGGTCGAACAGGTGGTCGCGCTCTCAGCACCCGAGACGATCTTGGTCACTCACCGGAGTCTGCAGCTCGGTCGGCACCGGTCGAGCCGCGTTCCACGAGCCGGAACTCCGCCTGGTGCACCACCGGCTCCACGGGGCCGTCCGCGACGAGCCGACGTTGCAGGAGCCTGACCGCGGTCCGGGCGATCTCAGCGCGCCCGGGAGACACCGACGTCAACGTCGGGTGGCTGAACCGCGCCTCGTCCACGTCGTCGAAGCCCACCACCGCGACGTCCTCCGGCACCGCCACACCGTGGGTGCGCAGCGTGTGGAGCACGCCCAGGGCCAGCGTGTCGGTGACGGCGAAGACCGCGTCGGGGGCCAGGCCCGCGTCCAGCAGGCTCAGGGCGGCGCGCGCCCCGTCCTCACGACCCCAGGCACCCGCGGCCACGACCAACGACTCGTCGTACGGCACCCCGGCGGCGCGCAGCGCCTGCCGGTACCCCGTCAGGCGCAGCCCACCGGCCTTCGACTCCTCACCCGGCGCCGGACCCACCACGGCGATCCGCCGACGCCCCTGCGCGAGCAGCAGCTCGGTCGCCGCCCGGGCCCCGTCCACGTCCGCCATCGTCACGTGGTCGAACGCCGGGTCCAGGACGTCCTCACCGAGGATCACCAGGGGGCCCGCGGCCGACAGGTGGGTGACGTCGGCCGCGGTCAGGGTCACGGGGGCGATCAGCAGCCCGTCGGTGAGCCTGCGGCGCGCACCCCGGAGCGCATCGATCTCAGCGTCGCGGCACGCTGCGGTCGGCTCGACCACGACCGTCAGGCCCTCTTCCGCAGCGCGGGAGATCACCAGGTCGGCCAGCTCGCCGTAGTAGGCGACCGACAGCGCCGGGATCGCCAGACCGATCATGCCCGTGCGGCCGAGTCGCAGGTTTCGCGCCGAGACGTTGACCTGGTAGTCCAGCTCGGCGATCGCGCGGTCCACACGTTCGCGTGTCTCGGCCGAGATGTGGGGTCGATCGTTGACGACGTTCGACACCGTCTTGATCGACACCCCTGCCCGGGCGGCGACGTCATGCATCGTGACCCGGCCCCCCGGGCCCGGCTGTGCGCGGCTCGTGCGAGCCGCGCGGGTCACTTCTTGTTACGACGCTGGTGGCGCGTCTTGCGCAGCAGCTTGCGGTGCTTCTTCTTGGCCATGCGCTTGCGGCGCTTCTTGATGACGGAGCCCACGGGTCCTCACAATGTGATCGGGTTCGCGCGAGGCGATCCCACGCAGGTGGGACGCTGACGCGCTCGGGAAAGTCCGGCCGTCACTCTACCCGGTCACGGGCGCGGGCGCGGCCACCTGCGTCAGGAGGACAGCCGGTCACCCTCGACCGACGACGCCTCCAGGTAGGCGTCCAGCGCGTCCTGCGGGACGCGGAACGAGCGGCCGACGCGGACGGCAGGCAGCTCACCGGCGTGCACCAGGCGGTAGACCGTCATGCGGGACACCCGCATCGTGTCGGCCACCTCGGCGACGGTGAGGTAGCGCATCCGCGCCTGCGACCCACTGGTCATGCTGCCCCGATCTCACGTCAGAGCGTCACCGCGACGCCCCGTCCCACAGCACACGGCCACCGCCGGCACCTGTCACAACCCTAGAGGGTGGCGGTACGGGTGTGAAAGGGGTGACGGGTGGTACTCACCCGCCCGGACCAGTCAGCCGTACACGGGGTCCACGTCCAGGTGCGCGGCCACCGCCGCGCGCACCGCCAGCAGCACCCTGTCGACGTCGTCGGCCGGGTCGTAGCCGCTCGACCACGGCCGCGGCAGGACCAGCGGGCCGTCTCCCATGGTCGCGGGCAGGTCACAGTCCTCCCACTCCTGCACCTGTGCCGACCACTGCGGCGGCACCGCGGTCGCGGTGTCCACCGGCGCGTGGGCGACGACGCCCAGCAGGTGCGCCCACACCCGGGGCACCACCCGCGTGATCGCGTACCCGCCGCCTCCGAGCGCGAGCCACCGACCGTCCGCGACCGCGTGGGCGAGGTCGTGCACCCGCACCATGGCCTCCCGCTGGGCGTCCACGCTCACGTCGAGGTTCGTCAACGGGTCCGAACCGTGCGCGTCGCACCCGTGCTGGCTGACGACCACCTGCGGGTCGAAGGCCCGCACCACCGGCTCGACCACCGCCTCCACCGCCCGCAACCACGGGGCCGAACCCGTGCCCGCGGGCAGCGCGACGTTCACCGCCGTGCCCAACGCCCCCTCGCCCCCCAGATCCGTGTGGTGCCCCGTACCGGGGAACAGCGTCTGCCCCGACTCGTGCACCGAGACGGTCAGGACCCTCGGGTCGCGCCAGAACGCCCGCTCCACCCCGTCGCCGTGGTGGGCGTCGAGGTCGACGTAGGCGACCCTGCGCGCCCCCTGGGCCAGCACCGCCGCGATCGCCGCAGCCGCGTCGTTGTACACGCAGAAGCCCGAGGCCCGACCCCGCATCGCGTGGTGCATGCCCCCGGCGAGGTTCACGGCGTGGTCCACCTCACCCCGCCAGACCGCCAGCGCGAGATCGACACTTCCACCGACGACGCGCGCCGCCGCCTCGTGCATCCCCCGGAACAGCGGGTTGTCCGGCGTGCCCAGGCCGTGGACGTGGTCCGGGGTCCCGTCGTCCGACGCACGCCGGACCGCCTCGACGTACACCGGGTCGTGGACGGCGAGCAGGAGCCCGTCGCCGACGGGGTCGGCGCCGACGAGCTCCAGGTGCTCCAGGAGCCCGAGCTCGCGGGCCAGGCCGAAGGTGAGGTCCAGCCGCAACGGGGCCATGGGATGACCGGGCCCGAAGTCGTACCGCAGCAGCTCCGGCGACCAGACCGCACGGGCCCGGTGCGGCCGGCTGCCCGGGGTGCGGGTGTCCGCAGTGCTGGGGACGGTGGGGCGCTGGGCCATGTCTCACCGTAACGGGACGGGCGCACGTGGCGAGCGGTGCGGGGTCACCGGCCACGACTCGTGCCAGAGTGGGACGTCGACCGTGCCGCGGTCGTCGGGTCGGCGCCGGACGTGGTGCCCTGGGCTGGTGGAGGAGGTGCGGGCGTTGTCCCTGCCCCGGCCCCTGCTCGTGGTGCGGGAGCTCGTCGACGACGTGGCGCGCCGGTCACCCGCCCGGCTGGCCCTGACGGTGTTCGCGTCGGTGATCGCCGTGTTCACCGCGCTGCTGGCCACCCCCCAGGCGACGGCAGGCCCCGGATCGGCACCGTTGGTCGACGCGTTGTTCACCGCGACGTCGGCGGTCTGCGTGACGGGCCTGGTGACGGTGGACACCGCCGTGTACTGGTCGACGTTCGGGCAGACGGTGATCCTGGTCGCGATCAAGATCGGTGGCCTGGGGGTGATGACGCTCGCCTCGCTGCTGGGTGTGGCGGTGTCCAGGCACATGGGCCTGACGCAGCGGATGCTCACCGCCCGGGAGACGAAGGCCGACCGGCTCGGCGAGGTCGGCACCCTGCTGCGGACCGTGGTGGTCGCCTCGACGGTGGTGGAGGTCGCCACCGCCTCCGCCCTGATCCCGCGGTTCCTCGCACTCGGTCACGACGTGGGGACGTCGCTGTGGTGGGGCACGTTCTACGCGGTGTCCGCGTTCAACAACGCCGGGTTCGTCCCCAACGAGGGCGGCATGGCGCCGTTCACCGGCGACTGGTGGATCGAGATCCCGGTGATGCTCGGGGTGTTCGTCGGGTCGTTGGGGTTCCCGGTGATCCTCAACGTGGTGCGCACCTGGAGCCGTCCGCGCCGGTGGGCCCTGCACTCCAAGCTGACGGTGCTGACATCGTTGGTGCTCCTGGTCGCCGGGACGTTGCTGATCGGGGCGTTCGAGTGGCGGCGTGCCGAGACGTTCGGCGACATGGGGTGGCCCACCCGCATCCTGTCGGCCATGTTCACCGGGGTGAACGCCCGTTCCGGCGGGTTCGCCACGGTGGACATCGGGGAGATGACGGAGGCGACGTGGCTGGTCACCGACGCGTTGATGTTCGTCGGTGGTGGCAGCGCGTCGACGGCCGGCGGGATCAAGGCCACGACGTTGGCGGTGCTGTTCCTCGCGATCCGCGCCGAGGCGCGCGGGGACCGGGACATCGAGGCGTTCGGGCGGCGCGTGCACCGGGACCTGGTGCGGGTGGCGATCGCCGTGACGTTCACGTCCGCGACGATCGTCCTGGTGGCGTGCGTGGTGCTGCTGGAGATCACCGGGCTGCCGCTGGACGTGGTCCTGTTCGAGACGATCAGTGCGTTCGCGACGTGCGGTTTGTCCACCGGGATCACCGGTGACCTGCCCGACAGCGCCAAGAACATCCTGACGGTGCTGATGTTCCTGGGCCGGATCGGCCCGATGACCCTGGCGGGGGCCCTGGCCCTGCGGGACCGCAAGCGTGTGGTCCGCCTACCGGAAGAGAGGCCGATCGTTGGCTGAGGACAAGAAGCGGACCGGCGGCGTGCTGGTGATCGGGCTGGGACGGTTCGGCGGCGCGATCGCCAACACCCTGGACCGGCTCGGCCACGAGGTGCTCGCCGTCGAGAAGAACCCGGACCTGGTGCAGTTCTGGTCGGGTCGGGTGCCGGTGATCGAAGCCGACCTGACCAACCCCGACGCGGTGAGCCAGGTCGGTGCACGGGAGTTCGGCGTCGCGGTCGTGGGCGTGGGCACCTCCCTGGAGGCGAGCGTCCTGATCACCGGGAACCTGGTGGACATCGGGGTGCCGCAGATCTGGGCGAAGGCGATCTCGAACGAGCACGCGCGCATCCTGCAGCGCATCGGCGCCCACCACGTGGTGCTACCGGAGGCCGACGCGGGCAACCGGGTGGCGCACCTGGTCTCGGGCAAGCTCCTGGACTACATCGAGGTCGAGGACGGGTTCACGATCGTCAAGATGCGCCCCCCGCGCGAGACGCAGGGGTTCACCATCGGCCAGTCGCAGATCCGCAAGCGCTACGGGGTGACGGTGATCGGGGTCAAGCCCCCCGGCGAGGACTTCGTCTACGCCACCGAGGAGACGCGCATCTCTGCGAACGACCTGCTGATCGTCTCGGGGCACAGCGACCTGCTCGAACGGTTCGCGGCGCGGCCCTGACGGGGCACCAGCCCGCCCGGGCCGCGCCGGAGCTCACTCGTGGACCTCCACGGTGAGGGTGGCGCTGCGGTCCTCGTACACCGACGTGCGCACCCCGACCTCGACCTCCCACGTCCCGGCCAGGGGCAGGGTCAGGTCACCGGTGAAGGTGCCGTCCCCCTGCTCCTGCAGGTAGGTGGTCAGCGGGCCGATGCCCAGGTCGGTGTAGGTCCACTCCACCCTGGGCGGGTCCTGGGGCACCACGGGGCTGCCGTCCTGGTCGGTGACCTGGACCTGGACCTGGTTCGGGCCACGGGTGCCGGGCGTCGCGCGCACGTGAGCGGTGTAGCCGTCGAGGTCGACCTCGCGCACGAGCTCCCCCTCGGCGTCCCCGTCGGTCTCGTCCGTCGTGTCGGCCTCGCCGGTGCCGGTGTGCGCGGCGGCCCCGTCCTCGGGGTCGTCCCGGGGCGGCGGGTGCTGGGAGACCAGCATCCCGGTGAGCGCCAGGACGAGGACCAGGAGGGTCGCCTCGGTGGCCACCGTCCGGCGCAGGCGGGCCCGGGCGTTGCTCTCGGCATCGGCCAGGACGCGTGGGACCAGGCGCAGCCGGTTCCAGCCGCCGATCGCGACCACCAGCACCGCGACGGCCACCTTGGCCAGGAGCGTCCACCCGTATCCCGGGGTGAGGAGCCCCTGGACCGATCCGACGATCTGCCAGCCCAGCACCACACCGGTGACGGCCAGGCCCAGGACGAGCCAGCCGGCGAGCGTCGAGAACCGCGCGACCACGCGGGCCAGGGCCACGGGCACGGGCTCGGCCCGGTGCAGCGTGACGGCCAGGCCGATCAGACCACCGAACCACACCGCTCCGGTGAGGACGTGCAGCGCGTCGGAGGCCATGACCAGCGGCACGATGCCGAACGACCGGCTGTGCCCGACCAGCACGAACGACGCGAGCGCCGCCGCGGCACCGAGCAGCGCGACCACCGCCAGGGGCCGTGCCGCCCGCACCGGGACAGCACCCAGCGGGCCGGTTGCCGCGTCGACGACGTCCCGG
>NZ_AXCZ01000477.1 GCF_000767165.1 Cellulomonas bogoriensis 69B4 = DSM 16987
GCCCGTTCAGGGCTTCGTCCAGGCGGACGCCGTGCCGGGCGAGCCGGTGGCGGGTCACGCCCCGCAACCGTCGGACGGCGGCCTCCGAGACACGCCCGTCGCGGCCGATGAGGGTCCAGGTGATCGCGGCCATCTCGTTGCGGGTGCCGTCGGTGGTCTCGAACCGGGCCTCGGGCCACACGTACTCGCTGCCGGCCCCGAGGCTGCCACCCACCATGACCCCGACGGTCACGAGCAGGCCGGTGGCGAGGGCGTCCACGGGGTACATGCCCAGGACGAACGCCACGACGGTCACCACCGCACCGGCCAGGGGGGCCCGGCGCAGGCCCTTGTCCCGCCACCAGGGGCCGGCCACGGGCACGGGGTCGCCGCCGACGCGGCGCAGCTCGCTCACCGCTCGGGCCCGGGGGCGGGGGT
>NZ_AXCZ01000507.1 GCF_000767165.1 Cellulomonas bogoriensis 69B4 = DSM 16987
GGGACGCCTGCTCGGACCTGGCCACGGTGCGCGCCGAGCCGGCGGTGCTCGGGTCGGTGGCCTCGGACCCCACGGTCTCGCGGGTCATCGCCCGCCTCGCCGCAGACGTGGACAAGGTCCTGGCCGCGTTCAGCACTGCCCGCGCGACAGCGCGGGCGCGGGTCTGGGCGGCAGCGGGCTCCAGCGCCCCGGACCACGGCCGCGACGCCGCGCACCCGCTGGTGATCGACGTCGACGCCACGCTCGTGGCCGCGCACAGTGAGAAGGAGAACGCGGCGCCGACGTTCAAGCGGGGGTTCGGG
>NZ_AXCZ01000486.1 GCF_000767165.1 Cellulomonas bogoriensis 69B4 = DSM 16987
GACGCACGTAGCGCGCTGATGGCCGCCCAAGAGGCTTACCACCAGCTGCCCCCGGACCGGATCTCCCCCGAGGAGGAGTTCCGGGTCCGGCGGAACCTGACAGCTGCCGGGGCGACGTTTGGTCTAGCCGGGGCTTTGGCTGGTGGCACGCTCGCGGCCGACCAGGAGATCGAACGTCGCAACACGGCTATGCGCCAAGCCCGTGACGAGGCTGCTCAGCGAGCCCTAACCCGCCTGTCCGCGGAAATGGAGTACGCCGCCGAACGGCTGCCATCGGAGTTCGATGCCCACGGGCGAGATCCATGGACGGAGCCCTTCGATGACCAGGGTCTTCACCGGGAGTCGACCGGTACGTCGACC
>NZ_AXCZ01000489.1 GCF_000767165.1 Cellulomonas bogoriensis 69B4 = DSM 16987
ACGTGAGCCTGCTGTGGGAGGAGAACACCTTGTTCGTCCTCGCGCAGATCGCCGACGACACGATCGACGTGAGCGGGTCTGACCCGTGGACGCAGGACTCCCTGGAGATCTTCGTCGACGCGGGCAACTTCCGGAACGGTCCTTTCCGTTACGACGACACGCAGATCCGCATCAGCGCCACCAACGTGGTGTCGTTCGGTACCGGCGACGAGGGCTTCCAGGCCGCTCGGGTCGAGAGCGCGGTCGAGGAGGTCGACGGCGGCTACATCATCGAGGCGGCGATCAGCCTTCTCGAGTACGGCGGCGAGGGCACGTTCCACGGGCTGGACTTCCAGCTCAACGACGCCACGGGCGG
>NZ_AXCZ01000491.1 GCF_000767165.1 Cellulomonas bogoriensis 69B4 = DSM 16987
GCCGCCGTGCACGCCGGGGTCGACCCACCCACGACCTTGGGGGTGTTCTTGATCCCGTACACCGGGTTGCCCGGGTCCACCCGCTCAGGGGAGAACGCCAGGTGCACATCGGTGCCCACCGTCAGCCCCGTGGCCTCCAACGCCGGACGCACCAGCTCCTCGGTGGTCCCCGGGTAGGTCGTGGACTCCAGCACCACCACCATCCCCGCCACCAGGTTCCGCGCCACCGCCGCGGTCGCCGCACGCACCGGACCCAGATCCGGACCCCCATCAGCCGACAACGGCGTCGGCACACAGATCACCACCACCCGCGCCCGACCCAGCACACCCTCATCGGTCGAGGCACTGA
>NZ_AXCZ01000038.1 GCF_000767165.1 Cellulomonas bogoriensis 69B4 = DSM 16987
CGCACCCCACGCGACCCCGACACCTCGGTGGCACCCCCGGTGGCCTCGGCCCAACCGGCCACCGCACCGTACGCCCAGGTCCCGGCTGCGCGCCTGCAGGCCGAGGCTCGCCCCGAGTCCGCCGTGCAGCGGCTGCGCGGTCCCGCGGCGCGCGTGGTCACCAACATGGAGGCCTCCCTGGAGGTCCCCACAGCGACGTCCGTCCGCGCGGTCCCGGCCAAGCTCCTGGTCGACAACCGGATCGTCATCAACAACCACCTGGCGCGAAGCCGCGGCGGCAAGGTCTCGTTCACGCACCTGATCGGCTACGCGGTCATCGAGGCGATCGCCGACGTCCCCGGGATGAACGCCGGGTACACCCTCGACAGCGGCAAGCCCGCGGTGGTGCAGCCCGGCTCGGTGAACCTGGGGCTGGCGATCGACCTCGCCAAGCCCGACGGCACCCGCCAGCTCCTGGTCCCCAGCATCAAGAACGCCGACACGCTCGACTTCGGGCAGTTCGTCGCCGCCTACGAGGACGTGGTCCGCCGCGCCCGCAACGGCAAGCTCACCGCCGACGACTTCGCGGGGACCACCCTCACGCTCACGAACCCGGGGACCATCGGCACCGTGCACTCGGTTCCGCGCCTCATGGCCGGCCAGGGCACGATCGTCGGCGTCGGGGCCATGGACTACCCCGCCGAGTTCCAGGGTGCCTCCGACGAGCAGCTGGCCCGCCTGGGCGTCTCGAAGGTCCTCACCCTGACCTCGACGTACGACCACCGCATCATCCAGGGCGCGCAGTCCGGGGACTTCCTGCGGGTCGTGGCCGCGAAGCTGCTCGGCGAGAGCGGGTTCTACGACCGCGTCTTCACCGCGATGCGCATCCCGTACGAACCGGTCCGGTGGGTCCGGGACAACACGGTGGACGCCGACACCGAGGCCGCCAAGCCTGCGCGGGTCGCCGAGCTGATCCACGCCTACCGGTCCCGTGGTCACCTCATGGCCGAGACCGACCCGCTGGCGTACCGGCAGCGCAAGCACCCCGACCTGGACATCCAGAACCACGGGCTGACCCTGTGGGAC
This sequence comes from Cellulomonas bogoriensis 69B4 = DSM 16987, assembly GCF_000767165.1. Classification (GTDB taxonomy): domain Bacteria; phylum Actinomycetota; class Actinomycetes; order Actinomycetales; family Cellulomonadaceae; genus Actinotalea; species Actinotalea bogoriensis. The sequence continues at coordinate 1,066 of NZ_AXCZ01000038.1, forward strand.
CTGGACCGGGTGTTCCCCACCGCTGGGTTCACCGGCAAGCCCAAGGCCACCCTGCGGGAGATCCTGGGTCTGCTGCGTGACTCCTACTGCCGGACCGTCGGCGCGGAGTACATGCACCTGCAGGACCCGCGCCAGCGCCGGTGGCTCCAGGAGCGCCTGGAGTCCGGCTACGCCCGCACCCCGCGCGAGGACCAGCTGCGGATCCTGCGGCGCCTGAACTCCGCCGAGGCCTTCGAGACGTTCCTGCAGACGAAGTTCGTGGGTCAGAAGCGCTTCTCCCTCGAGGGCGGCGAGTCCCTCATCCCGCTGCTCGACGCGGTGCTGTCCCGCGCGGCCGAGGGAGGCCTGGACGAGGTCTGCATCGGGATGTCCCACCGCGGGCGGCTCAACGTGCTGGCCAACCTCGCGGGCAAGAGCTACGCGCAGATCTTCGCCGAGTTCGAGGGCAACCAGGACCCGCGCAGCGTCCAGGGCTCCGGCGACGTGAAGTACCACCTGGGCACCGAGGGGACGTTCACCGCCGAGTCCGGCGCGACGACGTCGGTGTACCTGGCTGCCAACCCCTCCCACCTGGAGGCCGTGGACCCCGTCCTCGAGGGCATCGTCCGTGCCAAGCAGGACCGCATCGACCTGGGCGGCGACGGCTTCTCCGTGCTTCCCATCCTCATCCACGGCGACGCCGCCTTCGCCGGGCAGGGCGTCGTCACCGAGACGCTCAACCTCGCCCAGCTGCGCGGCTACCGCACCGGCGGCACCGTGCACGTGATCGTCAACAACCAGGTCGGCTTCACCACCGGACCGTCCTCGTCACGCTCGACCCACTACTGCACCGACGTGGCCAAGGGCCTGCAGGTCCCCATCTTCCACGTCAACGGCGACGACCCCGAGGCCTGCGTGCGGGTGGCCGAGCTGGCGTTCGAGTTCCGCGAGCAGTTCGACCGCGACGTCATCATCGACCTCATCTGCTACCGCAGGCGCGGCCACAACGAGGGCGACGACCCGTCGATGACCCAGCCGCTGATGTACAACCTCATCGAGGCCAAGCGCTCGGCCCGCAAGCTCTACACCGAGGCCCTGGTCGCCCGTGGTGACATCACCGTCGACGAGGCCGCACAGGTCCTTCAGGACTACCAGGCCCGGCTGGAGCAGGTGTTCACCGAGACCCGCGAGGGCGGGTACACCCCGCCGCCCTCCAGCGAGCCGGTCGCGGGCCTGGAACGCCCCGAGTCCCAGCTCGAGGACGCCGGGATCATGGTCGGTTGGAAGACCGCGGTCGAGCCCGAGGTCCTGCACCGCATCGGACGCGCCCACGTCCGCCCTCCCAAGGGGTTCACCGTCCACCCCAAGCTGGAGCAGCTGCTCGCCAAGCGCGAGCTGATGTCACGCGAGGGCGGCGTCGACTGGGGCTTCGGTGAGATCCTCGCGTTCGGGTCGCTGCTGCTCGAAGGCACCCCGGTCCGCCTGGCCGGGCAGGACTCCCGTCGCGGCACGTTCGTCCAGCGCCACGCCGTGCTGCACGACCGCAGCACCGGGTCGGAGTGGACGCCGCTGCTGTACCTGTCGAGCGACCAGGCCAAGTTCTGGGTGTACGACTCCTCGCTCTCGGAGTTCGCCGCCATGGGGTTCGAGTACGGCTACTCCGTCGAGCGCCCCGATGCCCTGGTGCTGTGGGAGGCGCAGTTCGGGGACTTCGCCAACGGCGGGCAGACGATCGTCGACGAGTTCATCTCCTCGGCGGAGCAGAAGTGGGGACAGCGCTCGTCGGTGGTGCTCCTTCTGCCCCACGGGTTCGAGGGGCAGGGACCGGACCACTCCTCCGCACGCATCGAGCGCTACCTCCAGCTGTGCGCGGAGGAGAACATGACCGTCGCGATGCCCAGCACCCCCGCCTCGTACTTCCACCTGCTCCGCCGCCAGGCCTACGACCGCCCCCGCAGGCCCCTGGTCGTCGCCACGCCCAAGTCGATGCTCCGGCTGAAGGCGGCCGCCTCCGCGGTCGAGGACTTCACCCAGGGCACGTTCCGCCCCGCCATCGCCGACGAGCACCTGCCCGAGCCCGGGACGGCCGACCGCGTCCTGCTGTGCTCGGGCAAGGTCTACTACGACCTGCTCGCCCACCGCGCACGGACCGGCGACCAGCGCACCGCGATCGTCCGGGTGGAGCAGCTCCACCCGCTCCCGGCGGACGAGATCGCAGAAGCCATCGCCCGGCACGGGGACGCAGATCTCGTGTGGGTCCAGGAGGAGCCCGCCAACCAGGGATCGTGGGGCTTCGTCTCCCAGCACCTGCCGCAGGCACTCGGACGCGCGCTGCGTCCCGTCAGCAGGTCCGCGTCCGCGTCTCCTGCGGCAGGGTCGAGCAAGGTCCACCTCGCCGAGCAGAAGGCGCTGGTCGAGGAGGCGTTCGCCCGCTGAGGGTCCCAGCGCGTCGCGGCCCCGCCGAGGCCCGGCGTCCGTCAGACTGACCCCAGGACCGACAGCAGGAGGACTTGGTGGCAGACCGCGCCCGGCGCATCTGTGTGGTCGGCGACGAGCTCGTCGCCGGCTGGGGCGACCCGAGGGGTCTGGGCTGGGTCGGCCGCGTCACCGCACGCACGCACACCGATCCACCCACGCTCACCATGAGCCTGCCCGTCCCGGACGAGACGACCACCGTCCTGAGCGCCCGGTGGGAGGACGAGGTCGGCCGGCGGTTGGGCCCCGCGGGCGACGGGACCCAGTACCTGGTCGTCGGGCTCGGACGTGCCGACCTCAGCGCCGGCGTCTCGCTGGCCCGCAGTCGGCTCAACCTGGCCAACATCCTGGACGTGGCCGAGCAACGCCGGTACGCGTGCTTCGTGGTGGGCCCGCCACCCAACAACCACGACGATCCCGAACGGCTCGCCGAGCTCTCCAGCGCCTTCGGCGACGTCGCCCGGCGTCGACGCGTCCCCTACGTCGAGACGTGGAGCGCCTTGGCGCGGCACGAGCAGTGGCTCGCGGACATGGCCTCCGGTGACGGACGCACGCCGGGACAGGCCGGGTACGGGTTGCTCGCCTGGCTGGTGCTGCACAGCGGCTGGCACCGTTGGCTCGGCCTGCCCACCGACGAGGCGTGAGCAGCGGGAGGAGCCGGGACGGGCTGCGGTCGGACGGGAGTGCGGTCGCCTGCGCCGTCAGGCCAGCGCGCCGGCCCCCCGCAGCTCGACCGTGAGGTCCTGGGGGTTGCTCGCCGCGCCGCACGCCTCCTCGTAGGAGACGACGCCCTCGCGCACCAGGTGGAACAGGTGCTGGTCGAAGGTCTGCATCTTGTAGTAGTCGCCGTCCTTGATCAGGTCCTGCAACGGCGGGGCGTTGTACGGGTCCATGATCGCCTCAGCCGTGCGGCCGGTGTTCACCAGGACCTCGATGACCGGGGCCCTCCCGGAACCGTCCTGCTTGCGGACCAGCCGCTGCGACACGACCCCGCGCAAGGCCTGGGCCAGCGCGTGCCGGATCTGCTTCTGCTCGTGCGGGGGGAAGAAGTCCACGATCCTGTTGATCGTCTCCTGCGCGTCGATCGTGTGCAGGGTCGACATCACCATGTGGCCGGTCTCCGCCGCCGACAACGCGGCCCGGACCGTCTCGACGTCACGCATCTCACCGACCAGGATGACGTCCGGGTCCTGACGCATCGCCGCACGGAGCGCGACGGTGAAGTCCGCGGTGTCGTGCCGCACCTCACGCTGGGAGATGATCGCCTTCTTGTCCTTGTGGAGGATCTCGATCGGGTCCTCGATCGTGACGATGTTCACCTCCTTGTAGGTGTTCACCAGGTCCACCATCGAGGCCAGCGTGGTGGTCTTGCCGGACCCTGTGGGACCGGTGACCAGCACCAGGCCGCGAGGCTCCAGCGCCAGCTCTCCGACGACCTCCGGCAGGCCCAGCTCCTCGAGCGACTGGGCCCCGACCGACACCCGCCGGAACACCAGCCCGAGGGTGCCCCGCGCCTGGTAGGCGTTCACCCGGAACCTGCCCACACCGCTCAACGAGTACGCGAAGTCGGCCTCGTGGGTCCGGTCGAACTCCTCGCGCATCTCGCGCGGCAGGACCTCCTCCACCATGCTCCGGGTGTCATCCGGACGGAGGTCGGGCACCTGCAGACGGCGCAACCTCCCGTCGACGCGCAGGCGCGGCGCCGAACCGACCTTGCAGTGCAGGTCGGAACCACCGCTCCCGGACAACGCGTGCAGAAGCGGGACCACGGACTGGGGCTGTTCGCTCACACAAGAACAATCGGGTGCCGAGGGGTCGCACTTGAGGAGGTCCACCCGCACGTGTGGGACCATGGACGCCGCTGATCGGCAGATCGGCCAGTCGGAGGAGGAGTGACCTATGAGCAAGCGCGGTCGCAAGCGCCGGTCCCGCAAGGGCAGCGCCGCCAACCACGGCAAGCGTCCCAACGCCTGACCTCGGCGTCGAGGGGGTGGCAGCCCGCAGGGGCACGCCGCTCCCTCGACCCGGTCACGGCCCCCCGGGGCCGCTCGATCGACCTCAGCCGGGGTCACCGATCTGAAGGCGCAGCACCGTCAACGACTGCCGGATCCTCAGGTGCAGCTCAGCCGGCGCCGACTCGGGGCAGGCGCGCCGCACCAGGCGCTTGAGGTGGTCCTCGACGTCGTACTCGCTCAGGCACGGCTCGCAGTCCGCGAGGTGCTGACGGATCCGGTCGCCGTCCGCCTCGTCGATCTCCCTGTCCAGGAAGTCGAACAGACGGCGCAACGCCTCGGAGCAGTCGACGACGTGCGCCTCGCTCTCCTCGCTCACTCCCCGCCCCCCTCGACCGCAGCCGGAACCAGACCACGCTCGCGCGCGTACTCCGACAGGAGCTCGCGCAGCTGACGGCGCCCACGGTGCAGCCGCGACATCACCGTCCCGATCGGGGTCCCCATGATCTCGGCGATCTCCTTGTACGCGAAGCCCTCGACGTCAGCCAGGTACACCGCGAGCCGGAAGTCCTCCCCGATCGCCTGGAGCGCCTGCCTGACGTCGTTGTCGGGGAGGTTGTCCAAGGCCTCGGTCTCGGCCGACCGCAGCCCGGCGGAGGTGTGCGACGCCGCCCTGGCGATCTGCCAGTCCTCCACGTCCTCAGCCGCCGACTGCAACGGCTCACGCTGCCGCTTGCGGTAGGTGTTGATGAACGTGTTGGTGAGGATGCGGTACAGCCACGCCTTCAGGTTCGTCCCCGGGCGGTACTGGTGGAACGCGGCGAACGCCTTCGCGAACGTCTCCTGCACCAGGTCCTCGGCGTCCGCGGGGTTGCGCGTCATCCTCATGGCGGCCGAGTACAGCTGGTCGACGTAGACCAGCGCCTCGTCCTCGAACCTGCGCGCCCTGGCGTCGTCGTCCTCGCTGCCGGGCGCCCGGTGGGTGTCCTCGCTCATCGTCCACGAGACTAGTCGCCCCGCGGCAGACGGCACGTGGGCGGCCTCGACGGGCGCGTCGAGCTCCACGGTCACGGTCATGCCGGGCACAACACCGACGCGCTCGTCCTGCATTCCCCGGGCCCTGCCCCTCCACCCCGGACCAGGGCACGGGCCTCCCGCGTGCCCCTGCACGCAGCGGGCGATAGCGTGCTCGCAGACCCCGGGAGCAAGGAGAACCCCACATGCTGGTCCGACGGATCGCCAGACCGCTTCTCGCCACCGTGTTCGTCGCCGAGGGTGTCGACGCCCTGCGCCACCCGCAGCTCCACGTGGACCGCGCGGAGGCGGCGTGGAACCGGCTGCAGGAACGCGCGCCCCTGCCCGCCCCCCCGGACCGGGAGACCCTGCGCACCGTCGTGCGCCTGCACGGCGCCGCCATGACCGGGGCCGCGGCCCTCCTGGCACTGGGCCGTGCCCCCCGCCTGTCCGGCCTGGCCCTCGCCGCTCTCACCCTGCCCGTGGCGGTGATGAACCAGCCGTTCGTCGCCCGGCGGGGCGCGGACGCGGCAGACCGTCGGGCTCGACGCGAGCGGTTCGTGCGCACCCTGTCCATGCTCGGTGGTGCGCTCCTGGCCGCGGTGGACACCCAGGGCCGACCAGGGCTCGCCTGGCGGGTCAGCCACGCCCGGCCGGACCATGCCGCACGCGACGCCCGCAAGGCTCTCGGCTCAGCCGCCAAGGACGTGCGCAAGCACGTGTCCTGATCCGCGCGTGCCCGCAACCGGGACGCACGACGTACCCGGTGGCGGGCCTCGGTAGCCTCGACCCATGACCGCCACCACGCACGACCCCGCCGATCCCTGGTCGGCACCCACCGCCGCAGGGCCCCTCGACGCCGTGGTGGACGTACCCGGCTCGAAGTCGCTCACCAACCGGTACCTCGTCCTCGCGGCCCTCGCAGACGGGCCCGGCACCGTCCGCGGCGCGCTCGCCTCCCGCGACACCCTGCTCATGGCGGAGGCCCTGCGGGCCCTGGGAGCCGAGGTGGACCAGCGGGGCACCGACTGGTCCGTCACCCCCGTCCCCACCGGCAGCGCCACCGGCACGGTGTCGATCGACTGCGGGCTGGCCGGGACGGTCATGCGGTTCCTGCCGGCCGTGGCCGCGCTGCAGCCCAGGCCGGTGACGTTCGACGGGGACCCGCAGGCCCGTGTCCGCCCCATGGGGCCGGTGCTCCGGGCGCTGCGCGACCTCGGCGTCAAGGTCGACGACGGCGGACGGGGAACCTTGCCGTTCACGGTCGCCGGCTCACCCCGGGTGCGGGGCGGCATGGTCGACATCGACGCCAGCGCCTCCTCGCAGTTCGTCTCCGGTCTTCTCCTGGCCGCCGCGCGCCTGCCCGACGGGCTCCTCCTGCGTCACGTCGGCCCCAGTCTGCCGAGCCTGCCGCACATCGAGATGACCGTCGCGACCATGCGCGCGGCAGGCATCGAGGTCGACGACTCCCGCCCCGACATCTGGCAGGTGGACCCCGGGACGATCGGCGCCCGGGAGGTGCGCGTGGAGCCGGACCTGTCCAACGCCGCCCCCTTCTGCTGTGCAGCCCTCGTGGCCGGCGGGACCGTCCGGATCCCGGGGTGGCCCACGAGCACGACCCAGCCCGGCGGGATGCTCCCGGACCTGCTGCGGCGCATGGGCGGGACCGTCGGGCTCACCGACGGGACGCTGACGGTGACCGGCACCGGCGCGGTGCACGGGATCGACGTCGACCTGCACGCCGCCGGGGAGCTGGCGCCCACGATCGCCGCACTCGCCACGCTCGCCGACACCCCCAGCCGGCTACGGGGGATCGGGCACATCCGCGGGCACGAGACCGACCGGCTGGCCGCGCTCGCCACGGAGATCACCCGCCTGGGCGGTCAGGTCGAGCAGACCAGCGACGGCCTCGTCCTCACCCCCCGGCCCCTGCACGGCGCCCGGTTCGAGACCTACCACGACCACCGGATGGCGACCGCGGGTGCCCTCATCGGGCTCCGGGTCCCCGGGATCGAGGTGGTCGACGTCGCGACCACCCGCAAGACCCTGCCGGACTTCGTCGGCATGTGGGCGTCGATGCTCGGGACCACCTGACCGATGCCCCGGGGAGGTTACGAGGACCACGAGGTCCGCCAGCGACCCAACCGGCGCGGGTCGCGCCCACGCACCAAGATCCGGCCCGAGCACCGCGAAGCCGTCCCCGCCCTGGTCACCGGGGTGGACCGGGGACGGTACGCGGTCCTCGTCCACCCCGGTGAGCCGCACGAGCAGGACGTCGTGGCGATGAAGGCCCGCGAGCTGGGCCGCCAACGGATCGTGCCGGGGGATCTGGTCGCCGTCGTCGGGGACGTCACCGGCGCACCAGGAAGCCTCGCCCGCATCGTGCGGATCACCCCCCGACGCACGCTCCTGCGGCGTACCGCCGACGACACCGACCCGGTCGAGCGCGTGATCGTGGCCAACGCCGACCAGCTGGTGATCGTCACCGCGCTCGCCGACCCCGAGCCCCGGACACGCATGATCGACAGGTGCGTGGTGGCCGCCTACGACGCCGGCATGACGGCGGTGCTCTGCCTGACGAAGGCCGACCTGGCCGACCCCGCCCCCATGGCCGACCTGTACCGGCCGCTGGGGGTGGACGTCGTGGTCACCTCCCGCGCCCCGGACCGGGAGGTCGCCGGGCTGGACGAGGTCCGGGCACGGCTCGACGGCAGGACCTCGGTTCTCGTGGGGCACTCCGGTGTCGGCAAGTCCACCCTGGTCAACGCCCTGGTCCCGGACGCCCGCCGGGCGACCGGCGCGGTCAACGCCGTGACGGGCCGCGGACGGCACACCTCGTCCTCCGCGGTCGCGCTCCGCCTGCCCGGTCACCGCGGGTGGGTGATCGACACACCCGGGGTCAGGTCCTTCGGACTCGCCCACGTCCACGTCGACAGCCTGCTGCACGCGTTCGCCGACCTGGACTCCGTCGTCCGCGAGTCCTGCCCGCGGGGCTGCACCCACACCCAGGACGCACCCGACTGCGGGCTCGACGCGTGGGTCGGGACCGACCAGGAGGACACGTCGGCGTCACCGGAACGCCGACGCCGTGCCGCCCGTGTGGACTCGATGCGCAGGCTCCTGACCGCGCGGTCGGCAACGGACCAGTCCTGAGCTCCGACGTCCCGTGCCGCCGGGACGCTACGGTGCAGGCATGCCTCCGCGTTACGACGACGACCTGCGCCTCGCCCACGTGATCGCCGACCAGGTCGACGCGATGACCATGGAGCGGTTCCGTGCCCAGGACCTGCAGGTCGACACCAAGCCCGACACGACCCCGGTGACCGACGCAGACCGGCGTGCCGAGGAGATCGTCAGGTCCCAGCTGGGTCGCACCCGCCCGCGCGACGCGGTCGTCGGTGAGGAGATGCCCACCACCGGGCACGGACCGCGCCAGTGGGTGATCGACCCCATCGACGGGACGAAGAACTTCGTGCGTGGGGTGCCGGTCTGGGCCACCCTCATCGCCCTGATCGACGACGGCGCCCCGGTGGTCGGCGTGGTGAGCGCCCCCGCCCTGGGGCGACGCTGGTGGGCCTCGCACGGGTCCGGTGCCTGGAGCGGCCGGTCGCTCGCGGCCGCGACCCGCCTGACCGTCTCGGGCGTGAGCGACCTGGCCGACGCGTCCCTGTCGTTCTCGAGCCTGACCGGCTGGGAGGAGCAGGGACGCCTGCCGGGGTTCCTCGACCTCACCCGCACGGTGTGGCGCACGAGGGCCTACGGGGACTTCTGGTCCTACGTGCTGGTCGCCGAGGGGGCGGTGGACGTGGCCGCCGAGCCCGAGCTCGCGCTGCACGACATGGCCGCCCTCGTCCCGATCGTGGCCGAGGCGGGTGGGACGTTCACCGACCTGGACGGCACCTCCGGACCGTTCGGCGGCTCGGCCGTGGCCACCAACGGGCACCTGCACGAGGCCGTCCTCGACCGGCTCCGCCCCACCGCCTCGGGCTGAGTCCCCCGGCCTCAGCGGCGCGAACGGCGCCTGCGGACGGCACCGGCGAGCACGTCGAGGAGGTCGGCCGTGGTGTCCCACCCGAGGCACGCGTCGGTCACCGACCGGCCGTAGACGAGCCCCGAGGGTGCCGGGTCCTGCCGCCCCGCCTCCAGGAAGCTCTCCATCATGACGCCCATCACCCCGGTGACGCCCGAGGCCACCTGATCGGCGATCTCGCGGACGACCTCGGCCTGGCGCACGTGGCACTTGCCCGAGTTCCCGTGGCTCGCGTCCACCATGACCCTGGCCGGCAGTCCCGCTGAGCCCACCTGCTCCACCGCGGCCGCGACCGCGACCGGGTCGTGGTTGGGCCCGTCCACGCCACCCCGCAGCACCACGTGGCAGTCAGGGTTTCCCTCGGTGGCCACCACCGCGGCCCGCCCGTCGTGGTCGACCCCGAGGAACGTGTGCGGGGCCGCCGCGGCGAGGCAGCCCTCCACCGCGGCCCGGACACGCCCCCCGGTGGAGTTCTTGAACCCGATCGGCATCGACATCCCGGACGCCATCTGCCGGTGCACCTGGCTCTCAGGGTTGCGCGCACCGATCGCACCCCAGGTGACCGCGTCCGCGAGGTACTGCGGACTCGTCGGCTCCAAGAACTCGCACGCCGTGGGCAGACCCGCACCCAGGACATCGGTCACGACCTCCCGCGCCAGGCGCAGACCTCGCGGCACGTCGTGCGACCCGTCCATGGACGGGTCGTTGATCAGGCCCTTCCACCCCACAGTGGTGCGCGGCTTCTCGAAGTACACGCGCATCACGACCACGAGGTCCGCGGCGTGCTCCCGGGCCGGCCCGCGCAACCGGTGGGCGTAGTCCAACGCCGCGACCGGGTCGTGGACCGCGCACGGGCCGACGACCACGACGAGCCTGTCGTCCCCACCGTGCAGGACCGCACGCACCTCGGCACGTGAGCGAGCGACCAGCTCAGCGGCGGCGGCGGTCAGCGGGACCCCGTCGACCACGGCACGCGGGGACGGCAACGGCGCGACGGACCTGACCCTGAGGTCGGCGGTGGAGGCGTGCACCGCGGTGCTGCTGGTCGGTGTCGTCGTGGGTACGGTGGTGCTCATCGTGGCTCCTGCTCGTTGGGGACGAGCGGCGCCCTCGCGTGCCGGCCTCGTCCTGGGAAGACGAAGGGCCGAGACGCATCGCGTCTCAGCCCTGTGCCGGTGAAGGGAGCGGGGTCAGGTGCAGATCTGCCCTGCCCGCCCGAAGGCCGGCACGCAGGTCGTATACCACCTGGTCTGCTCCACGTCCGGAACGCTACCAGAGGGTCCTCGTGTCACGGCCGGGCGAGGGTGCCGAGCTCGGACACGTCGTACCAGAGCAGGTCACGCTCGGCCAGGCGCTCGGCGGCCGGACCGTCCCCGGCACGCGCGGCCACGACGTCCGCGCCGGCCGCGTCCTCGTCCACGTGCGCGCACGCCACCGTGTCCCACGCCACGGGGACGGTCAGCTCGACCACGCTCGGGGCGTGCGGCTCCTCGACGGCCCGCACGCGCTCCTGCGGGACGTCGGCAGCCACCACGCACCTGCGCTGCTGGTCCTGGTCACCGAGCAGGTCCAGGCTGTCGTCCGAGGCGAGCAGCTGCGCCGCGTACTCCAGGCCCTCGTCGTCCTCGTCCGGCAGCGCCTGACGCAGGGCGTCGGTCACCGCGTGCACCAGCCGCGGTGACAGGTCGGGGCCTGTGAGCTCGGCGAGGGTCGCGGGGAGGTAGATGCGCACGGGCACCAGTCTGCCGCCTGCGAGGCCTCGACCACCAGGAGGCCGCCGTCACGCACGTCAGCCACATACGTCGCCGCAGGTCGAAGCGGTCAAGTGCCCACCAGTTGTGGACGAGCCAGGTCCACGCGGCAGGCGTGCAAGACTCTCGACCATGGCCGCGCGCTTCCTGACCCTGGCGGACGTGACCGAGGTGCTGAACATCTCGGCCGCGCAGGCCTATGCGCTCGTGCGCTCCGGAGAGCTGCCCGCCATCCAGATCGGCGGACGCGGCCAGTGGCGCGTGGAGTCCTCCGAGCTGGAGGCGTACATCCAGCGCATGTACGCCCAGGCGCGAGCCCGGATCGAGTCCGGCACCCTCGACGACGCCCCGTCCAGCCCCACCGGCTGACCGGGCGCACAGCACCCGCACCCGGCAGGCCCGGGACGCAGCGCCTGCTCCCGCACCCCGGCAGCAGCCACGCCGCGGGTGGAGCAGGAGCGCCTGGGCTTCGCCATGCATCGAACCTACGCGCCCGGGAGGCGTCAGGACAGTGCGAAAAGGACATTTCACCCGCTCCAGGGGGTTGGCTGCGACACCAAACTTGGCCAAACTGCACCAAGACCCGCCAAAATCGGGCACAATGGTTGCAGGCCTCATCGCCCGCCCCTCCCCCGGCCGCAGGAGAAGACATGATCGCCACCGCCGCCCCCGCACGGCCCTCTCGAGCCGCACGCACGCCGGTCGCCGAACCGCCGGGCCCGGTCCGGATGCTCTTGCCCCCGCTCCGGGAGCCACAGCCCGACCCCATGGCGGCGGCAGCGGCGATGCTCCCGACCCTGACGTCCATGCGCTCCACACCCACCGAGGGAGCGTGGGCCCACGTCGTCACCAGGCCGGCCCGGGACGCCGAGCCGCTGGCCGACCCGGCCAAGGTGTGCGGGCCGATCGTCCTGGCGGCCGTCGAGACCCTGAGCGGGGCGCGCCCCCTCGGCCAGCTCGCCCGGTGGGTGAGCCCGCAGATCTACGACTCGCTCGCACGGCGCCGCGAGGCCGGCGGCACACGCACGGGAACGGTGCGACGGGCGACCGTCCTGCGCACCCGTGTGTGCAGCATCTCGGACTCCGTCGCCGAGGCCAGCGTCGTCGTCCACGACGGCCGCCGGGTACGGGCCGGTGCGGTGCGGCTGGAGGTCCGGCGCGGCCAGTGGCGGGCCACGGTGCTGCAGATCGGCTGAGCAGGACCGGCGCGGAGCCCGGGAGACCGTCAACGCACTGATGCCCGGGAGGGGTGCTCGCCCCTCCCGGGCATCAGTGCGTGACGAGGACCGCGCCCCGTCAGGCGGTCAGTCCGCCTCGTTCCTGCCGTGGCACACCTTGTACTTCTTGCCAGAGCCGCACGGGCACTGGGCGTTGCGCGACGTGCCGGGGAACGTCTGACCGTCCCGCTCGGCGGAGACCGCCTCCTCCGAGCGCGGTGCACCACCGGCGTCCCCGTCGAGCGAGGGCGCCGAGTACTGCAGCGGAGCGCGGCGCTCGGGTCCGTCGAGCCCCTTGGCCACCACCTCTGCTCCGCCCGCAGCCGAACCGGCACGTGCCGACGCAGGAGCGGGCTGCGGCGTCGGTGCGGGTGCCGGCGTCCCGGCGTCGTCGCCGGTGACGACTGCGGCGGGCTGGTTCCCGGACGACGCCGCAGCCGGCTCCTGCGGCGTCTTGATCTCGAGGTTGAACAGGTAGGTGACCGACTCCTCCTTGATGCCGTCGGTCATGGCGTTGAACAGCTGGAAGCCCTCGCGCTGGTACTCCACGAGCGGGTCACGCTGAGCCATCGCCCGCAGCCCGATGCCGTCCTTGAGGTAGTCCATCTCGTACAGGTGCTCGCGCCACTTGCGGTCGAGCACGGACAGCACCACCCGGCGCTCCAGGTCGCGCATCGTCTCGGTGCCCAGGAGCTCCTCACGTGCGGTGTACGCGCGCCGGGCATCCTCCAGGATCGCGTCCATCAGGACCGCCCGGGTCAGCCGGGACTGGTGCCCGACCTCGTCGATCAGCTGCTCGGACGTGACCGTCACCGGGTACACCGCACGCAGCGCGGTCCACAGGGCGTCCAGGTCCCACAGCTCCGGGGTGCCCTCACTCGTGGCACCGTCCACGTACGCGGTCAGCACGTCCTCCAGGAAGTGCTGGATCTGGTCGGCCAGGTCCTCACCCTCCAGGACCCGGCGCCGCTCGGTGTAGATGACGGTGCGCTGCCGGGACAGGACGTCGTCGTACTTGAGCACGTTCTTGCGGATCTCGAAGTTGCGGGACTCCACCTGCGACTGCGCGCTCTGGATCCCGCGGGTGACCATCTTGGACTCCAACGGCATGTCGTCCGGGAAGCCCGCGCGGTGCATCATGCTCTCGGCCAGGCCGGAGTTGAACAGACGCATGAGGTCGTCCGCCATCGACAGGTAGAACCGCGACTCCCCCGGGTCGCCCTGACGACCGGAGCGGCCACGCAGCTGGTTGTCGATGCGCCGCGACTCGTGACGCTCGGTGCCCAGCACGTACAGCCCACCCAGTGACACGACCTCGTCGTGCTCGGCGGCGACCGCCGCCGTCGCCCGCTCGAGGGCGTCCGGCCACGCGGCCTCGTACTCCTCCGCCTGCTCGGCCGGGTCCAGGCCCTTGGCCGCGAGGTCGGCCACCGCCATGAACTCGGCGTTGCCGCCGAGCATGATGTCCGTCCCACGGCCGGCCATGTTCGTCGCCACGGTGACCGCGCCCTTGCGGCCCGCCTGCGCGACGATCGCGGCCTCACGCGCGTGCTGCTTGGCGTTCAGGACCTCGTGGGGCACACCCTGCTTGCGCAGCATCCGGGAGAGGAGCTCGGACTTCTCCACACTCACCGTGCCCACCAGGACCGGCTGGCCCTTCGCGTGCCTCTCGACGATGTCGGCGACGACCGCACCGAACTTGCCCTCCTCGTTCTTGTAGACGAGGTCGGGCTGGTCGATCCGCTGCATCGGACGGTTCGTCGGGATGGGCACCACACCGAGCTTGTAGGTGCCCTGGAACTCGGCCGCCTCGGTCTGGGCGGTACCCGTCATGCCACCGAGCTTGTCGTAGAGCCTGAAGTAGTTCTGCAGGGTGATCGTGGCCAGGGTCTGGTTCTCAGCCTTGATCTGCACACCCTCCTTGGCCTCGATGGCCTGGTGCATGCCCTCGTTGTAGCGGCGGCCAGGGAGCATACGACCGGTGTGCTCGTCGACGATCATGACCTCGCCGTTCATCACGACGTAGTCCTTGTCGCGCTTGAACAGCTCCTTGGCCTTGATCGCGTTGTTGAGGTACCCGATGAGCGGGGTGTTGACCGACTCGTACAGGTTGTCGATGCCGAGGTAGTCCTCGACCTTCTCGATCCCCGGCTCCAGGACGCCCACCGTGCGCTTCTTCTCGTCGACCTCGTAGTCCTGCTCGACCGTCAGGCGTCGCGCGACCTTCGAGAACTCGGCGTACCACTTGTTCGCGTCGCCGGAGGACGGGCCCGAGATGATCAGCGGCGTACGGGCCTCGTCGATGAGGATCGAGTCGACCTCGTCGACGATCGCGAAGTGGTGGCCCCGCTGGACGAGCTCGTCCGGCTTCCAGGCCATGTTGTCACGCAGGTAGTCGAACCCGAACTCGTTGTTGGTGCCGTACGTGATGTCGGCCGCGTACTGCTCGCGACGCTCCTCGGGCTTCTGGCCGGACAGGATGCACCCCGTCGACAGACCCAGGAAGCGGAAGACCCGGCCCATCAGGTCGCTCTGGTAACGCGCCAGGTAGTCGTTGACCGTGACGATGTGCACGCCCTTGCCGGACAAGGCGTTGAGGTACGCCGGCGCGGTCGCGACGAGCGTCTTGCCCTCACCGGTCTTCATCTCGGCGATGTTGCCCAGGTGCAGCGCCGCACCACCCATGATCTGGACGTCGAAGTGACGGTGGCCGAGCGTGCGTCGCGCCGCCTCGCGGACCGCGGCGAACGCCTCCGGCAGCAGGTCGTCGACCGTCTCTCCGTCCTCGAGCCGCGCCCTGAACCGGTCGGTCTCCTCCCGCAGCTCGGCGTCGCTCAAGGACGTGAAGCTGTCCTCCAGCGCGGAGACCTGGTCGGCCAGGCCGGCGAGCTTCTTGACGATCCGGCCCTCGCCGATGCGCAGGACCTTGTCGAGGATCGAGGGCACGCGTTGCTCCAGACTCGTCAGAGACCCGCCCCGGACGGCGACGGGTCGACCGGGCCGGGTGCGCCGGACGGCGCGGTCGACACCGACCGACGACCATCGTAGGCGAGGCCTGGTCCTGCGGTGATCGTCACCGCACTGCCAGAACGTACCCCACCGCCGCCACCGGCCGTCAGGGCGCGTCGCACCGGGTGCGCCAGCGCCCCGCCCGCCCCCACGTCGACGGCCACCTCACCGGCCCCCAACCATCCCGCGAGGCGCCCCAGCTCGGCCACGAGCGCCCCCGTGACCTCCCCCGCACCGGCCGAGACCCCCGGCTCAGGGTGCGCGGACCGCACCTGGAGAACACCCGTGGGCCGGTCCAGACGCAGGTCGACGCGGGCGACCAGCTCCTCCCCCAGCAGCAGGGGCAGGCAGTAGTAGCCGTGCACCCGCAGGTGCGCCGGGGTGTAGATCTCGATCCGGTACTCGGTGCCGAACAGCTCCGAGAGCCGACGCCGCTCGAACACCACCGGGTCGAACGGGCTCAGGAACGTGCGGCCCTGCGCCCGACGAGGGACGACGGCACGGGAGTCGAGGTACACCTCGCGGTCCCAGCCCGCCACGTCCACGGGCTCCAGCTCACCGTCGGCGACCAACGCGGCCACGGCCTCCCGCACCCACCGCCTGGTCCCGGTGCCCGCCAGCCGGAAGTAGTCGGCGAAGCACCGCACCGTCCCCAGGCCGTGGGCCCGGGCCGCCAGACGCACGAGCTCATGGACCGCCGTCTGCGCGTCCGGCTCGGCGCGCGCCGCCTGCGGCAGCACCCGGCCGGCGAGGTCGTACACCCGCTCGAAGGACGGGGTACGGCGTGCCACCGCCAGCTCACCCGTGGCGAACAGCCACTCCAGCACCGCCTTCGCCGTCGACCACTCCCACCAGCCCGTCGATCCCCGCCGGTCACCACCCGGGGGCCCGAGCGCGGCATGGACCTGACGGGACGTGAGCGGCCCGTCCGAGTCCACCAGGTCACGCACCCGCGCGACCGCGCCGGAAGCCTCCAGGTCGACATCTCGCAGGACCAGGCGCCGCCGCGCCCAGGCGCGGCGGCGCCACGCCAGC
The DNA here is from genome assembly GCF_000767165.1 of Cellulomonas bogoriensis 69B4 = DSM 16987. Classification (GTDB taxonomy): domain Bacteria; phylum Actinomycetota; class Actinomycetes; order Actinomycetales; family Cellulomonadaceae; genus Actinotalea; species Actinotalea bogoriensis. The sequence continues at coordinate 17,528 of NZ_AXCZ01000038.1, forward strand.
AGCGCGTACACCGACGGCGGTACGAACGAGGCCTCGTGGGCCCACGCCTCGAGCAGCCGCCGGGACGGTGCCGCGGTGAGCCGGTCCAGCGCTGCGACGTCGTAGGCACCCAGCCGCGAGTACAGCGGCACCAGGTGCGCCCGGGCCAGGACGTTCACCGAGTCGATCTGCAGCAGTCCCGTCCGGCCCACCGTCCGGGCCAGATGACGTGACGTCACCGACGGCCCCCCGTCGACCGGAGGGCCGTCCAACCCCTGGGCCCTCAGTGCGATGCGGCGGGCCTGGGACCGCGTCAGGGGCGCGCGCAGCGGTGCAGCCATGGACGCCATCCTGCCCCCGACCGCCGACACGGCAGCCAGGGGCAGGAGGTCAGGACCTCGGGCGCCGCGCTACAGCGCGTCGACCGGAGCGGCCACCGGGGCGTCGAGCCGGATCACCCCGTAGCTCCACCCCCGACGGCGGTACGCCACCGAGGGCAGTGCCGTCTCGGCGTCGATGAACAGGAAGAAGTCGTGCCCGACCATCTCCATCTCGTAGAGCGCGTCGTCCAGGGTCATGGGGTGCGCCTGGTGCAGCTTCTCCCGGATCACCACCGGAGAGTCACCCCACCACGACTCCACGGCCTCACCCGGGGCGGGGGTGGCCGCGGAGTCCCGCTGCGCGTCGTCCACCGCGGGAGCCGGCTCCGGGAGCACGTCCTCCGCCAGCACCGGCGGCGCCTCGGACTTCACCGACGACAAGCCCTTGTGGTGGTCCTTGCGCCTGTCCCGGGCCCGACGCAGGCGTTCCATCAGCTTGCTCGTCGCCACGTCCAGGGCCGCGTACGCGTCATCCGCGCGAGCCTCCGCACGGATGACGGGACCCTTGCCCTTCACGGTCAGCTCGACCCGCTCGGACACGTCGGACTGGCGGGGGTTGCGCTCGTGGGTCAGCTCGACATCCACCCGCTGCGCCCGCGGCGCGAGCTGGGTGACCTTGCTGAGCTTGTCCTCGACGTGGCGGCGGAACCGGTCGGGAACCTCGACATGACGGCCGACGACGACGATCTCCATGCTGATCTCCTCCAGGGAGGGGCGGCGGTGCCGCCCGGACGACTACGGGGGTACGCCCTCACGGGGCGGACGAGGCGCACCACCCCCCTCGCAGTCCGGTGGTCACGCCGCGGGCAGGGCCTGAGCCCTGTCTCGCACCGACGCGACCGTCCATGCACAGACGTTAGCCCGGGCAGGGCCGGGGGAGAAACGGAACGAGGTCCTGGCCAGGGGGTGAAGCGGCGGCCACCACCACCGCACCCAGCACCAGGGCACCGGCGGTCGACAGCACACGCTCACAGCCCGCGAGCGTCGCACCGGTGGTCAGGACGTCGTCCACCAGCACCACGCAGGTGTCCCGGACGTCGCAGGAGCCCTCACGGACCCGCCACGACCCCAGGGCGTTCGCGCCCCGTTCCCTCGCCCCGAGGCCGACCTGGTCGCGCGCCCGTCCCACCCGGCGCAGGGCAGTCACGACCTCGGCCCCCACCCCGGCCGACCGCAGCTCGTGGCACACCACCGACGCGAGCCCCGCCACCAGATCGGCACCGCGTCGGCGCCGGGCACCCGGCGTCGTGGGCACCGGCACCACCGCCACGGTCCGCCCACGGGCCGCCAGGACCAGATCG
>NZ_AXCZ01000492.1 GCF_000767165.1 Cellulomonas bogoriensis 69B4 = DSM 16987
CGTGATGGGTATCGGCGTGGGTGTCGATCCCGCCGTAGACCGGCACGCCCTTGTGCTTCACCATGGAACTGCGCCCTTCCTCGTGTCGGGTGCGCAGCCGGTCGGGCGTCAGTCAGTTCACTATCGGGACCCTTGCCAAACCCCTATCAGGACATGACGGCCCGCCCGGCTGCACCGGTCGTGAGCCAGGCCGGTCGACACGTCGCAGACAGGACAGTCGCCCGGAGGCGACGTCAGAAGAGCCGTGAGTCAGACCCGCCCACCAGGCCATCCTGGCCCAAGCGGCACCGACCGCCACGCCCCTCAAGGAGTCAGACCAACCGGTCCACACATCCATAGTGAAGAGCC
>NZ_AXCZ01000493.1 GCF_000767165.1 Cellulomonas bogoriensis 69B4 = DSM 16987
GCGGCACGTCTGCGGTCGACCGTGATGGCTCTCGAGCAGTACCGGGCTGTCATCGTGGCCGCACGGGCCCAGATCGACGAGCTCCGCGCCCGACAGAACGCGCTCTGCGCCGCACGCGCGGACACCGACGCAGCCGCCCGGGCATTCATCGCAGCCCCCAGCGCGGACGGGGTCGCCGACTTCCTCCGGTCCCTCGCACGACAGACGGTGCTCCGCCGCGAAGCAGCAGGCCTCGCGAACGCCTACGACGACGTCATGCGGCAGGTGGCCGTAGCCGCGGAGGCCTGCGCGAGGACCCTCTGGCAGGACGGCCCCGGGCTCTCAGAACGAGCCAGGCACCTCGCCGA
>NZ_AXCZ01000495.1 GCF_000767165.1 Cellulomonas bogoriensis 69B4 = DSM 16987
GACGCACGTAGCGCGCTGATGGCGGCACAAGAGGCCTATCACCAGTTGCCCCCGGACCGAATATCCCCCGAAGAAGAATTTCGGATCAGGCGAAATGGGGCGGCCGCAGGCTCCGTCTTTGGGCTCGCCGGAGCCTTTGCTGGTGGCACGCTCGCTGCTGATGAAGAGATCGAGCGTCGCAATGCAGGAATGCGCGAAGCCCGGGACCAGGCCGCCCAGCAGGCCCTCAATCGCCTGGCTGCAGAGATGGAATATGCGGGGCGTACGCTTCCTCACAACTTCGGGCACTATGACGTTGAGGTCGCGGTGGACTCCGTCGGCAACTCTGGATTGGCCGGGGAG
>NZ_AXCZ01000497.1 GCF_000767165.1 Cellulomonas bogoriensis 69B4 = DSM 16987
CGCCAGCTCGACGCTCGTCAGGGCCCTGACCCTGGGGGCGTGGGCACGCAGCACCTCCCGTGGGGCCTCCATCGCGACCGCCCACCCGTCCCGCACCCACCGCTGCGCCGCGACCGACCGGGTCGGACCGCCCACGAGCAGTGCCGCCGCCTCGAGGTCGTGACGCATCGCCAGGACCTCCCTCGCGTGCGGGTAGGGGGCGCGGGGCTCGGCGTGCAGCCGGTCCACGTCGTCCCAGCACACCACCAGGCCCAGGTCGGTGACGGGCGCGAACGCGGCGGCGCGGGTGCCGACCACCACGTCCGCGGCGCCGCGCAGCACGGCCAGGAACGCCCGGTAG
>NZ_AXCZ01000499.1 GCF_000767165.1 Cellulomonas bogoriensis 69B4 = DSM 16987
AGGTCCAGCTGGTGGGAGGAGAACAGCACCGGGACCCCGCCCTCGGCGCGCTGCCGCAGTCGGGCGGCCATGTCGTCCACGGCGAAGGGGTCCAGCCCGGAGAACGGCTCGTCGAGGACCATCAGCACCGGGTCGTGCACCAGCGCCGCGGCGACCTGCACCCGCTGCTGGTTGCCCAGCGACAGGGTCGAGAGCACGTCACCGGCCCGCGCGGTCAGGTCCAGCTCGTCCAGCAGGGCGCTGGTCCGTGACCGGGCCTCGCCCCGGTCCAGGCCGTGCACCCGGCCCAGGTGCACCAGCTGCTCGGCCACCCGCATCTTGGGGTACAGCCCGCGCT
>NZ_AXCZ01000502.1 GCF_000767165.1 Cellulomonas bogoriensis 69B4 = DSM 16987
GTGCCCTCGGTGACGCTCTCGCCCAGGGCGGGCAGCGTCACGTCCTCGGCGTCGCCCCCGCCTCCGGCGGCGTCGGTGCCACCCTGGGCCGCGCCCACGGGTGCCGGTGGCTGCTCGTCCGCCTGCTCCTCGGACGAGGCCTCGTCCGTGACCTCGGCAGGCACCTGCGCGGCCTGCTGGTCCTCGGCGGAGTCGGCGCGGTCGGCCGCCTCCGGGGCAGGCGCTGCCCCACCGCTCGCCTCGTCGGCAGAACCGATCGTGGCCAGGGCTGTCCCCACCTCGACCGTGTCGTCCTCCTCGACGAGGATCTCGGTCAGGGTGCCCGC
>NZ_AXCZ01000514.1 GCF_000767165.1 Cellulomonas bogoriensis 69B4 = DSM 16987
CATATCACCAAATATTTAACTTTTCAACAACTACCTTATATTTCATCCATCATTTAATACTAATTCTTAACTTTTACAACTTTCTTAACTTAAAAACTATCTCACACTTCTATCTCCCCAAACATTCTCTTTTATTTCTTTTCGAACAAATCTGTCTCTTGACTTACTCTTCTCACTATACACCTTCGTAAACGTCTCCCCAAACTTTCTCTTCCATTTCTTTTTAAACAAATCTATCTCTTAACTTACTCTTCTC
>NZ_AXCZ01000039.1 GCF_000767165.1 Cellulomonas bogoriensis 69B4 = DSM 16987
AGGCGCACGCCGTCCGCGAGGGCGTCGGCGTGCAGGGCGTCGAGGGAGCTGGCGGCCGGGGGCCACAGCACCTGCCCGGGGGCCCACGTGACGGGCTGCATGGCGCTCAGGGGTGCTTGCGCGGCCCCGTAGGGGCGCAGGTCGGCGGGGACGCCGTCGGGGCCCATGAGCTCGGCGCCGTCACCGGTGCCGCACTGGCAGCCCATGGCACCGGAGTCCGTCACGATGGGCCCGACCTCAGGGGTCTCGGCCGCGAGCGCGGACCTGAACGCGAGGTCGGTTGCCGAGTCGGGCGTGCGGGTCGTGCCGGTGGTCGGGGAGGTGCCTGCCTGGGTGGGCAGGGTGGGTAGCGCTGTGGTTCCCGTGGCCTCCCGGGTCATGACGCCCGTCACCGCGTCCATGTGGCACCTCCTCGTCGCACCTTGAGGATCGGCCACTCAGGGGAGGACTTGAGCGTTGGCGTCCGGCCGGGGCCGTCGGTGCGGTTCATGGCGGCCGCGCGGGGGGCGGGGTCGTACGGTGACGTGCGGAGGGGGCGAGGTGGGGGAGCGGACATCGGGCAGGTGGCGGCGTCGCGTGCGGGACGGGCGCGACGGTGCCGGGCTGCGTGCTGCCCCGGCCTGGGTGAGATCGTTCTTGTGGGCCAGGATGAGCAGCTCCCTGGGGACGCAGGTGACGTTCCTCGCGCTGCCGGCGGCGGCGGCTGCCGCTGCGCCGCGTGACGCGCAGTTCGTGGCCGTGCTCGAGGCGATGACGGTGGTGGGCTTCGTGCTGTTCTCGCTGCCCTCCGGGGTGATCGCCGACCGCCGGGACCCGCTGCGCACCCTGGTGGTGTGCTCGTGGGCGAGCGCGGTGTGCATGGTGGCGGTGGGCATCGGGCTGGTGCGGCTGGTGACGGAGTGGGCCACGTACAAGGCGGTCCTGGTGGCGGTGCTGGTGGCGATCGCGTCGTGCATCCAGACCCAGGCCGAGGCCAGCACCCAGCGGTTGGTGGTCACGGGTGTGGCGCCTCCGTTGCGACCGGTCATGAACTCGTGGGTGCACGGTGCGGGCTCGGGTGCCCAGCTGGTGGGCCCGGCGGTGGTGGGGATGCTCGTGGCGACGGTGGGGGCCGCGTACGGGTTGCTGCTGGACGGGTTGTCGTTCGCCGTGGCAGCGGTCCTTCTCGGGGTCGCGGCCCGTCGACGTGAGCCGCGCGGGGTGTCGGACGTGCCGGTGGTGCCCTCGCCTGGACCGGTGGCCGCGCCCGTGCCTGTCGCGTTGCGTCGTCGGGTGGCGGCGGCGGTGGCCGAGGGCTTCGCGGGGTTCGGGATCCTGGCGCGGTTGGAGCGGTTGTGGGCCGCGACGGTGGTGCTGGCCTGCGCGAACTTCTTCGCCGGGCTCTACGGCGCGACCTACGTGTTCTACGTGCTGCAGGTTCGCGACCTCGGGGGTGGGGGTCTGGCGGCTGTCGGCGCGGCCGCGGCCGTGGGTGGGCTCGCCGGGGCGACGGCGGCCCCGTGGCTGCTGTCGCGGGTCGGTGCCGGGCGGGTGCTCCTGGCCGCCCCGTTCGGTTACGGGGCGTTGTTCGGCCTGGTGGGTGCCCCTGACGGGGACCTGGTGCTCCCGGCCGTGGGGGTGGGGTTGTACGCGTGCGCGTCGGCGTTGGTCGCGATCGCCTACGTGACGTACCGGCAGGAGCACTCGCCCGAGGACGCTGCCGGGAGGGTCGCCGCGGCGAGCCGCGCGGTGACCAACGGTGCGTACCCGCTCAGCGCTGCTGTCGCGATCGCCGCGCTGGGGGTGCTGGACGCAGCCCAGGTGATCACGATCGCCGTGGCGGGGGAGGCCGTGACCGCCCTGCTCCTTCCCCTGTGGTGGTGGCGTCTGTGGCGATCGGGGGTACAGGAGCGTGCGGGTGCCCGTGCGGGGGTCGACGGGGCGTAGTCGCGGGTTCCCGGTGGACGGCGTGCCCCGGCCCCGGTCCCACATCCGGGCGCCCACGTGCTGGCAGAATTCGGCGCATGATTGACGCGATCGCCTTCTTGGACCAGTTCTGGTTGACGTTGCTGGTGCTGGTCCCGGTCGTCATGGTGGCTCGGGCGGTGGTGGCGGGGTCCCGCTACTCCGCGATCTTGATCATCGTGGTGTTCGGTCTGACCCTGGGCGCCCTGCTGGTGGCGACGGGTGCGGGCACCCCGGGCCTGCCCGACCTGTACCTGATGAACATGCTGTCGCGCGCGACGATCGTCGCCCTGACGGCGTCGTTCTTCGTGGGTGGTCAGGAGCTGCGGCGGTTGTTCGGCGGGGTGAGCGTGCCGGAGGACACGTCGGTGGTGCTGAACGACAAGGAGGTCGTGCTCGGCACCGGGCGGACGCAGTTCGTGTTCATCGTGCGGTCGTTCTTCGTGCTGCTGGGTGTGGACGCGACGGTGCGGGTGCTGCTGGGGCTCGGCAACGGGCAGGAGGAGATCCTCCCGCTGCTGGCGTACCTGGGCCTCGTCGTCGCGGTGATCCTCATCGACCCGGCGGCGCGGGTCGCGGACAAGCGCCGCTACCTCGGCAAGGGTGTCCTCGAGCTGATCCTGCTGATCCTCGTCCTGGGGGGCGCGACGCTGGTCGCGACCTGGGTGCGGGACCTTGCCGCGTTCCCGCCGATCTTCTTCGCGATGCTGATCGCGGTGGCCCTGGGGTGGGTGTTCCCCCGGTGGACGCACGGGCCGACGGTGCGGGCGCTGATGTTCGGGGGTATCCCGGTGGTGCTCGCGGCGAACTTCATCATCGGCGGTTCGCTGCTGGTGGAGTCGTTGGGCCTGGACGGCATGGCACCGATGCTGCTGTACGGGTTCTTCGGGCAGCTGATGTGGATGTTCGGTGGCATCTCGGTCCTGATGCTGGTGGGTCGGACGGCGGCGGTGCGCAACCTGGCGCCGGGCATGGCCGGCGCGTTGTCGCACGCCGGGTTGACCGGTGCGTGCACCGCGGGCGACATGGGTGAGGTCGCCAGGCGTCGGGCGCCGATCATGATCTCGGTGCCGTTCTTCGGGCACGTGTTCCTGTTCGGGATCCTCGCGTTCAGCCTCGACGCCGGCCAGCTGCTGGTGTGGCCGACGGCGGTGATGGCGGCGATCGGTGTGGCCCTCACGGTCGTGGCGTTGCGGCAGCTGCGCCGGTCCGCGGGGGAGGACCGGGCCGAGGTCAAGGGCTTGATGATCTTCTCGTTCGGGTGGCAGCTGACGGCCCTGTTCGGTGGGTTGCTGATGCTGGCGCACCTGTCGCTGGCGCACTCGGTGATGGCCACCAGTGCGGCGTTGTCGCACTTCGGGGTGTTCGCCGCGCTGCAGGGCGGGCTTTTCGGTGCCGAGGCCGCGACGTTGATCGCGTTCGTGTTCGCGATGCCGTTCCTGGTGCACCCGTTCGTGTACTTCATGTTCGGGCGCGGCATGGCCCGGAACGGTGAGATGCCCCGCCGGCCGGCCTACGCCCTGGCCGCTCTCGGCACGGTGGGTGTGCTGGTGGCGTTGGTCGCGCTCGCCTGACACCAGGGCCTGCGTGCAGGCGGGTCAGGTGAGCAGCGCGGCGACCAGGAGCATGACGGGCAGGGCCAGCAGGGTGGTGACGACGCCCGCGTCGCGCGCGAGCGCCTGACCTTGCCCGTACTGCAGCGCGTAGACCAGGACGTTCTGCGCGGTGGGCAGCGACGCCATCGTCACCACCGCGAGCAGCGACTGCCCTTCGAGCCCGAGGGCCAGCCCGATGCCGGCGGCGAGCACGGGGTGGGCGAAGGACCGCAGCCCCACCACCAGGGCGAGGTCCTTCACCGGTGCCTCCTGCCCTGGGGTGCGGGGCAGGGCCAGGGACATCCCGAACGTGAGCAGGGCCAGGGGTGCGGCTGCGGCCCCCAGCAGCCGGAACGGCTCGTACACGACCTCGGGAAGGTCCCACGGCAGGGCCGCGAGCACCAGCCCGCTGAGCGCCCCGATGATGATGGGGTTCTTCAGGGTGCGTCCGAGCACGGCGGTGGTGGCGCGCACCGGTCCGCGGCGCGGTGGGGGCATCACGGGTGAGGTGCCGGCCTGGGGCACGGGCCTGGAGTCCAGGACGGCGAACGCGACGGGCGCGAGGACCAGCAGCTGGAACAGCAGCGTCGGCACCACGAACACGGGGTCGCCCAGCAGGTACACGGCCACCGGGATGCCCAGGTTGCCGGCGTTGACGTACGACGACGCCAGCGCCACGACGGTGGTCTCGCCGGCCGGTCTGCGCCACGCCAACCGGGTGACGAGCACCGCGGCGGCGACGACGACGGCGGTGCTGAGCGCGGTGACGACGGCCAGACGCGACAGCAGCCGGTGCAGGTCGGCGTGGGCGATGGTGACCATCAGCAGCGACGGGACCGCGATCGCGAACACCGTTCGGGCCAGCACCTGCTCGGCGCCGACCCCCAGCAGCCGGAACCGTCCGAGCAGCCACCCGATGACCGCGATGGCGACCAGGGTGCCGAGCGCGGTGGCGACCGCACCCATCAGCGCGCCGCGGGGGTTGGGGCCGTCAGGGTCACCGGTCGATCCTGCCAGGTGCCGACCCGGCGGTCTGGGCCCCCTCCTGGGACCCAGGGCCCGGCGCTGCACCGATCCGATCTCGTGACGACTCCGGCCACGAGCGCCGCGGTCCTGATCGCTACCCTTGGTGATCGCGTGACCGGGACGCGCGGACGGCTTCCAGTGGCTGAGAGGACGAGCGGGTGCAGGTGAGTGGCCAGCAGGGGCGCCCGGACGAGGCGCGGGTCCGGCTCCGTGCGTCCTTGACACCGTGGCACCGCGGGGTCCTCTACATCGGGGCTCTCGTCCTGGGTGGGGCGTTGTGGCTGCTCGGAACCCGGGGGCCCGAGGTCCTGGAGTGGGCGCGGGCGGCGGCGCTGATTCCCTTGGTGGGGATCACGTTCGTGGTCCTGCGGTGGCAGCGGGAAGCACTCGCGCGCGGGTAGTTCCGAGCCGCATGTGCTGGACTCGCCCGTCACCGCTCCAGGTGGACGCGGGTGCCGCGGGGGATGAGGACCATCTCGTAGCCGCACGCGGTGAGTGCGTCGATGAGCGTGGGCAGCGCGACGGGGCGGCCGCGTTCGAGGCGGCTGATGGTGGGTCGCGAGGAACCGGTGCGCTCGGCGAGCTCGTCCTGGTTGAGGTGGGCGTTCTGGCGGATGTCCTGGACGGCTGTGCCGAGCATCGCCGGCGTGCGGGCCCGGTACCACAGCCACGGTTCGTGACTCATGAGTGATTCAACTCCCTCGACCTCGACGATTGAATCACAGGTGATTCATCTCGCCTAGATTCACTCGATGAATCACATCAGATTCAGCCGTGGAGCGGCCGTATGCCAGGTCAGGCATGCAGGGCCTCGAGGAGCGCCTGGCCGTACCGCTCGCGCTTGGCAGCGCCGACGCCGGTGACGGTGGACAGGTCGTCGAGGGTGGCGGGCTTGCGGGTGGCGATCTCACGGAGCGTGGCGTCGTGGAACACGACGTACGCGGGCACCCCGTGCTCCTTGGCGGTGGCCGCACGCCAGGCCCGCAACCGTTCGAACACGTCGGCGGCCTCGGGGGTGAGGTCGGCCACGGGCGCGGCCCCGCGCTTGGCGGCCTTGGCGCGGCGGGTGGTGGGGCGGGGTGCCTCACGCCGCAGCCGCACGGGCCGTTCCCCGCGCAGCACCGCCCCGCTGGCCTCGGTGAGGCGCAACGTGTTGTACCCGTCGGTGTCGACGGCGAGCAGCCCCTGGGCCATCAGCTGGCGCACCACCCCGCGCCACTCGCCCTCGCCCAGGTCCTGCCCGATGCCGAAGACGGTGAGGTCGGTGTGCCCCAGCTGGGTGACGCGCGGGGTGGTGCGTCCCAGCAGGATGTCCACGACGTGCCCGGCCCCGTACCGCTGGCCGCGCTGGTCCAGCCGCACCACGGCGGACAGCAGCTTCTGGGCCGGGACGGTCCCGTCGAAGGACTCCGGTGGGCTCAGGCACGTGTCGCAGTTGCCGCACGGGCCGCTGTCCTGCCCGAAGTAGGCGAGCAGCTGTACACGCCGGCACTCGACGGTCTCGCACAGGGCGAGCATCGCGTCCAGGTGGGCGGACATGCGGCGCCGGTGGGCGGCGTCCCCGTCCGAGGAGTCGATCAGGCGCCGTTGCTGCACGACGTCCGCGAGCCCGTACGCCAACCACGCGGTGGACGGGAGCCCGTCACGGCCGGCGCGGCCGGTCTCCTGGTAGTAGCCCTCGACGGACTTGGGCAGGTCCAGGTGGGCGACGAACCGCACGTCGGGTTTGTCGATGCCCATGCCGAACGCGATGGTCGCGACCATCACCAGTCCGTCCTCCCGCAGGAACCGTGACTGGTTCTCGCTGCGCACCCGCCGGTCCAGGCCGGCGTGGTACGGCAGCGCGGGGATCCCCTGGGCGGTGAGGTGCTCGGCGGTGGCCTCCACGGACTTGCGTGACAGGCAGTAGACGATGCCCGCGTCGCCGTCGTGCTCGGTGCGCAGCAGGTCGACGAGCTGGGCGCGGGGGTTGTCCTTGGGGACGATCCGGTACTGGATGTTGGGCCGGTCGAAGCTGGCGACGTAGTGGTTCGCGTCGGTGAGCTGCAGCCGTTCGGCGATCTCGGTGTGGGTGGCGCGGGTCGCGGTCGCGGTCAGCGCGATGCGGGGGACGTCGGGCCAGTGTTCGTGCAGGACGGACAGCTGCAGGTAGTCGGGACGGAAGTCGTGCCCCCACTGGGACACGCAGTGGGCCTCGTCGATCGCGAACAGCGCGACGGTGCCGCGGTCCAGCAGGTCCATGGTGGCCGGGACGCGGAGCCGTTCGGGCGCCAGGTACAGCAGGTCCAGCTCGCCGGCGAGGAACGCTCGCTCGGTGCCGGTGCGGGCGTGGTGGTCCTGGGTGGAGTTCAGGTACCCGGCGCGCACACCCAGCTCGGCCAGGGCGTCGACCTGGTCCTGCATGAGGGCGATCAGGGGTGAGACGACCACCCCGGTGCCGGGCCGCACCAGTGCCGGGACCTGGTAGCACAGGGACTTGCCGCCACCGGTGGGCATGAGGACCAGGGCGTCGCCGCCGCCGACGACGGTGTCGATGGCCTCGGCCTGGTTCCCGCGGAACGCGGTGTACCCGAAGACCTCCTGCAGGACGTCCACCGGTGCGCGCCCGGCGTACCGGGACGCCGCTGCCCGCGTAGGCCTGGGGGTGTCGGGCGCCGCCGGCGCCGTGGCCAGGGGTGGCCCGTACCCGGGGTCGTCGGGTGGGGCGGCGTCGTACCAGGGGTCGAACGGCGGCTCGTCGTCGGGCGGTCCTGAGGTCACGCCCCCACCCTACGAGCCACCGGGGTCAAGGGTGACGAAGGGGTCACACCCTGTACAAAGCCCAGTTAACGGGCATCAGGATCAATTCTTCTTCTTTACCGACAAGACATTCTTGCGGTCTTGCGCGCCCCCTTTTCCCGTCTATGGTTAGGCCCGTTCCCCTTGTGGGAGCGCAATCGGAGGGGGGCCGATGGCAGGGGTGCGCCTGCGTTCTGGGCTGGACAGAAGATGGCGCTGGGCGTTGTTCGACGCCGGCGCATGGATCGTCGCAGTCGTCGCGGCCACGTGGTTGCGGTACGACTTCGAGGCGGGCCCCGCGCTGGCGGTCGGGACCTTCCTCTTCGCGGGCCTGGCGGTGCTCGCCCACCTGATCGTGGGCAGCCTCATCGGCCCGTACGTGGTGGGTCACCAGCGCGGGTCGTTCGAGGAGGTCGCGGACCTCGCGGTGACGGTCGCGGTGGTCACCCCGCCGTTGCTGCTGTGGACGTTCGTGGTCGACCCGATCGTCGTCCCGCGCAGCATCCCGGTGGTCGCGGCGGTCTTCGCGCTCATGGGCATGTGCACGGCCCGGTACGTGTTCCGCACGTTCCGGTCCCGGCGCCAGGTGCCGGCGGCGTCGGCCCGGCGCGTGGTGGTGTTCGGTGCCGGTGACGCCGGCCGTGCCCTGGTCCGCAGCATGCGCGCCGACGGCGGGTACGCCCCCGTGGCCCTGCTGGACGACGACCCGGACAAGCGCCTGCTGACCATCGACGGGGTGCGGGTGCTGGGCGGGCGTGAGGCCCTGGCCGCGGTCGCCCGCCGCAAGGACGCCACCACCCTGGTCATCGCCGTCCCCGAGGCCGACTCCGGCCTCATCCGGGAGCTGTCGGACCTGGCGGGTGAGGCGCGCCTGGACGTGCAGGTGCTGCCGCCGCTGCGCGACATGATCGGCCGCCCCACCACCGCCGACCTGCGCAACCTGAACCTGGCCGACCTCCTGGGCCGCGGCCCGGTGGACCTGGACCTGGAGGCGATCGCCGCCCAGATCACCGGCCGGACGGTCCTGGTGACGGGGGCCGGGGGGTCCATCGGCTCCGAGCTGTGCCGGCAGATCGCCCGCTTCACCCCCGGGCGGTTGTACATGCTGGACCGGGACGAGTCAGGCCTGCAGGCCACCCAGATGAGCCTCAAGGGCCACGGCCTGCTGGACGACGACCAGGTGGTCCTGGCCGACATCCGCGACCTGGACGCCCTGCGCACACTGTTCTCCACGGTGCGACCGGACCTGGTGTTCCACGCCGCGGCCCTCAAGCACCTGCCGCTGCTGGAGTCCCACCCGTTGGAGGGGTGGAAGACGAACGTCCTGGGCACCTACAACGTGCTGACGGCCGCCGCCGAGGCCGGGGTGGGCACGTTCGTGAACATCTCGACCGACAAGGCCGCGAACCCCACGTCCGTCCTGGGCCTGACCAAGCGCCTGACGGAGCGGCTGACGGCGGCGTTCGCGGCCAGGCACGCCGGCCGGTTCGTGTCGGTCAGGTTCGGCAACGTCCTGGGTTCACGGGGTTCGGTGGTGCACCTGTTCACCGCGCAGATCGAGCGCGGGGGCCCGGTGACCGTCACCCACCCTGAGGCCGAGCGGTTCTTCATGCTGATCCCCGAGGCGTGCCAGCTGGTGCTGGAGGCCGCGTCCATCGGCCACGACGGTGAGGTCATGGTCCTGGAGATGGGCGACCAGGTGAAGATCGTCGAGGTCGCCCGCACCCTGATCCGCCTCTCGGGCAGGCGGGACGTGGACATCACGTTCACGGGCCTGCGCCCGGGCGAGAAGCTCAGCGAAGAGCTGTTCGCCGGCGGTGACGACTCCCGGCCCACCTCCAACGCCCTGGTCAACGCCGTGGACGTGCCACCCCTGGACCCGGCGACCGTCCTGCGGCAGGCGTTCCTCGACCACCACGGCGCGGCCACCTGGATGCGCGCCGAGACCGAGCGGAGCGACCAGGTGGGTGCCCTGTGAGCCGCATCCACCTGTCGCTCGCGCAGGTCACCGACGTGGAGCGCGCCCTTGTGCTCGACGCGCTCGACTCAGGGTGGGTCACACCCCTGGGCCCGCACGTGGACGCCTTCGAGGCGGAGATCGCCGCACGGGTGGGCGTCGGCCACGCGCTCGCGCTGTCCTCGGGCACCGCGGCATTGCACCTGGCACTGCTGGGGGTGGGTGCCGGGCCCGGGACCGCCGTCGTCCTGCCGTCGATGACGTTCGCCGCGTCCGCGTGGCCGGTCCTGTACTGCGGGGCCGAGCCGGTGTTCGTGGACTCGGGGGACGACGGCAACGTCGACCCCGAGCTGCTCCTGCACACCGTGGACGAGCTCCGCGCCCAGGGCACGACGGTCGCTGCGGCCATGAGCGTGGACCTGTTCGGGCGGTCCGCGGACTACGACCAGCTGGTCCCTGCCCTGGTGGATCGGGAGATCCCGCTGGTCGAGGACGCCGCGGAGGCCTTGGGCGCCACGTACCGGGGGACACCCGCAGGGGCGTTCGGGACGGCGTCGGTCCTGTCCTTCAACGGCAACAAGATCATGACCACGTCCGGCGGGGGCATGCTGCTGTCCGACGACGAGGCCCTGGTCGAACGAGCCCGGTACCTGTCCACCCAGGCCCGCCAGCCTGCCCCGTGGTACGAGCACACGGAGATGGGCTTCAACTACCGCATGTCCAACATCCTCGCTGCTCTGGGACGTGGCCAGCTCAGCCGCCTGGACCAGATGATGGCCCGTCGGCGGGAGATCCGTGAGGCGTACGCCGAGGCGTTGGTGGACGTGCCCGGGGTCAGCGTCCTGGGACGTCATGGGCGGCGGGACGACGCCGAGGACAACTGCTGGCTGACGTGCATCGTGCTGGACGCAGCCGCGCGCGCCGACCGGGACGCCCTTCTCGCGGCGCTCGCCGAGCAGCAGATCGAGGCGCGGCCCCTGTGGAAGCCCATGCACCTTCAGCCGGTCTTCGCCGGTGCCCGAAGCACGATGACCGGGACGAGCGAACGACTCTTCTACACCGGGCTCGCGCTCCCCTCGGGGCCGGGGATGACCGATGTCGACGTCAAGCGCGTCACCGAGGTCCTGATCGAGGTGCTCGCGACGTGAGCACCACCGGGAACGACGCCCTCAAGCGGGCCCTGGACGTCGCCGTCGCCGCCCTCGCCCTGGTGCTGACCGCACCGGTCCAGGTGGGCGTGGCGCTCGCGGTGCTGAGGAGCATGGGCCGGCCTGTGCTGTTCCGGCAGGTGCGGGCAGGGATGGGTGGTGTGCCCTTCACGTTGGTGAAGTTCCGCACCATGCACGAGCCGGACCCTGAGCGAGGCCTCGTCGACAACGCCTCACGGTTGACGACGGTCGGACGCGTGCTGCGGTCCACCAGCCTGGACGAGCTACCGACGTTGTGGAACGTGCTGCGGGGCGACCTGTCGCTGGTCGGTCCACGCCCGCTGCACACCCGCTACCTGGATCGCTACACCCCGGAGCAGGCACGTCGGCACGAGGTCCGCCCGGGCGTGACGGGCCTTGCGCAGGTCTCGGGCCGCAACGCGCTGTCGTGGGACGAGAAGTTCCGCCTGGACGTCCACTACGTCGACCACCGGTCGTTCCTGGGTGACCTGGCGCTCTTGGCCCGCACCGTGTGGGTGGTGGTGAACCGGTCGGGGATCAGCGCACCGGGGGACGTCGCGATGCCGGAGTTCATGGGCAACGCCCCCCAGGGGGAGCCGACGTGACCGACGGTGTGGTGATCGTGGGGTGTGGCGGCTTCGGCCGCGGGGTCCTGGCGATCATGCGGGACGCCAACCGTTGCGGCCAGCACTGGACCGTCGAGGGGTTCGTTGACGACGGGCCCGCGCCGGTCGACGTCGAACGGGTCCAGCGTCTGGGTGCACGGATCCTGGGGACGGTCGACGTGCTCGCCGCACGCACCGAGCCGACGACGGCCGTCCTGGCTCTCGGCTCACCTGCGGCCCGCCGCGCCGTCGAGGCTCGCCTCACCGGTGCGCCGGTCACCTGGGCGGTGGTGGTCCACCCCGACTCCACCGTCAGCGAGGACGTCGAGCTGGGCCCCGGCACCGTGGTCACGGCCGGGGGCCGCGTGAACACCAACACGACCGTGGGCCGCCACGTGCAGGTCGGGCAGAACGTGAGCGTGGGGCATGACTGCGTGCTCGGCGACTACGTCCGCCTCAACCCCCTGTCGTGCATCTCCGGTGCCGTCACCCTCGGCGAGGGCGTGGAGGTCGGTGCGGGGGCCACGATCCTGCCGCGTCTGAGTGTGGGCGACGGGGCATTCGTGGGGGCCGGTGCGGTGGTCACCAAGGACGTGCCCCCCGGTGTGGTCGTCAAGGGTGTTCCGGGCCGGTGGGCTGCGGCATGAGCGAGACCGCCGTCCGGCAGACGAGGAACAGTCGGCCCGGCCTGTGGGAGATCATCAGACGCCCGAGCCTCCGCGCGGTCGCGATCATGTCGGCCTCCAGCACGATCGCGGGTGTCGTCGGGTTCGGGGCGAACATCCTGATGTCTCGTCAGCTCGACCCGGACCAGCGCGGTCAGGTCGCGTTCGTGCTTCAGCTGGCGTACCTCCTCGGTCCGCTGCTGATGCTCGGTGTCGAGCGCGCCGCACTGAGGCGGGATGCAGCCGAGACCGCCGGCGCTCAGACCCGCCACCTGGTACCGATGGCCCTGTTGCTGGGGGCTTCGCTCCTTCTGCTGGTCGGGGACGCACGAGCGCTGGCCGCCGCGGTTGCAGTCGCAACCGCCTGGCTCGTGATCCAACGGAGCGAGGCACTCCGTTCCCATGCGTTCCGGCGGTACACCTCGTGCTTCCTGGGCTACCAGGCGGTGGTTGGGGTAGGCCTGCTCGGCCTGTTCCTCACCGGTGAGACCCGCTGGTACATGTGGTTGATCCCGTACCTCGTCCCGGTGGTCCCGGTACTGCTCTGGGAACTGTCTCGGATCCTGACGAAGCCTTCCCAGACGTTCGCGGCGGTCACCCGAACAAGCATGGGTCTGCTCCCCGCCACGCTCGCGACAATGCTGATGCTGCGTGCGGAGCGCGTGATGCTCCCCCTGCTCGCCTCGAACGACCAGCTTGGCCTCTACGTGGCGGTCGCCACAGCAACGGAACCGGTCTACTGGATCGCGAGGGCGCTTGCGGACCACCGCGCTGGGCGCACCGGCACCGATCGGAGTGTCGCCACGCTCGTCCGTCGGCTGGTCAAGGACTCGGTCCTCTTCACGGTGATCGCGGCCGCGGTGGGCGTTGTGGTCTGGTTGCTGATCGTGCCGGTCTTCGGGCAGCCGTATGCCCCTGCGAGGGATCTCGTCCTGCCCCTGGTTCTTGCAGCGATCGCGCTCGCGTTGAACCGACTGGCACTTGCTTGGCACCTCGGAGGGCCAAGGCCATCCGACGTAAGTCGCATCGAGGGCCTCACGGCTGGGGTGGCAATCACGACCTACGCCGTGGGGATATCGCTCGGAGGGGCATTGGGTGCCGCCTGGGGAACATTCATCGTATACCTAATCGGTTTGCTGATCTCGTTGGTGCTAGCAGTCTTCCGCCAGCGCACTGAAAACGCCAACGCCCCAAAGGAAAACCAATGAAGATCGTGTATCTACACCAGTACTTCAACACTCCTGACGTGGCCGGAAGTATCCGCAGCTACGAGATGGCACGCCGGTGGGTGGCTGAGGGGCACGAGGTGCACATGGTGACTTCGGACAGGCGCAACGGGAACTCGCCTCCGCGCCGCTACACCACAGATGTGGAGGGGATCCGTGTGCACTGGCACAAGGTTCCCTACAGCAACGAGATGGGCTTCACGCAACGTAAGCTAGCCTTTGCCAAATTCGCGATCGCGTCCGCCAGGACGGCTCGCCGCCTTCGCGGTGACGTGGTCTTCGCGACGAGTACACCATTGACGATCATTCTCCCAGCGGTCTGGGCCACCTTGTTCCGTCGAACACCGATCGTGTTCGAGGTGCGAGACTTGTGGCCCCAGATCCCAATCGAAATGGGAGCGCTCGATAACCCCCTGATCCGCCGCGCCGCCAGGTGGCTTGAGAAGTTTGCATATCGACGAGCCCACACGGTTGTCGCCCTGTCGGATGGCATGGCGGATGGGGTTCGAAAGGTGGCCCCGGAGGGCAAGCCAATCATCGTGGCTCCAAACTCGTGCGACGTCGAGATATTCGACATCCCGCCGACAGAGGGAGAGTCGTTCCGGGAAGAGAATCCATGGATCGGTGACCGGAATCTCGTCGTCTATGTGGGCACTTTTGGCAAGATCAATGGTGTCGACTACCTGGTTCGGCTGGCTGCAGAGCTAAAGCGGCGCGAGGCCCCGGTGGTGATTGCCGCCTATGGAAGCGGTGCTGAGCTGGAGGCAGTGCGTGAACTGGCGAGGGAGCTCGGAGTTCTTGATTGCGCCTTCTTTGCGCCAGGGCCGCTCCCTAAGGCGCAGGTGCCGCGGGTCCTTAGTGCCTCAGAACTGTGCACCTCAGTCCTCAAGTCCAACGACGCGTTTGCGACCAATAGTGCGAACAAGTTCTTTGATGCCTTGGCTGCAGGACGCCCGATCGCGATCAACTACGGCGGGTGGCAAGCGGATGTCATTCGTGAGGAGCGGATCGGTCTCGTTCTGGATCCTCACGATCTCAGGGCTGCTGCGGATGCAGTTGAAGATTTTCTAACGATTGCGCCCGATGAGCGTGCAGGACTCGCGCGGCGGGCGGGGGAGACTGGCAGGCGTCGCTACGCCCGCGACACCATATCGGGCCAGGTGCTGTCAGCGCTGGAGAGTGCTGGCGCTAGATGAGGTTCGCTGCATCTCGGCGGGTCTCCAAGTGAGCGGGATCATGAGAAGCAGGATTGGCATTCGCATCACGAGCCGGGCGATCCAAGTGTGAACCCCGCCCCATGCCAAATCGCCAAGGCCTCCTGCCAGCATCGCCCAGAACGCCACCTTAAGCATTCCCAGCGGTGACGCTGCGATGTTGTCCATGCTCCGGCGGAGAGATCGATCGAGAAGGACGCAGACCGCGGCGAGGAACGGCACTGATAGGACTACACCGAGCGCAGCAAAACTGTAGAACCACTCGCCAAAGGAAGTGGAAGCGACAGAGAAGCCACTTCCGTATCTGCTGGGCGACTCAAGGAGTACCAGTTCGTAGCCGATCGCTCCGGGGGTCCAATCAGGTTGCCAAGACTCTGGGACAAGCGAGAATGGCACACTGAGGAAGGGGGCGCCCAGTGCGGGCGGATGTTCTCCGGTGGCGGTTGCCTCGATTACCCTGGCGAAGGTTCTGATCGGCGAGAACATCGACTCCAAGCCGGTGCGGCCCTCACTGCTGCCTGCGGAAAGGCTCTCCTGGAGCGATCGACGTTCGTGGGCGAGCCAAACTAGGGCGAGGGGCAAGCAGGCGATGACGCTCCACTTGAGGCGTCGTAGCGGAAAGCGGTACGAGACCAGCAGCGCCAATGCGCAGGCGAGAGCGACAATCCGTAGCCTGCCTGTGCCCTGATGGAAGAAAGTTGTGTAGAAGCCAAATCCCACGGCGATCGGTATTACTCTTCCGAGAAGTCCCGCATCGGAGTCGCGCAGCAGAATCCCGACGGCGATCAATGTCACGCAGGTGAAGGCGGCACCGTCAGCGTATCCGGACGAGGCGAGTCCGACGCCCGCGAGCTGCAGCAGCCACAGAAGTGCCAGTATGCCCACAGCGATCCTCGTGAGTTTCTGAGCGCTTGAGCGGGGTGCGGCGCCTGGCAGTTCGGGTTCATCCTCGATTGCGTACCGCCACGCCATGTGGGCTACAGCAATCTGTCCCAATGTGCCAGCCATGACTGCTTGCGTGACAAATCGCTGGTCGCCGGGAAACTGATGTTGGAGGCCTTCGACCACTCCGGAGAGCCCCACAAACATCCCGAATGCGAGCGTCATCAGGCCCAGCACCGTAATGCGGCGATCGCCGTGGGTGAGGAATATGGTGATTCCGAACAGTAGACTGACTCCGCCGACGATAACGCTGATCGTCGCCCAGGCCACGCCAAACGTGGTACCAGTAAGGTAGGCACTGAGGGCAAGTCCTGCCCACAAGAAATGGCTACCGGAGTGCCGAAGGAGCCACTGTTGTGACCTGAAGGGAGTGCGAGAGTAGGTTGAATCGAATCCTGGCTTCGACTTGTGGATGTCGGTACTCAAGCGCATTTAGGTCTCGCACTCACTAGTCAGATTTCTCGCGGGAAGTTGTGTCGGGTTGCGGGCCTTATGTTCCTTTGCCCGCGAGCGGTGTCGTGGTCAGGTTGGGTGGGATGTGATTGGGGTGATTGAGTTGGAGCGAGTAGTGGAGGGTCTTGGCCTGGCCCGGTTGGAGGTCGAGCGTCGTTCCAACCGCCTGGAGCCCGTCGTGAAGCGACGAGTGGACCCCGATTGGTTCCCCATCCCGTTGCACTTCGCGCACGACCCCGCCGGTCGGTGCGTACAGCAGCACGTTGGCGCGGATGTTCCCAGGCTCGGTGTTGCGACCGTCTCCGGCCACGTACCGGGGGTAGGTGCCTGCGTCTGGGGGTGCCGTCGAGGTGAACGTGGCCTCGACGATGATCTCTGTGCCGTCCGCCGAAGTGGTGGTGACGACGTCGGCGTCGAGGTAGTAGCCGATCTTCGAGGCGGTGCCGTCGTTGACGTAGAGGCCGATGACGGGTGTGTCACCGACGGATCCGCGCAGCTCACCTGAGAGCACCGTTCCGTTGAGCCGTTCTTGTTCGGCGTCGTGTGCTGACCACACCATGACGCGGCCCTGGCGGGCGGCCTCGGCCAGGGCGTCGACCATCGGAGCGGCAGGCCAGTCCGCTGAGAGCACGGCGTCGAAGATCGTGCCTGTCGCGCCCATGAAGAACTCGTCCCGGTCGTCCTTGTCCTCGCTGTCCAGGTAGATCGTGTTCATCAACGCCGTAGGAGCCGTCTCGGCGGTGAGGGCCGTGCCGTCCGGCGTGGTGACCGGGCCCGTGGCCTCCAGCATCAGGCCCAACGCGACAGGGTCGATGGACAGGACGCCGTCCAGCGTCTCGCCCCGTTCGTGCTCCCAGATGGCGGCGGCCAGCTCACCGGACCGGGGGAAGTCCGGCGTGAGTGTCACGTTCGCCAGGTACGAGCCGAGCTGCGGTCCGAACAGCGCCATCTCCTCGTCGGTCAGGGGGACCACCGGCTCGCGCAGGTTGCCGACCGCCGCGGTCTGCTGGTCCACCAAAGTGATCAGTCCGTCGTCGGCCCTCAGCCTGGTCAAGATCGGGATTCCCCCGGTCGCGCGCGGCTCTGCCGGGTTCTGCACCAGCAGCAGGTAGGTGCGCGGTCCCTCAGCCCCCAGCATCGGTGGCAGCAACGTCACCGCCTTCGCGGCCGTGGACGTCAAGGCGGCGAGCTCGCCGACCTGTTCCCGCAACCGCTCGACGGGGCGGGCGATCGGCCCCACCAGGCCCGTCGTCTGCACCCGGGTCAAGCGTTCGGCTGCGGAGTCCACGCCGGCGGCCGCGCTCGTGACGACAGGGGCAGCCTCGGCGAGCCGTTGGACGTCCACCCGGCCCTGAGCGGGCACCAGCGTCGCGGGGTCCATCGTCCCCGAGACCTCGACCAGGTCCGGGAGCACACTCGTGGTCAACCCGTGCACGACCTCGCTCGTCGCCTGGACCGCATCCACGTGACCGCCCAGCCACGGGACCCACCGCGCCACGGACCAGTGCGGCCCGTGGGTGGCGTCCAACGCCGCACGTGCGTGCTCCTGGGTGGTGGCCAGGTGTGCGTCCACGACGTCCACGTCACCCGACAACCCCGCCCGTTGCATCTGCGACACCAGTGCGGCCGCAGCGTTCAGCTCGTGCCGGGCACGGAGCCCGTCGACCACCAGCCACACGGCCCAGCCCACCACGGCCACGAGCAGACCCCACACGACCAGCCGGACCCAGCGGCGCCGCCGGGGGTGGGCACGGTGGGCCGTCGCGCGTTCACGGCGCGTCGGAACCTCGAGGTCCACCACGACCCTGCCCCCCTTGAACGGCCATGCAACCGTCCGCATCGTAACCACCCCGGAGTGCCCAGTAAGTCTCCGTGGAATGTTTTGTGGGCACCTGTCGACAATTGCCCAGAATGGCCTGTGGCGTCGACGGTCAGGACGTGATCCCATATGCCGTGCAGCGCCACCGTCACCGACGGAATGACTCGCGAGCGTGCAAGGATGTCGGCGTGTCGTGACGGTGCGTGCACAGCCCGTGTCAAGGGGGAGGGCTTCACGATGGAACTGCGTGACTACATCACGGTCGTGCGCAAGAGGTGGATCTGGATCGCGTTGGGTCTGGTGCTCGGCGCAGCCGCTGCGCTCGGTGCGTCCGTCGTCGCCACACCCATCTACACCGCGCAGTCCCAGGTGTTCGTGTCCGTGCGGACCGGCGACACCGGGACCGACCTGGTCCAGGGGTCCAGCTTCACCCAGCGGCAGGTGACGTCCTACGCGGACCTCGTGACCTCACCGCGGGTGCTCGCCCCGGTCATCGACCAACTCGGACTCGACGCCACACCGGAACGGCTCGCCCGTGACGTGACCGCGTCCATCCCCGTGGACACCGTCCTCATCACCATCACCGTCTCGGGTGCCGACGCACACCTGGCTGCGGACATCGCGAACGCCACGGCGACCAGTCTCGCGACCCAGGTCACCGAGCTCGAGCGGCCCCAGGGCGGTACGTCCCCGGTGCAGATCTCGACCATCCGGGAGGCCACGACACCCGTGTCGCCGTCCTCCCCGGACATCACCCGCAACACCGCCCTCGGCACAATCCTGGGTCTGCTCCTCGGTCTCGGTCTCGCCGTCCTGCGCCACACCCTCGACACGAAGATCCGCACCGTCGACGACGTGCGCGCGGTCACCGACCGCACCGTCCTGGCGGTCGTGACCCACGACGCTGACACCCCCAAGCACCCGTTGTTCGTGCAGGAGTCCCCGCACTCCCCGCGGTCCGAGGCGTTCCGGCGGTTGCGCACCAACCTGCAGTTCCTCGACGTCGAGGACGGCGTGAAGACCCTGGTGGTCACGTCGTGCGTGCCGGAGGAGGGCAAGTCGACGGTCGCGGCGAACCTGGCCCTCACCCTCGCCGACACCGGTGCGTCGGTGGTGCTCGTCGACGCCGACCTGCGCCGCCCGTCCGTCGCCGACTACCTGGGCCTGGAGGGCGAGGTGGGCCTGACCACCGCGCTCATCGGGCAGGCCGAGCTGGCCGACGTCATCCAGCCCTGGGGCGACACCACCCTGCACGTGCTGCCGTCCGGGCAGGTGCCCCCCAACCCCAGCGAGCTCGCAGGCTCGGCCGCCATGCGTCGCACCCTCGACGAGCTCGCGTCCACGTTCGACGTGGTCGTCGTCGACGCCCCACCGCTGCTGCCCGTCACCGACGCGGCCCTCCTGGCGCGCGCCACCGACGGGGCGCTCATGGTCGCGGGAGCCAACCGCATCGACCGGGCCCAGCTCGACGAGGGTCTCGCCACCCTCGAGGCCGTGGACGCGCGGATCCTCGGACTGGTCCTCAACCGGGTCGAGACCGGCAGCGCCGGCGGGTACTACGGCTACCAGGCCTACTACGGGCCCGTCGAGGCCACGTCCGCCAAGCCCGCCCGCCGTGAGATCACCCGCCGCACCGCCACCCACTCCCGTCGAGCGCGCCGGGCGGCGCAGACCCAGCCCGCCGAGGCCACCGCCCACGACGACCAGGTGGGCGCCGCCGACGAGGCA
>NZ_AXCZ01000504.1 GCF_000767165.1 Cellulomonas bogoriensis 69B4 = DSM 16987
CGGGCCGCCGCGGTGGTGCTCCTCGGGTCGTTGGTCCTCGGGGCGCTCGGCGCCTGGTTCGCCGCCGGGGCCGCGACCCGGTCCACCGCGTTGCGGGCGTGGGCGGCCCTGGCGTGGGTGGCCGCTCCCACCGCACTGGTGTCTCTGGGCCACGGACGTCTCGGTGCGGTGCTCGCCCACGTCGCGCTCCCGTGGGTGGTCCTCGGTGTGGTGCGGGGCGTGGGTGTCGCGCGGGTCGACGTCATCGCCTCAGGTCTGGAGGGCGCCGCCCGCAACGGCACCCGCAGCACTGACGGGTCCGAGCCGGTCGT
>NZ_AXCZ01000506.1 GCF_000767165.1 Cellulomonas bogoriensis 69B4 = DSM 16987
TCGGCGCGTCGGTGTCCGGGTAGAGGTCGAGGTCTCCCGAGGATGAAGGTTCCTACGCCGCTCATCTGGAAGACCTCGACGTGCTTGACGCTACCTTCGCTGCCCCTGACCTGACCACGTTCGCCGGCCTGGACGAGCTCGGCCTGGAGGTGGTCGGGCAACGCGTGGAGCCGGACCGGGTGGTCCTGGCGTGCCGGGTACTGGAGCCGGACCGGTGGTGCCGGCGGTGCGGTGCGAGGGCGCGCCGCGGGACTCGGTGGTGCGGCGGTTGGCGCACGAGCCGTTCGGGTGGCGGCCCACGAC
>NZ_AXCZ01000040.1 GCF_000767165.1 Cellulomonas bogoriensis 69B4 = DSM 16987
CGCGGCGCGACGGGCGACGCCGCCGCCCACCCGCGCCTGGCCGGCGCGGCCGCGTGAGCGTGCCTCGGCGACCGTGATGGCGATCGTGATGACCACGAGCAGCACCGACAGGACCGCGGCCGGGGTGCGGTCGAAGCTGGAACGGTAGGAGGCGTGGATCACCCGGGTGAACACGTCGTACCGCAGCAGTGACGGTGCCCCGAAGTCCGACAGCACGTAGAGGGCCACCAGCAGGCCGCCTGCGGTCGCCGCCGGGCGGATCTGCGGCACGGTGACCGACCAGAACGTCGCCCGTGCCGACCGCCCGAGGGACCGGGAGACCTCCTCGAGCGCCGGGTCGGCGCGGCGCAGGGCCGCCACCACCGGGAGGTAGACGTAGGGGTAGGTGCACGCGGTGAGCACGAGGTACGTGCCCCAGAACCCGGCGATGCCCGGGAACGCCGAGATCCACGCGTAGGCGGCCACGTAGCTGGGCATCGCCAGCGGCAGTGCGGCGAGCACGCCCATGGTCCGCCGCGCGGGCAGGTCCGTGCGGGACGTCAGCCACGCCAGGGCGGTCCCGATGAGCAGGCAGGTGGCTGTGACCGCCGCGACCAGCCCCAGGGACCTGGCGATCAGCCGCAGCGTCCGCTCCCGCAGCACGATCTCCAGGGCGTTGGCCAGCCCGCCCTCCCCGGCCCGTACCGCGAGGTAGGTCAGCGGCAGCACCGCCACGACCGCCGCGAGGACCGCGGGCACGACGAGGACGGCCGGGGGGCGCTCGTGGGAGCGGGCCGGCCGTCGGCTCGTCGTGGCTGCCGCGGTGCTCAGGTCAGGCCCACCTCGTCCAGCATCACCAGGGTCTGGTCGAGGGAGTCGAGGTCGTTGAGGTCGATCTGGTTCTCGGCCACGTCGGCGAGGTCGGGCAGGTCGAACGTGGTGGACGTCACGCCCTCCACCACGGGGTACTCGGCGGTGGTGTCGGCGAAGTACTGCTGGGTCTCGGCCGAGAGCAGGAACTCCAGTGCGGCGTGCGCGGCGGTGCGGTTGTCGGTCCCGGCCACGACGCCGGCGCCGGCGACGTTCACGAGGCTGCCCGGGTCGCCCGGCTCCAGGTAGTGGATCCGCGCCGAGACCGCGTCCTGGCCGAGCTCGGCGACCTTCTGGAAGTAGTAGTAGTGGTTGATCAGCCCGACGGCGACCTGGCCACCGTCCACGGCGTCCAGCACCGCGTTGTTGTTCTCGTACCCCTCCGGGGAGCTCGCGGCGAAGGCCTCGAGCCACTCCCGGGCGCCTTCCTCACCCCGTGCCACGCGCAGGCCGGTCACGAACGCGTGGAAGCTGGCGTTGGCGGGCGCGAACCCGACCTGGCCCTCGAGCCCGGGTGCCAGCACGTCGTCGATCGTGGTCAACGACTCCACGTCCGGGACCTGCTCGGGGTCGTAGGCCAGCACCCGGACCCGGCCGGAGGTGGCGACCCACCGGTCGCCACCGTCCCGGTACACCTCGGGCACGAGGTCGGTGACCGTCCGGTCCAGCTCGACGAGCATGTCGGCGCGGGCCAGCGCGCCCAGCGCACCGGCGTCCTGGCCGAAGAACAGGTCGGCGTCGGTGGCCGAGCCCTCCTCGAGCAGCTGGGCGGCGAGCTCGCTGGTGCCTGCGTACCGGACCTCCACAGGGATCCCGACCGCCGCCTCGAGCTCCTCCAGGACGGGGGCGACCAGGTTCTCGTTGCGCCCGGAGTAGATCACGAGGGTGTCGCCGTCGTCGGAGGTCCCGTCGCCGGCGGCGCCCTCGGTGGGCGTCGCGTCAGGGCCGGTGCCCTCGTCGGGGGTGTCGTCTGCACCGCAGGCGGTGAGGGTGGCCGCCAGGGACAGGGCGGCCAGTGAGGCGATGACGGACGTGCGGCGCACGAGGGCTCCTCAGAAGTGATGGGATGACAAGACGCGACACTAGACAGGTAAGCCTTACCTAGCAAGCTCTGTCCATCCTCTGATCGGGGAGTGTGACGTTCCTCGCGGTGCGCTGCGCAGCGGCCCGACCCGTTGGTGCACCGGGAGGAGTGTGCGAGAGTCGTCACGTCGGCCCGCGCGAGGGCTCCGGACGTGGGAGGTGCAGGATCGGCGTGACCGCAGGTGAGCCCCTCCAGGGCCTCGGGCCCCGGGACGGCGTACCCGGCACCCCGCTCCACCCGGACCTCGCCCTGACCGAGGTCCGGGCCCAGGTCGCGATGGAGGCGGCCGGCATCGGGGTCTTCGACTGGGACCTGGTCTCCGGTCGCCTGACCTGGGACGACCGGCTCCAGCGCATCTTCGGCTACCGGCCCGGCGAGTTCGACGAGACGATCGAGGCGTTCAACGCACGTCTGCACCCCGAGGACGCCACACGGGTGGCCGGCCTCCTCGCCGAGGCGCTGGACACCTGCGGGAGCTACGCGGCCGAGTACCGGGTGCTCCACCCCGATGGCGGTCTGCGCTGGGTGAGGGCGCACGGGCGCGCGCTCGCGGGGCCGCAGGGGGGCGCGGTGCGCCTGGTCGGAGCCGCGTACGACACCACCGCCCGACGGGACGAGGAGGCGCGCGTCGCGCGCGTGCTGGAGTCGATGCCCACCGCGTTCTTCTCCGTGGACCCGGCCTGGCGGTTCACCTACGTCAACGCCGAGGCCGAACGGGTGCTCGGGCAGACCCGGGAGGAGCTGCTGGGCCAGGACCTGTGGGAGAGGTTCCCCTTCGCGGTCGGAGGGACGTTCGAGGACCGTTACCGCACGTCGATGGACACCGGCGTCCCGGTCGCGTTCGAGGCCTACTACCCGGCACCGCTGGACCGTTGGTACGAGGTGCGGGCCTGGCCCGCGCCGGACGGGCTCTCGGTCTACTTCCACGACGTCACCCTGCGCAGGGCGGCCCAGGCGCAGGTCGAGCAGATGGCATCCCGTTCAGCGCTGGTGGCACGGGTCGCAGGAGAGCTCGCCGGCACCCTGGACGCAGAGGAGGCCGTGGCCCGCCTGGCCCGGATCGTGGTGCCCACGCTGGCCGAGTGGTGCATCGTCTCGCTGATCGACCAGGAACGTCCGGGGCCGGAGTGGCGCCGGCTGCGCGACATCGGTTCGTGGCACCAGGACCCGGGCATGCGTGCGCGGGTCGAGAGGTACGCGCAGGTGCGGCTCCCGTCCCTGTCCGGGGTGTCGTTCGTGGCGGAGGCGCTGCGCACCCGGGTGCCGGTCGTCAGCCCGTCCCGCACCACCGAGGCGATCGCCTCGCTGTTCGGCCCGGGTGAGGCGTACGACCTGATCCACGAGCTCGCCCCCGAGGAAGGTGTGGTCCTGCCGCTCGTCGCACAGGGTCGGGCCCTGGGGCTCCTGACCCTCTACGGCCCCGCCGGTCGTGGCGGTGTCACCGCCGACGGGGCGGCTGCGCTCGACACGGCGGCCGAGGTGGCTCACCGTGCGGCGATGGCCCTGGACCACGCCCGCCTGTTCGCCCAGCAGCAGAAGGTCGCCGAGGAGCTCCAGCGCTCGCTCCTGACCCGTCCGCCGCGGGGGGAGCGGCTGCGGATCGCGGTCCGCTACCAGCCGGCCGCTGAGGTCGCCCGGGTCGGCGGTGACTGGTACGACGCCTTCGAGCCTCGCCCGGGGGTGACCACCCTGGTCATCGGGGACGTGGTCGGGCACGACGTCGTCGCCGCCGCATCGATGGGTCAGGCCAGGTCGCTGCTGCGCGGTATCGCGGTCACCACCGGCTGCGGGCCCGCCGAGCTGCTCGAGCGGCTCGACACCGCCATGCACGTGCTCTCGACCGGTATGGCCGCGACCGCGCTGGTCGCCGAGCTCGTCCAGAGCCCGAGCCAGGAGGCCGACGGCTCGGCCCGGTTGACGTGGTCCAGCGCCGGGCACCTGCCGCCCTTCGCGCTCGGGCCGCGTGGCGAGGTGCGGGACCTGGGCGCGGGCCCCCACGGGCAGGTCGACAACGACCTGCTCCTGGGAATCGCCCCTGATCGGCGCCGGCGCGAGCACACCACCGACCTGCCGCCCGGGTGGACCCTGATCCTCTACACCGACGGCCTGGTCGAGCGGCGTGGCGAGGCCGTCCGGGACGGCGTCGCCCGGCTCCGCGCGGTGCTCGCCGAGATGGGTGGCGCGGACCCGGAGACCCTGTGCGACGCGCTGCTCGGCCGGATGCTGCCCACCGCGCCGGCCGACGACGTCGCCCTGGCGGCCGTCCAGGTCCGCTGACCACCCCCGGCCTGCGACCTCTGGCAGGCTGGGTCGCACCCCGACACGAATCCCGAGGACCACCCCGTGAACCAGCCACGCATGAACGTCGAGTCGTTCAACCTCGACCACCGCACCGTGACCCCGCCGTACGTGCGCCTCGCCGACACCAAGACGCTGCCCGGCGGTGACGTCGTCACCAAGTTCGACCTGCGGTTCGTCCAGCCCAACCGGGCGCACCTGGAGATGGCGACGGTGCACTCCTTGGAGCACCTGTTCGCCGAGCACTCCCGCAACCACTCCGACCGGGTGCTGGACTTCTCGCCCATGGGCTGCCAGACCGGCTTCTACCTCATGCTGGAGGGGCGCTGGGAGCTGCCCGACGTCCTGGACCTGGTCGCCGGGACCCTCCAGGACGTCCTGGGGGCCACCGAGGTACCTGCCGCCAACGAGGTGCAGTGCGGGTGGGGCGCCAACCACACCCTGGAGGGGGCCAAGGACGCCGCGCGGGAGTTCTTGGCCGGGCGTGACGGGTGGGAGCAGGTCACCGCATGACCGCGGTGGACGCCGTCGTCCAGGTCGCGATGCCCGACGAGGCCCAGGCGTTCCTGGACCGCGCCGACGTGGTCGGCCCGGTGACCGCTGCCGGCACCGGCGATCGACGTCTGATCTCGGCGGTGGGCCGGACCGTCCTGCTGGTCCGTTCCGGCATCGGCCTGGTGAACGCGACCTGTGCCGCGACCGCGGCCCTGGCCACCACGTCCACCGGCGTCCTGGTCAGCGCCGGCAGTGCCGGTGGTCTGCACCCGGACGTCAGGGTGGGGCAGGTCGTGGTCGGCACCGCCCACACCTACCCGGGCGCCGACGCACGGGCCTTCGGGTACGTCCTGGGGCAGGTGCCCGGCATGCCGGCCGTCTACGGGCCGCACCCCGACCTCCTCGGGCTCCTCACCTCCGGCACCCCCGGCACCGTCGGCACCGTCGGCACCGTCGGTGGGGTCGAGGTACGCACCGGTCCCATGGTCTCGGGTGACATGTTCGTCACCGCCGACCTCGTGGACCACGTGCGGGCCGGGTTCCCCGACGCGCTGGCCACCGACATGGAGACAACCGCCCTGGCCCAGACCGCCCACCTGCACGGTGTGGGGTTCCTGGCGGTGCGCGGCATCTCCGACCTGTGCGGGCCGGCTGCCGACGCCGACTTCCTCACCCACGTCGACGACGCCGCCGACCGGTCCGCGACCGTCGTCCTCGACCTCCTGGCCCGCCTGCCCTGAGCGGCACCTGCCCCACCGGACCTTCACAGGACATGCGCCGAAGGTCCCGTCAAGGTCGCCGGCCGCACGCCGATCTGACTGGTATGACCACGACAGAGCTGGTGCTGGAGCACATCCCCGTCGAGACCGAGGACGCCGACCTCCCCGAGTTCTGGGACTGACGAGCGCGCGCACCACTTCCCGTCCTGCTGGCGTCCGTGGCCTCACTGCTGGGACGCAGCGGTGGCTGCGGCGCCGACCACCTCGCCCGGGCCTCCCGGTGCCGACACGACGGACACGACGTCGGCCACCGCGACGGTGACGTTGTCGCGTGACCCGCGCTCGAGGGCCGCGGCCACCAGCGCGTCGGCGGCACCCGCGGGGTCCGGCGTCCGGGCGAGGATCCCCAGCGCCACCTTGTCCTGCACGTAGTCGGTGAGCCCGTCCGAGGCGACCAACCACCGGTCACCGGCACGCAGCGGCACGGACAGCACCGTCAGGTCGTGGGCGTCACGGTCCGAGCCCGACAACGACCGGGTGATCACGTTGCGGTGCGGGTGGCCGTGGGCCTGGCCCTCGCTGATCGCACCGGAGTCCACCAGCTCCTGCACCAGGGAGTCGTCCCGGGTGACCCGCCTGCCCAGGCCTTCGCTCACCAGGTACGCCCGGGAGTCACCGATGTGCGCCACGAGTGCCTCGCCCTCGCTGCACACCACACCCGTGAACGTGGTGGACATGCCTCGCAGCGCGGGGTCCTGCGCGGCCTGGGACCCCATCCGGGCGTTCGCACGCGCCACGAGATCACGCAGGGACTCGGCGTCCAGGGACGTGACCTCGCGCCCCTGCAGGAGGGACCGGAGCACCTGGACGATGGTGGTCGAGGCCACGTCCCCACCGGCGTGACCGCCCACACCGTCGGCCACCAGCACCCATCTGTCCGCGCTCGCGGCCGAGTCCTGGTTGTCGGCCCGGTGGGGGCCGGTGACCGAACGGATCTGTGCGCTCAGGACCAGCACCGCCCCTCCTCTCCTCGCAGGGGACCATCGTGACGCACGTGGGTGACGTCCGCCGTGCGGGGCGTCAGCCCGGTCGGGTCGCGCGCGCCACCCGGTCGAGGAACCCGGTGACGGTCCGCAGGTACTCCTCGCGGGGGGCGTCGCCCGAGAGGCTGAGGTCGTGCACGCCTCCGTCGATGCGGCTCACCGTCACGTGGCGGCCCAGGCGCGGCGCCAGGCGCCACATGTGCCGCACGTCCAGGACGGTCTCCTGACGGTCGAGCCGCGGGTTGTCCGCGTTGCCCGGCCCGCTGCTGCCCGACGTGCACACCAGGACCGGGACCCGGATGTCCAGCCCGCGGGCGACCCGTGCCTGGGCGCGCCGCACCGCCAGCAACCAGCCCGCTCGCACGGGCACACCGGTGGGGGGCTTGAACGCCTGGTCGAACGCCCACCGGCCGCCCGCGTCCACGTGGAGCCGGGCCGAGTACGACGACGGCCGCCGTTCCACCACGCGTCGTGGACGCACCCGCCCGATCACTGCCAGCGCCGCGGCGGTGGTGAGGCGACGGTGCCAGGGCCCGTTGAGGTCCAGCCACGGGCTGTTGAGCACGACGGCGTCGACGGCGGTCGTGGACCGGCGCTCGTGCGCCCAGCAGGCGCCGACCAGTCCGCCGGTCGAGTGGCCGATCACGGCGAGCCGGTCGTGCCCCTGCCGGGCGAGGACGTCCGCGGCCATGTCGAGCTCGGTGTGGTACTCGCTGAGGTCGGTGGTCCAGTGGGGGAGCTGGCCGGGGCGCCGGGACCGGCCCGACCGGCGCAGGTCCAGGCCGTAGAGCGTCCAACCGGCGCGGGCGAGCGCGTCGGCGACGTGCGTGTGGAAGAAGTAGTCGTTGTACCCGTGGACGTGCAGGGCGGCGGGTCCACGGGTCGGTGCACCGGTCTGGCGGACGAGGGTCGCGACCAGCGGTCCGTCGACGTCGCGGCCCAGGGCCAGCGTCGTGTGCTCCCAGTCGGGGCCGAGCAGGTCGGGGTGCCAGGCGGTCATGGTGCGGGCTCGTCGCCGAGGGGCGCCCGCCGGGGGACGCGGATCGGCAGCAGCAGTCCCAGCCCGAGGCCCACGACCAGCACGATCCCCAGGATCCCCCAGTACTGGGCGCCCATCACGGCGATGAACGTCGAGAACGTCAGGGGGGTGAGGAAGCTGGCTGCGCGGCCGGTGGTGGCGTAGAGGCCGAACAGCTCGCTCTCCCGGCCGGGGGGGATCATGCGGCCCAGCAGGGAACGGCTCGCGGACTGGGCGGGCCCGACGAACAGGCACAGGCCCAACCCGAAGACCCAGAACATGGTCCTGGTGCCGTCGTGGAGCAAGAACAGTGCGATGCCGCAGGCGAGCAGGCCGACGAGGGAGAAGAGGATGACCCGTTTGGGGCCGATCCGGTCGTCCAGGAAGCCGCCGAGGAACGTGGCGGCGCCTGCGACCACGTTCGCGGCGATCGCGAAGACCACGACGTCCGCCGGTCCGAACCCGAAGGTGCCGCCCGCGATGACGGCGCCGAAGGTGAAGACCCCGGCGAGGCCGTCCCGGTACACGGCGCTGGCCAGCAGGAAGTGCAGGACCGCGCGCTCGCCGTGCCACAGGGCGCGCACGTCCCGGGCGAGCTGACGGTA
Source organism: Cellulomonas bogoriensis 69B4 = DSM 16987 (assembly GCF_000767165.1). Taxonomy (GTDB): domain Bacteria; phylum Actinomycetota; class Actinomycetes; order Actinomycetales; family Cellulomonadaceae; genus Actinotalea; species Actinotalea bogoriensis. The sequence continues at coordinate 8,112 of NZ_AXCZ01000040.1, forward strand.
GGACCCGAGGAACGTCAGGTGGGCGCGGGTGGGACTGCGGGGGGCCTCGGGGACGGCTAGGAGCACCGGGACGGAGAACAGGGCGAACCAGAGCGCCGCCACGAGGATCGCGGCTCGGATGTGGGTGTCGTCCTCGGCGGTCACCCCGAACCATCCGACGGTGGGGTTGAGGAACCCGACGAACAGGAGGAGCAGCAGGACGATGCCGCCGACGTACCCGGCACCCCAGCCGATCCCGCTGATGCGCCCCATGGTGGACCGGGTGGAGATCTGGTTGAGCATGGCGTTGTAGTGCACCGAGGCGAGCTCGAACGCCACGTTGGCCAGGGCGAGCAGGGTGATGCCGAGCAGGATGTTGAACGTCAGGGACTCCGGGTCGGGCCGGACCAGGGCCATGGCTGCGCTGAGGGCGACGGTGACGGCGGTGTGGACCGCGAGTCCGCGGCGCCGCCTGCCGGAGCCGTCGGCGCGTGCACCCAGGGCGGGGGCCAGCAGAGCGATCGCGAACCCGGCCAGCGCCAGGCCCCAGCCCAGCCAGGCGGTGTGCTGGGCCAGGGTCGAGGCCAGCTCGGCGGAGGCGGGTCCGGTGGTCCCCTCGGCCGTGGCGGCGGTCACGAGGTCGGGATCTGCGAACGACTCGCTGGTGATCCAGCGGGTGAACACGAATGTCGTGATCACGGCGTTGAACGCGGCCGAGCCCCAGTCCCACAGCGCCCATGACGTCACGCGCAGCCTGTGCCGGGTGACCGTGGGTGCCAGGTCGGTGCCGCTCGCGGACGTGTCGGGGGTCACATCACGCAGCGTAGGGCCGCGGGGTGGCCGGCGGCAGGCCGTGGCACCGCCCGGGGGTGACGTCTCAGGGTCCGGCTGGGGGATCACCCTGATGCGCGGGGTGCTCCACGGTGGGCAGGCTGGGGTGGTGCGGGCCGGTCCGCACCTCGAGCCGAACAGAGGTCGTCATGCGTTCACGCCCGGTCCTGACCGTGCTCGCCGCCACCGTCGGGGTCGTCGGTGTGGTGGTGGTGGTGGCCGGGTGCGCTGCCGACGTGGGGCCTCGAATGACGGAGCAGAGGGACACGCCCGACGCCCGGGCCGTGGAGCTCATGGGGTCTGGCAGCGTGCGCATCGAGCACGGCGAGGTGGCGTCGCTGTCGGTGACGGCCGGGGAGCGGGCCATGGCCCATCTGGTGGACGAGGTGCACGACGGGGTCCTGCGCCTGGGGGTGGCCCCGGGCCGGCACCGCGTGGGTCGGGTGGAGTGGACCGTCGTGCTGCCCGAGCTGCGTGCGGTGAGCGTGCGGGGGTCGGGGGACGTGCTCGCCCGGGGCGCCACGGGTGAACGGCTCACGGTCACGGTCATGGGCTCGGGGGACGTGCGGGTGGACGACGTGGACGTGCAGGACGTGAGCGTGGCGATCAGGGGCTCCGGTGACGTGGTGCTGGCCGGGGTGACGGACCGTCAGCAGGTCAGCATCGAGGGTTCGGGCGACTACCGGGGGGCCGACCTGTCGAGCGCCACGGCGGTGGTGACGGTGCGGGGGTCGGGGGACACGTGGGTGCACGTGGTCGACGAGCTGGAGGTGAGCGTGCGCGGCAGCGGCGACGTCACGCACACCGGCGGGGCGGCGGTCGTCCAGGACGTCGCGGGCTCGGGTGGTGTGCGGGGACGGTGAGCGGGCGTCCGTCTCAGTCGACGGGGTCGACCGCGGCGGCGAACTGGCTGGCGTGCAGCTCGGCGTAGGCGCCGCCGGCGCGCAGCAGCTCGGCGTGGCTGCCCTGCTCGACGATGGCCCCCCGGTCCATGACGAGGATGACGTCCGCGTCGCGGATCGTCGAGAGCCGGTGGGCGATCACGAACGAGGTGCGTCGCTGCCGCAGCGCCGCCATGGCCTGCTGGACCAGCACCTCGGTGCGGGTGTCGACCGAGGACGTGGCCTCGTCCAGGACGAGGATCGTGGGGTCGGCGAGGAACGCGCGGGCGATCGTGATGAGCTGCTTCTCGCCGGCGCTCAGGTTGCCGGCGTCCTCCTCCACGACGGTGTCGTACCCGTCGGGCAGGGTGCGGACGAACCTGTCCACGTGCGAGACACGTGCGGCCTCCACGACGTCGTCGAGGGTGGCGCCCTGACGCCCGTAGGCGATGTTCTCGGCGATGGTGCCGGTGAACAGCCAGGTGTCCTGCAGGACCATGCCGATGGAGCGCCGCAGGTCGCGGCGGTCCATCTGGGCGATGTCGACGCCGTCGAGGGTGATGCGGCCCCCGTCGAGCTCGTAGAACCGCATGAGGAGGTTCACCAGGGTCGTCTTGCCGGCTCCGGTGGGCCCCACGACCGCGACCGTTCGACCGGGTTCGGCGACCAGGTGCAACCCGTCGATGAGGGGTGTGTCGGGCCGGTACCGGAACCGCACGTCCTGGAACTCGACCCGACCCCGTAGGGGTGACGGGACGGGCGGGTCGGTGGGCTCGGGGGACATCTCGGGGCCGTCGAGCACCTCGAACACCCGCTCGGCGGACGCCACCCCGGACTGCAGCATGTTCATCATCGACGCGACCTGGGTCATCGGCTGGGTGAACTGCCTGGAGTACTGGATGAACGCCTGGACGTCGCCCAGGGAGATGGCCCCTGCGGCCACGCGCAGCCCACCGACCACGGCGATGGCCACGAAGTTGAGGTTGGAGATGAACATCATCGCGGGCTGGATCAGCCCGGAGATCACGTTGGCGCGGAACGTGGCCCGGTACAGGGCGTCATTCTCCTCCTGCATCACCCGGGCGGCGTGGGCCTGCCTGCCGAACACCTTGACCAGGGCGTGGCCGGTGTACATCTCTTCCACGTGCCCGTTGACGGTGCCGGTGCGGGCCCACTGCTCGACGAACTGGGGTTGGGCGCGCTTGGCGATGACGGCGGTGACGAGCGCGGCGACCGGGACCGTCACCACGGCGATGAGGGCCAGCAGCGGTGAGATCCACAGCATCATGGCGAGCACGCCGATGATGGTGAGGATCGCCTGGACCAGCTGCCCGAGGGTCTGCTGGAGGACCTGGGACAGGTTGTCGATGTCGTTGGACACCCGGGACAGCAGGTCGCCCCGGGACTGCCGGTCCACGTGCGCCAGGGGCAGGCGCCCGAGCTTGGCCTCGACCTGCTCGCGCAGCCGGTTGACGGTCCGTTGCACCAGGCCGGTGGTGACCAGTCCCTGCAGGTAGCCGAACGCCCACGCCCCCAGGTACAGGCCGAGCGCGACCAGGAGCACCTGGCCCAGGCGGGTGGTGTCCACGCCCTGCCCGGGGACGACGTCGGGCATGGCGGCGAGCATGTCCGCGAGCTCGGTGCGCCCCTGGTCCTGCAGGGCGTCCACGTGCTGGGTGCGGCTGAGCCCGGGGTCCAGGCCCTGGCCGACGGCCCCGGTGAAGATCACGTCCGTGGCACGGCCCAGCACCAGGGGGCCCAGGGCCGTGAGGCCGACGGTCAGGACCGTCAGCACCAGCCCACCGGCGACCGCGACCCGTTCCGGTGCCAGGGACCGCAGCAGGCGCCGTGCGGACCGGCCGAACTCCATGGGCTTGGCGCCGGGGGTCACGGCGTGCGGTCCACCTGACCGGGGGCCCATGGGCAGGGGGGCTGCGCGGCCGCCGGCGGGGCCTGCGGCGCTCACGGGGCGTCCTGCGCGTCGAGCTGGGAGGCGACGATCTCGCGATAGGTACTGCTGGTGGTGACCAGCTCCTGGTGGGTCCCGGACCCGACGACCCGCCCGTCGTCCAGGACGACGATCAGGTCCGCGTCCCGGATGGTGGCGACCCGCTGCGCGACGACCAGGACGGTCGCGTCCCGAACCCGGGGTGCCAGGGCGCGCCGCAGCGCCGCGTCGGTGGCGACGTCGAGCGCCGAGAAGCAGTCGTCGAACAGGTAGATGCGGGGCCTGCGGACCAGGGCGCGTGCGATGGCCAGGCGTTGGCGCTGCCCGCCGGAGACGTTGGTCCCGCCCTGAGTGATCTCGGCGTCCAGGCCGCCCATGTCCCGCACGAACTCCGCGGCCTGGGCCACCTCGAGGGCCTCCCACACCTCGGTGTCGGTGGCGTCCTGCTTGCCGAACCGCAGGTTGGTCCCGACGGTGCCCGAGAACAGGTAGGGCCGTTGGGGCACCAGCCCCACGGACCCCCACACCGTCTGCAGGTCGAGGTCACGCACGTCGACCCCGTCGAGGAGGACCGTGCCGTCGGTGACGTCGTGCAGGCGGGGAACGGTCTGCAGCAGCGTGGTCTTGCCGGCCCCGGTGGAGCCCACGACCGCGACGGTCTGCCCGGGTGCGGCGGTCAGGCTGACCCCCCGCAGCACGGGCTCCTCGGCGCCGGGGTACCGCAGGCCCACGTCCCGCAGCTCCAGGGCCCCGGTGAGCGGCACGTCGGTGACGGGGTGGGCGGGCGGGACGACGCTGCTGGTGAGGTCCAGGACCTCGGTGATGCGCTCGGACGCGACCTCGGCCCGGGGTACGAGCATGAACATCATCACCGCCATCATCACCGACACCAGGATCTGCATCAGGTAGCTGATGAACGCGATCATCGAGCCGACCTGGAGCTCGCCGGCGTCGATGCGCTGGCCCCCGAGCCAGACGACGGCCGCGGCCGAGAGGTTCATGACCAGGAACACGGTGGGGAAGATCAGGGCCATGACCCGGCCCACCGACAGCGACACCGTCATCAGGCGGTGGCTGGCGTCGTCGAAGCGGGCGCGCTCGTGCTCGTCGCGGACGAACGCCCGGACCACCCGCACACCGGCGATCTGCTCGCGCAGGATGCGGTTGAGGCCGTCCAGGCGGTCCTGCATGGTGCGGAACAGGGGCCGCAGGCGGATCACGGCGAGGGCGAGGACCGCGCCGAGCAGGGGGACGACCACGACGAGAAGGCGCGACAGGTACAGGTCCTCGCGCAGCGCCATGACCACCCCACCGGCCATCACGACCGGTGCGGCGAGCATCACCGCCAGCACCATGAACAGCACGAGCTGGACCTGCTGCACGTCGTTGGTGGTGCGGGTGATCAGGGACGGCGGTCCGATCTGCCCGACCTCACGCGCGGAGTAGGACTGCACGTGGTCGAACACCCGCCCGCGCAGGTCCCGGCCCACCGACATGGCCGCGTGCGCGCCCACGACGACGGCCCCGACCGCGCACACCACCTGCACGGCGGTGATCGCGAGCATCACCCCGCCCATCTGCAGGACGGTGGTGGTGTCGCCCTGGGTGACGCCGTCGTCGATGAGTCGGGCGTTGACCGCGGGCAGGTACAGGTTCGCCATCGCCTGGAGCACCTGGAGGACGGCGACGAGCGCGACGTAGCGCCGGTAGGGGCGCAGGTGCTCCCGCAGGAGGCGGATCAGCACCTGGGCTCCGGGGCCGGGCGGCGGGGCGGTGGCGTGCGCACCTCAGCACACTAGCCCCGGGGGGTGACGAGGGCTGATTCACCCGCGCGGGGGCGGATCTGAGCCGAAGGTCACAGGTGGCACCGGGGTGGGCGGGCCTAGCGTGCCAGGGGAGAGCAACGTCGCCTCATCACCCTCGGGGGTTCTCATGAGCCATGTACCGGGACACGCCGTCATCGACGGGTCCGCAGCCGCGCGCAGCACCGGCGAGCCGAGGGCGGGTCTCCGCCCGCCGGGCCGGGGTCGATGGCGCCGGCCCGTGGGAGCCGTGGGGCTCGCCGCTCTCGCCGGGGTGCTCGCGGGGTGCGGATCCCAGACGGGGACCACGCACACCGAGGGTGAGGCCGTGCACGCCGGCGAGGTCAACCTGGTCCTTCCCGACCTGAGCACGGTGCAGGTCCTGGGTGGTGGCTCGGGACGGGCCCTGCTGCTGGTCGGTCTGGTGGTGTGCTTCCTGGGGCTGGGGTTCGGTCTGGTGGCGTTCCTGGAGCTGCGGCGCATGCCGGTGCACCCGTCCATGCGCCAGGTCTCGGAGCTGATCTACACCACCTGCAAGGCGTACCTGGTCAAGCAGGGCAGGTTCCTGCTGGTCCTGTGGGGCTTCATCGCCGCGGTGATCGTCCTGTACTACGGGGTGCTCATCGACCTGGAGTGGGGACGGGTCGCGATCGTCATCGCCTTCAGCCTGATCGGCATGGCGGGCTCGTACTCGGTGGCGTGGTTCGGCATCCGGGTCAACACGTTCGCGAACTCGCGGACGGCGTTCGCGTCGCTGGCGGGAAAGCCGCTGCCGGTGCACCGGATCCCGCTCAAGGCGGGCATGTCGATCGGGATGGTCCTCATCAGCCTCGAGCTGTTGATCATGCTGGTGATCCTGCTGTTCCTCCCCGCCGACATCGCGGGGGCGTGCTTCATCGGCTTCGCGATCGGTGAGTCGCTCGGTGCGGCGGCGCTGCGGATCGCGGGCGGGATCTTCACCAAGATCGCCGACATCGGATCGGACCTGATGAAGATCGCGTTCAAGATCAAGGAGGACGACGCCCGCAACCCGGGCGTGATCGCCGACTGCGTGGGCGACAACGCCGGGGACTCGGTCGGCCCGAGCGCTGACGGGTTCGAGACCTACGGCGTCACGGGTGTGGCGCTGGTGACGTTCATCCTGCTGGGAGTGCAGGACCCCGCGGTCCAGGCCGGTCTGCTGGTGTGGTTGTTCGTGGTGCGCTCGGTCATGGTGGTGACCTCCGGCGCCGCCTACCTGGTCAACGACGCGTGGACCCGGGCCCGGTACGCGCGGGCCGAGCGGATGGACTTCGAGGCGCCCCTCACGTCGCTGGTGTGGGTGACGTCGCTGACGTCGATCGCGGCGACGTACGCGGCCACGTGGGCGGTGCTGGGGCCCTCGCTGGACGACGGGCTGTGGTGGAAGCTCGCGACGATCATCTCGTGCGGGACGCTGGCCGGTGCGCTGATCCCGGAGCTGGTGAAGATCTTCACCTCGACCGGGTCCAAGCACGTGCGCGAGGTCGTGAAGAGCTCGCGCGAGGGTGGCCCGTCGTTGAACATCCTCTCGGGCCTGGTCGCGGGCAACTTCTCGGCCTACTGGCTGGGTGTGGCGATCATCGGGCTGATGAGCGGTGCGTTCCTGATGAGCGAGCTGGGGCTGGACGCGGTGATGGTGGCCCCTGCGGTGTTCGCCTTCGGGCTGGTGGCCTTCGGGTTCTTGTCGATGGGACCGGTGACGATCGCCGTGGACTCCTACGGTCCGGTCACCGACAACGCCCAGAGCGTCTACGAGCTGTCGGTCATCGAGGAGATCGAGGACGTCGACGCCCAGATCCGCGAGGAGCACGGGTTCGACGTCCAGTGGGACGTCGCCAAGCGGATGCTGGAGGAGAACGACGGCGCGGGCAACACGTTCAAGGCCACGGCCAAGCCGGTGCTGATCGGTACCGCGGTCGTCGGGGCCACGACCATGATCTTCTCCATCATCATGGCTCTGACCGACGGTCTGACCACCGGGATGGAGTACCTGTCGCTGCTGCACGCGCCGCTGCTGCTGGGGCTGATCACCGGTGGGGCGATCATCTTCTGGTTCACGGGTGCCTCGATCCAGGCCGTGACGACGGGGGCCTACCGGGCGGTGGAGTTCATCCGCACGACCATCCGGCTGGACGGGGCCAAGGCCTCTGAGGCGGACTCGCGCAAGGTGGTGGAGATCTGCACCCAGTACGCCCAGCAGGGCATGCTCAACATGTTCCTGGGGGTGTTCTTCGCGACGTTGGCGTTCGCGTTCGTGGAGCCGTACTTCTTCATCGGGTTCCTCATCTCGATCGCGGTGTTCGGGCTGTACCAGGCGATCTTCATGGCCAACGCCGGCGGGGCGTGGGACAACGCGAAGAAGATCGTCGAGATCGACCTGCACGCCAAGGGCACCCCGCTGCACGACGCGACGATCGTGGGTGACACGGTGGGTGACCCGTACAAGGACACGTCCTCGGTGGCGCTCAACCCGGTGATCAAGTTCACGACCCTGTTCGGGTTGCTCGCGGTCGAGCTCGCGGTGAGCATGACCGCGCAGGGCCAGGCGACGTTGGTGCGGGTCCTGGCCGCGGTGTTCTTCGTGGCGTCGCTGTTCTTCGTCTACCGGTCCTTCTACGGCATGCGGATCACCACGTCGCTGACCGACGACGGCGACGGGGCGGTGGCGCTGACCGCGCCGGACGACGTCAGCGACGGTCTGGCTCCGCCTGCCGCGGAGGGCGCGGCTCCCGCCGGGGTCGAGGCCGAGGACCCGCAGCCCGACGACGCCGACGAGCTGGCCGGTGCAGGGAGCGGTGAACCGAGATGACCGTGGCGGTGCGGTACGACGAGGCCCTGGTGGGCCCCGACGGCCGCGTCGCCGGGCGGGATGCGGGTTCCACCCTGGTCCGCCGCCTGCTGCGCGTGTTCCCCGGGTCCTTCCTCGTGGGCCCGGGGCCACGGCGGTACCCGGGGGGTCTGGAGGTGCTGCCGCTGGAGTTCGTGGACGCCGCGTCGACGGTGGTCGTCAACATGGACGTGGTCGACTCGGTGAGCGTGTGGCAGACGCTGCACGCCCACTGCGCGGAGCCGAAGGTCATGAACTTCGTGTGGTGGAGCACGTCCCAGATGGAGCACCCGGTGCAGCGGGCGGCGCTGGGCCTGTCGTGCGCGCTGTTCCCGACGTTCGCGAACTCCCAGCGGACCGCCAGCGAGGTGCGTGAGGTGGTGACGGCGTGGGCGGTGCCGCCCTTGGCGGAGAAGGCCAGGGTGGCGTGGGTGAACCTGGGGGTGCGGCTGGAGCACGTGCAACCCAGGGTCCGTACCGACGTCCCGGTGGTGCTCTACCCGGCGATCTACCTCTCGGCACGCAAGCGGCCGGAGCTGTTCGTCGACGTGGTCGAGCGGGTCGCGCGCCGCACGCCCATCCGGGTGGAGGCCCGCTTGCACGAGTCCCACCTGGTGAGCGAGGAGGCGATGCGGCTGTCGAGCCGGGAGTGGGCCTGGGTGGGGCCGTTGACGGCCTCGCGGGAGGACTACTGGCACGCGTTGGCGCGCACCACGGCCTTCCTGGCCACGGCGTCCGAGGAGTCGTACGGGTTGTCGTACGTGGAGGCGTTGATGGCCGGTGCCATCGGTGTGTTCCCCGACCGGCCCTGGGTGCACGCGTTGGTTCCCGCAGGCTACCCGTGGGTGTACCGGGACGGTCACGAGGCCGAGGAGATGCTCCTGCGGGCGGTCACCGACCCCGAGGGGTGCCGGCGGCAGCTGGACGCGACGGTCCCGGGGGAGTTCACCGGGTGGTGGGCGGCGCGGCACGACGACGGCCGGTTCGACGAGGCGATCATGGCTCGTGCGGCGGAGTGGTTCGGGGCGGACGCGGTGCGCTGAACGGCCGGAGCGGGCACGTGCCTCCTCGCACGGGGCAGACTGCACAGGTGGTCGACCCCTTCGAGAAGCTCCTCTCCCGACCGCCGGACCTGCCGGTGGTGGGCGCCCTGGACCAGGTGCTGCGCGCGGCCACCACCCACGGTGCGGTGGTGGTGGACGCGCCGCCCGGTACGGGCAAGACGACGCTGGTGCCCCCGGCCCTGGCGGCGACCCTGGAGGGCGTGGTCGTGGTGACCCAGCCCCGTCGGGTGGCGGCGCGTGCCGCGGCCCGGCGCCTTGCCGCCCTCCTGGGCGAGCCGGTCGGAGGGTCGGTCGGGTTCACGGTCCGCGGGGAGAGCCGGAGGTCGGCGCGCACCCGGGTCGAGGTCGTGACGACCGGTGTGCTGGTACGGCGGCTGCAGCGCGACCCCGAGCTGCCGGGTGTCGCGGCCGTGGTCCTGGACGAGGTGCACGAGCGTCACCTCGAGCAGGATCTCGCCACCGCGCTGGTGCGGGACGTCCGGGCGCACCTGCGCCCCGACGTGGTGGTGGTGGCGATGTCGGCGACGTCCCAGGTCGACGCGACGGCCGGGGTGATCGGACTCGAGGAGCCGGCACCGGTCGTCCGGGTGCAGGCTCGTCCTCATCCCCTGGAGGTCCGGTGGTGCCCGCCGCCCTCCGGTGTGGTCGCGTCGGACGGGCGGTCGGGGGCGTTCCTGGACCACGTGGTGGGGGTGGCGCGGGCTGCGCTGACCGGCGAGCAGGGCGACGTGCTGGTGTTCGTGCCCGGTGCACGGGAGGTGGACCACGTGGTCCGGCGCCTGCGAGGGGGCGAGGTGGACGTCCTGCCGCTGCACGGTCGGCTCGACGCCGCGGCCCAGGACCGGGCCCTGGCTCCCGGTGCGCGGCGCAGGGTGGTGGTGGCGACCACGGTGGCGGAGTCCTCGTTGACCGTCCCGGGTGTGCGTGTGGTGGTGGACTCGGGGCTGGCACGTGAACCCCGCACGGACCATCGCCGTGGCCTGCAGGGGCTGGTCACGGTCTCGGTCAGTCGTGCGGGTGCCGAGCAGCGCGCGGGCCGGGCCGCCCGGCTGGGACCGGGAACGGTGTACCGGTGCTGGTCCCAGGTCGACCACGCGCGGCTGCCCGAGCAGCCCTCACCCCAGGTCTCGACCGCCGATCTGACCGGTGTGCTGCTGGAGCTCGCGGCGTGGGGTGCGCCTCGGGGTCGGGGTCTGCGTCTGCCCGGCCCGTTGCCCGACGCGGCGGTCGAGGTCGCCGAGCGGACGTTGAGGGGGATCGGGGCCGTCGACGCCGCGGGTGCGATCACCCCGCGCGGCCGACGGGTCCTGGCGCTGGGCCTGGACCCGCG
>NZ_AXCZ01000041.1 GCF_000767165.1 Cellulomonas bogoriensis 69B4 = DSM 16987
ACGCCCACGCCCACGCCCACGCCGACGCCCACGCCGACGCCCACCCCCACGCCGACCGACCCGCCGGCGCCGTCGGGTGGCCTGTACGTGGACCCCACGACCCAGGCCGCGGCCGCTGCTGCGGCGGCGACCGGGGAGACGCGCGAGCTGCTGAACAAGATCGCGCTGACCGCGCAGGCCCGGTGGATCGGTGACTGGGCCACGCCCGAGGCCTCCCGTGCGGAGGTCGCCGAGGTCACCGGTGCTGCGCAGGCCGCCGGCCAGACCGCTGTCCTGGCGATCTACGCGATCCCGGGCCGCGACTGCGGCCACTACTCCGCGGGCGGTGTCGCCCAGTCCGAGTACGCGCAGTGGATCAACACGGTCGCCAGCGGCATCCAGGGCAACCCGATCGTGGTGCTCGAGCCCGACGCACTGCCCCAGCTGGGTGACTGCGACGGTCAGGGTGACCGTGTGGGCTTCCTGCGTCACGCGTCCCGTGTCCTGACCGAGGCCGGTGGCCGGGTCTACATCGACATCGGTCACTCGGCGTGGCTGTCGGCAGACGCCGCTGCGAGCCGTCTGGAGCAGATCGGCTTCGACCACGCGGTGGGCTTCGCGCTCAACACCTCGAACTACCGCACCACGCAGGAGTCCATCACCTACGGTGAGCAGATCTCGGCGCTGGTCGGTGGCAAGGGCTACGTCATCGACACCTCCCGCAACGGCAACGGCCCGTCGGGCAGCGAGTGGTGCAACCCGAGTGGCCGGGCCCTGGGCGACCCGCCCCGCCTGGTGAACGACAGCACGAACCTCGACGCCCTCCTCTGGGTCAAGCTGCCCGGTGAGTCGGACGGCACCTGCAACGGTGGCCCCGCCGCCGGTCGCTGGTGGCAGGAGATGGCACTGGAGCTGGCCCGCAACGCGAGCTGGTGACGGGGGTCTGACCCGAGTGGTCTGATCACAGCGGTACCTCGGGGGCCGGTCGCGTGAGCGGCCGGCCCCCGTTCCGTGCGTCGACCCGTCACGTCCCGACGGTGGGAGCCGCCGCTACGGTGTGCGGATGCGACTCGGGGTGCTGGACGTCGGATCGAACACCGTGCACCTGCTCGTGGTGGACGCCCGACGGGGCGCACCCCCTGTGCCGCAGTCCTCCCGCAAGTCGGTGCTGAGGCTGATGCGGTACCTGGACCAGGACGGCGCCCTCTCCGACGAGGGCGTCGACGCCGTCGTCGAGGCGGTGTCGGCGGCGGCTGAGCACGCCGCCGCGTCGGACCTGGACGAGCTGCTGCCGTTTGCGACGTCGGCGCTCCGTGAGGCCCCGAACGGGCCGCAGGTCCTGGACCTGGTCGCCAGGCGCACGGGGGTGCGTCTGCAGGTGCTGTCGGGCGAGGAGGAGGCTCGGCTCACGTTCCTCGCGGTGCGCCGCTGGTACGGCTGGTCGGCAGGGAGCGTGCTGCTGATGGACATCGGGGGCGGCTCCCTGGAGATCGCCTCGGGCGGTGCCGAGGAGCCTGACGCCGCGGTGTCGCTGCCCCTGGGTGCGGGGCGCAGCACCGTGTCGCACCTGCACGACGACCCACCCACCGAGGGGCAGGTGCAGGCCCTGCGGGAGTACGCCGGTGGCCTGCTGGACCGGACCGCGCGCCGCTGGCCCACGGACCTGGACCCCGCTCACGTGGTGGGCTCGTCCAAGACGGTCCGGTCCCTGGCGCGGCTCGCGGGTGGTCGGGTGGACGGCGTGGGGGCGGACGACCGGCGGGTGCTGCGGCGGGCGGACCTGGAGGACTGGGTCCCCAGGTTGGCGAGGATGCCCGCCGAGGCGCGCCCGGCCCTGCCGGGGATCACCGCGGACCGGACGTTCCAGGTGGTCGCGGGTGGTGTGGTGCTCGCCGAGGCGATGCGGGCGTTCGGCGTGACCGAGCTGGACGTGTCCCCCTGGGCGCTGCGCGAGGGCCTGATCCTGCGTTACCTCGACCGGTTGGCCTGAGTGGCCGCGCGCAGCGGGTCGGTGACGTCCACCGCGGCGAGGGTCGCGTCGATGCTCTCGGTGACCATCCCCTGGTCGCGGTAGAAGTCGGCGACCTGCTGCAGCTCGGCGGCGAAGCCGGCGTGCGCGGGCACCACCCGTGGCGGGGTGATCTGGCTGATCTCCCGGGCGACGTCCTCCTCGGCGCCCGCGGCGATGTAGGCCTGGACCAGCAGCTCGGGGTCCTCGATGATCGCCTCCGCCTGCTCGACCAGGGCCCAGTACGCGGCGACGACGAGCCCGGGGTGCGTGCGCCACACCTCGCCGTCGACCACGTGCACGGTCCGGTTGGTGGCCTCGACGTCGCGGGCGAGGGCGACGACGTGCGCGCCCTCGGCGCGGGCCGCGGTGACCAGGTACTGGTCCCAGGTGGCCCACGCGTCCACGTGCCCGCTGACGAACGCGGTGGCTGCGTCGGGCGGGCTGAGGAACACCATCTCGACGTCGTCGACGTCCATGCCGTTGACCTGGAGCGCCTGACGGAGCAGGTACTCCCCGGTGCCGCCGGCGTTGACGGCGACCCGGGCGCCGGCGAGGTCGGCCACGGTCGTGATGCCGGTGCCGGGCGCCGAGACGATGCCCTGGGAGTCCCCGTCGTTGACCTCGACGGCGAACACCACCACGTCGGTGCCCTGCGCCAGGGCGGGTACCACGGCGGTGGTGCTGGCGGTGGTCACGTCGATCTGGCCGGCGCCCATGGCCTCCGCCGCCGGTGCGAACGCGGGGAACGGCGAGGTGACGGTCGTGGTGCCACCGGCGGCGGTGACGGCCTCGGCCACGAGGCCCGCGTCGGTCGCCAGGGTCAGGGTGTTCTGGGTGTTCAGCGGGCCGATGCGCAGCTCGCCGGCGGGCTCCTGGGTACTGTCCTGCCCGGGTGTGGCGGTGCAGGAGGACAGCACGGCGACCACGAGGGCGGCTGTGGTGGTCCGGGCCGCGGCGGCCCTGGCTGCGCGCAGGCGGGTCGGTCGGGTGGGGGTCACGGGGTCCTCCTTGTCGTGGCACCGGGTGCGGTGCCGGCGGGTGCGGGGCGGTCCCACCGCAGCAGGCGTCGTTCGAGGGCCCGCACCAGGCTGTCGGTGGCGAGCCCGAGGCAGGCGTACACGGCGATGCAGACCATCACCTGGTCGGTCCGCACGTAGGTGCGGGCGGTGGTCAGCAGGTACCCGATCCCGGAGGACGCGTTGACGGTCTCGGCGACGATCACCGCGACCCAGGCGATGCCCAGGGCGTGGCGCAGACCCACCAGGATCGGGGCGAGCGCACCGGGTAGCAGCACCTGGGTCGCGGTCTGCCACGCGCTCAGCCGGTAGGCGGTCGCGACCTCGACCAGGGCCGGGTCCACCGCACGTACCCCGCCGAGGGTGTTGAGGTACATGGGCACGAGGGTCGCGACCACCACCAGCAGGATCTTGGGTGACTCCCCGAGACCGAACCAGAGGATCAGCAGCGGGGTCAGGGCGGTGAAGGGGATGGTCCGGAGCATCTGGACGGGCTTGTCGACGACGTCGGCACCGGTGCGCCAGAACGCGGCGACCAGCCCGAGGGCGACCCCGACGGTGATGCCGATGCCGGCCCCTGCCGCCACCCGCCCCAGGCTCACGACCAGGGCCCCGGGCAGGGTCCCGTCGACGGTCATGGCCGTGGCCGTGGTGAGCAGCGCCGACGGTGGCGGCAGCACCTCGGGGCGGACCAGGCCCAGGCGTGCCACGGCCTCCCAGCCCGCGACGACCACGAGGGTGGACACCCACGGGCGCAGCAGACGCAGGGCGGACGGGCGCAGCACGGCCACGACGTTCCCTTCGCTAGTACGAGCTAGATCAGGTTCAACGGGTGTGATCTCAGCCGTCACGGTGCACGGCACCCCGCGTCGTCGGCCACCCTAGTGCCCGTCGATCCGGGCCTGGCGGGACCTGGGCCCCGGGGTGGGTGCGGGCCTGACGCGCCACCGGCGGTCCGGGGTGGGACGATCGTGAGGTCCGTGAGGAAGGGGAGCCGTGGTCGCAGCCGTCGTCGTGGTCGCTGCGGCGCTCGCCGGTGCGTTGTGGTTCGTGCGGGCCCGGCGCCGTGACCCCCGCCCCCGCCGTGACCCGTTCGAGGGTGCGGAGCGTCTGGCTGCCCGGTGGCCGGTGGTGGTGGCCGGGTACAGCTTGACGGGTGTGGTCGTGCAGTGCTGGCGCAGGTTCGTCGAGGTGCGGGTCACGGGCCTCGCGGCCGAGATGACGTACTTCGCGATGATCTCGGTCCTGCCGCTGGTGACGGCGTTGGGGGCGGCCCTGGGGTTCCTCGAGCGGGTGGTGGGCCGGGAGGACGTCGACCGCATCGAGCAGACCGTGGTGGACTGGCTGGCGGGGGTGTTCGACCAGCAGCTCACCGCTGACGTCCTCGCGCCGCTGGTGCGTGGTCTGCTGCGGGACGAGCGGGCGGGGGTGGCGGTGGGGAGCGTCGCGATCGCGCTGTTCCTGGCGAGCCGCATGTTCCGGGCGGCGATCCGTGCGCTGGACGACGCGTACATGGTGCCCGAGCGCCGCACCCTGGTGGCGCAGTGGACGTTGGGTCTGGGCCTGGCGCTGGGCGCGGTGATCACCCTGGTGGTGCTGCTGACGATGCTCGTCATCGGCCCGTTGCTGGGAGGTGGGCAGTGGCTGGCCGAGGCCGCGGGGCAGGAGGAGGCCTACGAGACGGCCTGGGCGACCGCCAGGTGGCCGCTCGTGGCGGTGGTCTCGGCGCTCTTCCTGCTGGTGCTCTACCGGTACGGGCCCAACGCCCGGAACACGTGGTGGGGGTGCGTTCCGGGGGCTCTGCTGGGTACCGCGGCCCTGGTGCTGGTGGCGTTCGGTTTCGGGTACTACCTGGACGTCGCCGGGCCGGCGGCACCGGCGGTGGGTGATGCGGGTGAGGCCGTGGGGGTCGCGGCGCAGACCATCGGTGCGGTCCTCGCAGCCGTCCTGTGGCTGTGGTTGAGCAGCATCGTCATCCTCACCGGCGGTGTGCTCAACGCCGAGCTGGGCCGGTCGCGTCGCGCACGCGGGAACGAGCGCCCCGGTGCGGGTTCACCCGCCGAGGTGCCCTGAGGGGGTGTGGGGCGCGGCGGGCACCCGCACCGCCAGGAGGGCGACGTCGTCCTCGTGCGTGAGGTCCATCGCCTCGAGCAGCGCGTCGCACATCACCTCGAGGGGTTCGTGGGCCATGCCGGACACCGCCCGGGCCAGGACGTCGAGCCCCTGGGTCAGGGGGTGCGTGCGTCGCTCGACCAGCCCGTCGGTGTACAGCAGCAGTGTCGACCCGGGCGGCAGGGTGGTGCGTGAGCCTGCGCGGGGACGGGTCGAGGCAAGTCCGATCATCAGGTCGCGGCACCCCTCGAGGTATCGGGTGCGGCCGTCGGCGTCCACGACCAGCGGTGCCAGGTGCCCGGCGTTGGACCACTCGAACGTCGCACCGTCGCAGGTGGGGCGCACCGTCCCGTACACGGCGGTGGTGAACTCGGTGATGCCGACCCCGGCGTTGAACTGGTCCAGTGCCTGGAGCACCCCGGGCGGCCCGTCGTCCCGGCACCAGGCGAACGCCCGCATGGCGCTGCGCAGCTGACCCATGGCGCTGGCTGCGTCCAGGTCGTGGCCCACCACGTCGCCGATGACGATCGCGTGGTGCCCGTCGCCGGTGAGGAATGCGTCGTACCAGTCGCCTCCGACCTGGGTGTCGGCGTGGGCGGGGAGGTACCGGGCGGCGACCTCCAACCCGTCCAGCTCCGGGAGCGCGGTGAGCATGCTGCGTTGGAGCGCGACGGCGATCTCGTGCTCGCGGTCGTACCTGCGTTCCTTGTCGACCACGGCCGCGACCCGGCCGGCGAGCTCCTGGGCGAGCGTCACGTCTGCGGGCTCGAACCGTCGTGGCCCGCAGCTGACGACGGTGACCACGCCCAACGCCCTGCCGTCCACGACCAGCGGCACGGCGATGTACCCCGTGAACCCGAGGCGGGACAGGATCCGGTAGTGCTCACCCGACTGGGTCGATGCCCGTAACCAGTCCTGGTCGACGTGCGGGTCCCAGTGGGGCCTGAGGTCTTCCATCGCGCGGGCCGCGGGGTGCTTCCCGTGGCGGTCGGGCGCGTACTGGCCGCGGAGCACGTCCGCCAGGTGCTGCTGGTCGGGGTCGGCGTGCTGGGCGGCGACCCGGGTGAACCGCCCGTCCTCCTCGATGTCGATCAGGCACAGGTCGCCCAGCGTGGGGACGGCCACCGTCGCGAGCCGCCGCAGGGTCTCGCGGTACCCGGAGGAGGTCGCGAGCACGTCGGAGGCCTTGAGCAGGAACTCCTGGGAGCGCAGCACCACGGCCAGCTGGTCGTTGAGCCGGTCCCGGGCGCGTTCGGCGGCGGTGCGCGTGGTGATGTCCACCAGCAGCGCCATGACGGCCGGTTCGCCGCCGGCCAGCTCGCTGCCGATCGCGTTGATCTCGACGGCGGTCCCGGGGGCGCGGACCGGTTGGGCCGAGACCGCCGGCGTGAACACGTCCGCGCTGGTCGCGGCCTGGATGGCGGCGTGGACCGTCCCCGGTTCCTGGAAGAGCGCGGCGAACGTGGACCCGAGGTCACGCGCGGCCAGGTTCAGCAGGCCGCTCGCTCGGGGGTTCCAGCTGACGGTGCTTCCCTCAGGGGTGAGGACCACCACGCCGAACGGTGCGTGGTCCAGCGCGCTGGCGAGGGCCGTGGTCGCGGGGCGCAGCGACGGGCCCGGCACCCTGGGCTGGTTGGCCAGGGTGTGCAGCAGTGCGGCGTGCGCACGTCGGCGGGCGGCGCGGTCACCGGCGTCCTGGACCGTCTGGGCCAGGTCGGGGTCGTGCTCGTCGAGGACGACGAGGTCCGAGGGGATGCCGGGGGAGTAGGACAGCGCGCGCCGGAGGTCCGCCGGGTCCGCCCCCGGGGTCTCGGGCGCCCTGATGACCACGACGAGTGCTGCCTCCGGACGCGCGGCGTGGTGGCGCTGGACGGAGGCCACGTCCTGCGGTGTCCGCAGGGCGACGACGACGACGTCCACCGGCCCGTCCGCGTCCACGCCCACCGGCTGCAGCGGCGGCCGCAGACCGAGGACGGCGGGGTCCGCACCGGACACCGCTACGCGCATCGTCGCCTCGGTCCCCACCTCAGCTGCCCAGGAGGGGCATGCCGAGGAGCGCGCGTCCCGTCCACGTGCGTAGCGTGTCGGTGGTGGGGCTCATCACGTGTGCGGCACGGGCGTCCCGCAGGTGCCTCTCGACCGGGGCCCGGTCGCGGTAGGCGATGCCCCCCATGAGGGTCATCACCTCGTTGGCGACCCCCACCGCGCAGTCGGCGACCTCCGCCTTGGCGCTGGCCAGGCCGGGAAGGGCGTCCGGTCCACCGGTCTCGGCCTCTTCCGCGGCCCAGAACGCCAGGCGCCGCGTGCGCTCCACGCGAGCCCACAGCTCGCCGAGCCGGTGCTGGACCACCGGCTCGCCCGCCAGGGACCGCCCGGTGTGGGTGTGCTGCCGGCGCAGCAGGTGGTCCCGTGCCTCGAGGAGGCTCGCGTGCGCGATCCCCAGGTACGTGCCGGACATCGCCATGAGGAAGTACGGGGCGACGACCTCGAAGACGTACCAGATCTGGTCGCCCTCGGCACCGAGCAGGTTCGCCACCGGCACCCGCACACCTTCCAGCCTGGCGCCCCGCGAGGAGTTGCCCCGCATGCCCAGCCCGTGCCACTGGTCGGCCCACACCAGCCCGTCGCTGGGATCGGGGACCACCACGCACGAGAACTGCCCCGCGGGAGCGTCCGGCTCGGCGGCGACGGTCGACATCACGTAGGAGTCGGCGCGCGAACCGTTGGTGACGAAGCTCTTGGTCCCGTCCAGCACGTAGGTCGCGTCCTCGCGCCGCAAGCGGGTCTGGGGCAACCAGAACTGGCTCCCGGTCCCGGGCTCGGACAGCGCGAGGGTGGTCAGGTGGCGGCCGGCTGAGATCGGCTCCAGCAACGAGACCGACTGCGTGGGGGTCGCCTTGGCCGCGATGACCGCCGTGCCGACCGCGTGCATGCCGTAGGTGATCGCGGTCGACGCGCACGCCCGTCCCAGGACCTCGCACACCTCGACCAGGGCGCGCAGGCCCAGCCCTGAACCCCCGGACGTCGCGGGGGCGGTCAGCCCGCCCATGCCTTCGGCCTGGAGAGCCCTGATGGCCTCCTCCGGCCACCGCCCCTCGTCGATCTTCGCGGCGAGCGGCGCCGCCACCTCGACCGCGACGGCTTGGGCGCGCGCCACTGCGTCGTGGAGAGTGGTCGGGGACGGTCGCACCTGGTCACAGTAGCGGCGCCGCGATGTGCCCGGCACCACCGCAGAGGTGGTGCCATGTGCCCGGCACCACCTCTGCGGTGGCGGGAGGGCCGGACCACCGGCACAGTTGGCACACCGACGCTGCCGATTCGTCCCGATACCCGCCCCGGAGGGATCGCCCCCCATGCCGGACCAGACCACGCTCGAGGACCGCTTGCGGACCGTCCGACGTTCCCGACCCGTCCAGATCGGTTCCAGCGTGGGGTACGTCGCCGTCGGCGTGGTGCACCTCATCATCGCCTGGATCGCGCTCCGGCTCGCCTTCGGTGACGGCGGCGGGGAGGGGGACGAGGCGGACCAGGCCGGTGCGCTGCGCGAGATCGCGTCCCAGCCCGCCGGCGGCGTGGCTCTGTGGTTCACGGCCGCGGCGCTGCTGCTGCTGGGCTTCTGGCAGATCAGCGGGGCGATCATCGGCCTGCCCGACGAGGACCCCGACAACCGCCTCAAGGAGCGCGGCCGCGCCGCCGGCAAGTCCGTGGTGCACCTGGCGCTGGCGGTCACCACGTTCGGCGTGGTGCTGGGGACGGGGGAGTCCGGTGACGAGCAGGCGGAGGAGGGCGCGGGCATCCTCATCGGCTCGACGCCCGGTCGGGTGCTGCTCTTCGCCATCGGGCTGGGAATCATCGGCTTCGCGGGCTACCAGATCTTCATCGGGTTGACGCGGCGGTTCCTGCGGGTGCTGCGCGACGACATGCACGACCGGTGGGAGCCGGTCGTGCAGGCCTCCGGCATGGTCGGGTACCCGGCCCGCGGGGTGGGCCTGGTGATCGTGGGGATCCTGGTGTGCACGGCTGCGGTCAGCGGTGACGAGGAGGAGGCCGGCGGACTGGACGCGGCTCTCACCACCTTGGCCGAGCAGCCCTACGGGCCGTGGGCGCTGGCCGTCGTGGCCCTGGGCTTCGCGGCCTTCGGGATCTTCTCGTTCGGCAGGGCGCGGTACGGCCGCATCTGAAGGCGGCGGCGTGCGAGGGTGAGGCCATGACCGACCTCGCAGCGACCGGCCGCCGCCTGCGGTGCGCGCTCTTCGTGGACTTCGACAACGTGTACATCGGGCTGCGGCGCCTGGACCCGGCCGCCGCCGAGGCGTTCGCCAGCCAGCCCGGGCACTGGTTGAGCGCCCTGGAGGCCGGCAGCGACCTGGATGGGGACTTCACCCGCAGGTTCCTGGTGCGCTCGTGCTACCTGAACCCCTCGACGTTCTCCCAGTTCCGGCCCAACTTCACCCGGGCCGGGTTCAGCGTCGTGGACTGCCCGTCCCTGACGCAGCAGGGCAAGAGCAGCGCCGACATCAACCTGGTGCTGGACGCCGTCGACGCGCTCGCGGCCGACACCTACTACGACGAGTTCGTGATCGTGTCCGCGGACGCGGACTTCACCCCGTTGGCGTTGCGGTGCCGGGCGGCGGACCGGCGCGTCACGATCATCACGGCGAGCCCGGCGGCGAGCGCCTACCGCGCGGTGGCCGACACGGTCGTCACCGCGGACGACCTCGCGGAGCTGGTGAAGGACCCGGAGTCGGTGGACCTGGCGGACGCCGTGGTGGAGGAGGGGCTGCCGGTGCGTTCCCAGTCGCCGGCGCCGGACGTCCCTGAGCAGGCGGGCCCGGCGCGTCGGGTGGTGATGCGGATGGTGCGGGCCGCGGACCGTCCGATCAACGGTGGCGCGGTGGCCCAGGCGGCGCAGAAGGCGGACCCGAGTCTGGGTTCCAGCGGGTGGGCCGGCGCCGGTGGGTTCTTCCCCTGGCTGGCGCGCACGGTTCCCGAGCTGGGTGCGGCGTCGGGGTTCGTGTGGGACCCGCGCCGGTTCAGCGAGGCCGACCTGAACACCGGCGGTGGGGTGGACCTGCCGCCGCTGCAGCGTCAGGTGGTGGAGGTCACCGACATCCCCAACCTTCCGCCGGAGCGGTACCGGGTGCTGCTGGAGACGTTGGCCGAGGACGTGCGCCGTCACCCGTTCGACCGTCCGGAGACCGCCCGGCGGGTGCGGGACGCGTGCCAGGCGGCAGGTGAGGCGATCGGGCGTGCGTCGGTGAACACCGTGATCGCGGGGGTCCTGTACGCGGGCCTGGACCTGACGGAGAAGCCGTCGGCGGCCAAGGTCGCCCAGACGTGGGCGGACAACGTGGTGGGCCTGTGCCGGGGGGCGCGCATGGAGCTGACGTCCCAGGACGTCGCGGCGATCCGGGCGTGGGTGGGCGGGGGCCTGCTGCGTCGGTGACCGGCCTGAGGCCCCCGGGTGACTGGGACCTTGGTCCCTGGTGCCACCTGCGCGTACGGTTCCCTTGTCGGACCGCAGCAGGGAGGGTGCATGTCGACGACAGCACGGGACACGGCCGAGGCCACCACGGACCTGATGCGTGCCGTGCTGGCACTGGCGGCCGACCTGGACCTGACGAGCCTGCTGGAACGGTTCGTCGAGGCCAGCACCGAGCTGACGGGGGCCCGGTACGGGGCGATCAACATCCTGGACGAGCACGGGGCGTCCCGGACGTTCGTGCAGTCGGGGGTCGACCCGATGGTCATGGACCGGCTGGGGCACGCGCCGCACGCGGTGGGGGTCCTGGGGCAGATCCCCGACCACGGTGTGCTGCGCCTGCGGGACCTCACCGAGCACCCCGCCTACCAGGGCCTGCCGGCCGGGCACCCGCCCATGGGGCCGTTCCTCGGGACGGCCGTCCGCGTGGTCGGCGAGACGTACGGGTACCTGTACCTGGCCGAGAAGGACGGGGGGTTCAGCCCTGACGACGAGGCGGTGGTCGGGGCCCTGGGGGCTGCGGCGGCGGTCGCGATCCAGAACGCCGAGCTGTACGCGGTGGAGCGTCGCCGCGAGAACTGGCTGACCGCCGGGCAGCGCATCACCACGATGATCCTGGAAGGGGCCGACCAGGAGGACGTCCTGACCACGATCGCCGCCACCGCCAGGCGGATCGACGGCGCGGACACCGCCGTGCTGGCGTTCCCCGGGGTGGACGACCGGCTGGTGATGGAGATCGTCGACGGTCATGCCGCCGACGAGCTGATCGGTCTGGTGCAGGTCCCGGGGTCACGGTCGGTCGAGGTGTTCGCCAGCGGCGAGGGTGACACGGTCCCGTCCTCGGTGACCGCCCAGCACCCCTTGCCCCCGATGCGGCAGTTCGGGCCCGCCCTGTACGTGCCATTGCGCACGGAGGGGCAGACGGTCGGGGTCCTGATCCTGCTGCGCCGCAAGGGCGCGAAGCCGTTCACCCCCAGCGACCTGGCTCTGTCCCAGACGTTCGCGGCCCAGGCGGCCCTGGCGGTGGTGCTCGCCGAGGCACGCGAGGCGCAGGACGCCGCCGCGTTGCACGGGGAACGCGCCCGCATCGCCAGGGACCTGCACGACCTGGCGATCCAGCAGCTGTTCGCGGCGGGCATGCAGCTGGAGTCGGCCCGGCAGTCCTCCGGTGCGGGCGTCCTGCCCCCGGCTGTCACCGGGATGATCGACGGGGCGCTGGAGAGCGTGGACTCCACGGTCCGCCAGATCCGGGTGATCGTGCGTGCCCTGGACACCGACGACGCCACCCCGCCCCTGGTGGAGCGCCTGCGGCGAGAGGTCGACCACGCGGGGGTGCTGTTCGGGTTCGCGCCCACCCTGCGGGTGGTCCTCGACGGGAACCAGCTGGCCGGCGCCCACCACGAGCACGGTGACGTGGACCGCATCGACCAGGCGCTGGGCCTGGCGCGTGCCGACCACGTGGTGGCGGTGGTGCGTGAGGGGCTCACCAACGCGGCCCGCCACGCCCGCTGCGAGGCCGCGTGCGTCCGGCTGGACGTGCGCACCGGGCCCGACGGGTACGTGACGGTCGAGGTCGAGGACGACGGCGTCGGGCTGGGTGAGGCCGGTGACCGGCGCTCCGGCACCCGCAACCTGGCCTCCCGGGCGCGGGAGGCCGGTGGCGACTTCACCATGGGCACCCCACCGAGCGGCAGGGGAACCCTGCTGTGCTGGACCAGCCCGCTGGGGTGAGAGCTCTCAGCCCTGGGCCAGCCGGTCCAGGGCCAGGGCTGCCAGCACGGCGGCGCTGACCGGGAGGGCGTCGTCGTCGAACCTGGCCTGCGCGGAGTGGTTGTAGGGGGCGACGTCCGGGTCCTCCCCGCGGGGGGTGGCCCCCACGAACAGGAACGCACCCGGCACCCGTTGCAGCACGTAGGAGAAGTCCTCCGCACCTGAGATGGGCCGGGGGGCGGTCACGAACCGGTCGTCGCCGAACATGGCCCCGCTGACGCGGGCCGCGCGTGCGACCTCGGCCGGGTCGTTGACCGTCACGGGGTACCCGCGCACGTAGCGGACGTCGGCGGTCATGCCGTGGGCGGCGGCGATGTGCTCGACCACACGGGTCAACCGCTCGGGGATGATCGCGTGCTGCTCGGGGGAGAACGTGCGGATGGTCGCGTCCAGCTCGGCGGTCGCAGGGATCACGTTGTCCACCGTCCCCGCGGCGATGCGGCCCACGGACACCACCACCGGGTCGTGGGCGTCGAACTGGCGCGTCACCGCCGTCTGCAGGGCCAGCACCACCTCTGCGGCCACGGTCACAGGGTCTGCGGCCAGGTGCGGCATCGACCCGTGCCCGCCACGGCCCTGGATGGTGACGTACATCTGGTCCGCCGCGGCCATCGCGGGCCCCGGGCGCCCCGTCACCACTCCCAACGGGATCATCGAGGACGCCACGTGCACCCCGTACGCCGCGACCACCGGCTCCCCGGCCGCCTCCAGGACGCCCTCGGCGATCATGATCTCGGCCCCGTGGAACCCCTCCTCGCCGGGCTGGAACATGAGCACCACCGACCCGGCGATCTCCTCACGGCGCGCGGCGAGCAACCGGGCGGCCCCCACCAGGCCGGCCATGTGCAGGTCGTGACCGCACGCGTGCATCACCCCGTCGTGGGTGCTGGTGAACGGTTCCCCGGACCGCTCGGTCACCGGCAGCGCGTCCATGTCGCCCCGCAGCAGCACCGACGGCCCCGGTCGCGCGCCACGCAGCACCGCCACCACCGAGCTGCACCGGGTCCCGGTGGTGACCTCCAGGCCCAGCCCGTCGAGCTCTGCCAGCACCCGCGCCTGGGTCGACGGCAGGTGCAGCCCCACTTCGGGGATGCGGTGCAGGTCGTGCCGCAGGGACGTCAGCTGCGGGGCCAGGGCCTCGGCCTCGGCACGCAGCTGCGCGAGGTCCACGGGAGAGGTGCTCACGGGTGTCGCTCCAGGGTCGGGACGGGCGTCCCCGCGACGCTACCCGGTGCACGCCCCGGGACGTGCCCGCGTGCCGTCCTGGGAGGATCACGGCATGGAGCTCCAGGACGTCGTGCGCCGACGCCGCATGGTCCGCCGCTACACCGACGACCCCGTCCCCCCGCACGTGGTGGACCGGGCCCTGCGCAACGCGGTGCGCGCCCCCAACGCGGGGTTCAGCCAGGGTTGGGCGTTCCTGGTCCTGGACGCGCCCGGGGACGTCGCACGCTTCTGGGAGGCCACCACACCCACGGCCCGCGCCGAACGGCCGAGCCGGTGGCTGCGCGGCATGCGCACCGCACCGGTCGTCATCGTGCCCCTCGCCAGCGAGAGCACGTACCGCGAACGGTACGCACGGCCGGACAAGACCCGCCCCGGCCACCCTCCGCCCACCTGGCCCGTGCCCTACTGGTACGTCGACGCCGGGATGGCGGCCCTGCTCATCCTGCAGACCGCCGTCGACGAGGGGCTCGGTGCGTGCTTCTTCGGCATCCCCGGTGAACGTGTCCAGACGTTCAATGAGGCGTTCGACGTGCCGGCCGACCACGCCCCGGTCGGTGCGATCACCCTGGGCCACCCCGCACCCGACGACGCGCCCGGTGGGTCACCGACCACCCGCACCCGGCGTCCCCTCGACGACGTCGTGCACCGCGGCCGGTGGGGCACCCGGGCCTGACCCGCGCCCGGGCGGGAGGTCCCACCCGCGGGCCGCGACCCCGGCGTGCACCCGCTGCCGCACGTCCTGCGGCAGCGCCCACCAGTCCTGGGGGGTGTCCAGGTCGGACGACGTGCCCGGCAGGTCCACCGTGGTGACCTGCGCACCCATGCGGTCCGCCTGCTCCTCGTGCCGGGCGCGGCTCCCCGGCCCGAACCTGAACCCGAACCCCGCGGCCACCACGGCGGTGTCGAGCACCAGGGCGTTGGTCCCCTCGCCGTGCCGGTCCGGGGCGAGCGCCACCGGTGTGGGGCACCCGGTCAGCACCCGCACGTCCTGCGGCGTCAGAGCAGGCAGGTCCGCGTGCACCACCAGCACCCTGGTCGCCTCCCGGGCCGCCACCGCGCACCCGAACGCCACCGCCCCGTTCAGGCCGCCGACGTCGGCCGGCTCCGGGACCACCCGCACCCCCGGCAGCGGTCCCGCCCCGAGCAGCGTGCCCGCCACCGCGGGGTCCCCGGTCACCACGAGCACGCCCGTCACCGCACCGGATCCCACCAGCGCACCCACCACGGACCGGGCCACCACCCCGACCAGGGCCTCACGGGCGGGCCCCTGCACCCAGGCGCCCAACCGGGACTTGCCCCCGCCGCGCAACGGCACGACCGCCACCAGGGGCCCACCACCGTCCTGGTCGGTCAGCTGTGAGGTCACCGGCCGGCCACGTCCACCAGCTCGGTGGCGAGGCGCTCACGGTCGTGGTCGGTGCGCATCATCGTGTCGGTGACGTGCACCGTCAGCCCCAGGTCGGTGATCGCGGGTGCCAGGTGGGCGTCGACGGTGTCGATGCACCACACGTCCAGCACGTCGACGTACAGGCGTGCGACGCCCAGGGCGCTGACCTCGTGCCCGAGCCCGGCGAGCATCTGCGCGGCGGGCCCCTTCACCGCTCGGCCGCCGATGAGGGGACTGACACCCACCCGACGGGCGGGCGAGGTGCGCAGCGCTTCGCGCACACCGGGGACGGCCAGCACCGGGCCGACGCTCACGATCGGGTTCGACGGTGCGAGGAGCACCACGTCGGCCCCGGTGAGCGCGGGTAGGACGCCGGGTGCAGGTCGGGCGTCGTCGACGCCGTCCAGGTGCACGCCCAGGACGTCGTCCTGGTGCTTGCGCCGCACGAAGTAGTCCTGGAAGTCCAGGCGCCCGGCAGGGGTGTCGACCATGGTGGCGAGCGGGTCGTCGGTCGCGGGGAGCAGGCGCGCGGTGACACCGAGGGCGGTGGCCAGCTCGGCGGTGACCTGGGACAGGCTCGCGCCGTCGGCCAGGCGTGCGGTGCGGGCGAGGTGGGTGGCGAGGTCCTGGTCGCCGAGCATGAACCAGGTGTCGGCACCGAGGCGACGCAACGCCTCGAGGGTCGTGTACGTCTCACCGGCGATGCCCCACCCGGTGGTGGGGTTCGCGATCCCGGCGAGGGTGTACATGACGGTGTCGAGGTCGGGGCTGACCCACAGACCGTGGATGCGGGCGTCGTCGGCGGTGTTGACCACGACGGTGACCCGGTCGGTCACCCGGGACGCCCCGTGGGCGAGCTTCGCCCCGCCGACACCACCGGCGAGGACGGTCACCGCGGGGGACTGGGTCACCGGGGGAGGGTATCCCCTGACCGGGTCGAGGTGGCGCAACCGCCCCCTGCCCAGCCGGAGCGGTGACGCCTATGCTGGTCCGAGCACAGGGGAGGGGGCCTCCGATGGCTGAGGTGGTGCTGTTCCACCACGCGCACGGCCTGACCGCGGGTGTGGCGACGCTCGCCCACGACCTGGTGGCCGACGGGCACCACGTCCACACCCCGGACCTGTTCGAGGGCCGCACCTTCGAGGCCCTGGACGACGGGGTGGACCATGCCGAGGCGCTCGGCACCGACGTGGTCCTCAAGCGGGGGGCCCGCGCGGTGGAGGGCCTGGCCGAGGGGCTGGTCTACATCGGGCTGTCCCTGGGGGTGCTGCCGGCCCAGCAGCTCGCCCAGACCCGCCCGGGTGCCCGGGGGGCGGTCCTGGTGGGCTCGTGCGTCCCGGTGGAGTTCTTCGGCGGGTGGCCCGAGGGGGTGCCCGTGCACGTCCACGGCATGGACGCCGACCCCTGGTTCGTGGGTGAGGGGGACCTGGACGCCGCCCGCGAGCTGGTGGAGGGGGCCGCCGACGGTCAGCTGTTCCTCTACCCGGGGGGCCAGCACCTGTTCATCGACCCGTCGCTGCCCGCGCACGACGCCGCCGCGCACGCCCGGTTCATGGAGACGCTGCGGTCGTTCCTGGTGGCGGTCGACTCCCGGGGCTGAGGGCGCGGCTCAGATGCGGGCGTAACGCGCGCGGGCCAGGCTGTACACCCCGAACACCATGAACCCCACCGCGGCGGCGCTCAGGGCGAAGGAGCCGAACGGCAGGTCGAGCAGGCCCTGCAGGGCACCGTCCAGGCCGCGGGCCTCCTCGGGATCGGCGTTGACCGCGGCGACCACGAGGAATGCCCCCACCAGCACCAGGGTGAAGCCCCGGGTGGTGTACCCCACGCGCCCGCAGTGCACGACCCAACGTGGGGGGTGGCGGTCCAGGTCCTCGCAGAACCGGTCCAGAGCTCCCTTCCTCAGCTGCTGGATGCCGACCGCTGCCACGCCCACACCGGCGGCGGCGACGAGCACCTGGCCGGCGAGGTGCTCCATGAAGGGGCCGGTCACGCTGGACGCCTGCTCGGCTTCACCTCCCTCGGGGGAGGCCCCGGCCAGGACCGTGACGGCCAGCGCACCGAGCACCCCGTACACCACGGCCTTCCCTGCGAACCGCACCCGTTGCGTCCACCTGTGCACGAGCAGGATCGAGGTGAGGTACCACAGGGCCAGGAGCACGAACCCGGCGGTCGCGACGGCCAGGGCACCGGCCCCGACGGTCGTCGCGGCGATCGTGTCCAGGGCGCCGGTGGCGCTGGCCTCGTCGTCGTCGCTGCCGAGTCCCACCCACGCGAGCTGCAGGGCGATCCAGCCGATGACGGCGTTGAGGGCGCCGCTGGCGGCCAGGCCGAGCCGCGCACCGCTGGCGACCACGGGGTGCTCCGCGGCCTGCCGGGACAGTGCGTGGACGCTCGAACGCATGGAGACACTCTTCCACCGGTCGCCGCCGTGCGTCGGGTCAGCGCCCGCCCGTGGCCCCCCGCACGAACCGCACACCCGCGACCTGGGCGTCCACCTGCGGGGTCGGGAGCGGCGAGACCCGCACGTGCCCACCGTCACCGTTGGTGACGGTGAACGCCCCGGCGCCCGGGCGCACGTCCTGGCCGACGGCCCAGAAGCGGTCGCCGTCCACGTGCACCACCAGGTCGATGTGCTCGCCCGGGACCCAGCCCCATCCTTCGAGCCCGCTCGGGGTCACGCCCGTCAGGTCACCCTGGACCAGCGCCACGGACTGCAGCGCCACCCCCAGGTGCCGCAGGTTCGCCTGCGTGGAGGCGTCGTAGGCGGGCGCCAGCGCCTGTTGCACCAGGGGCTCCAGGTGCGTGTGCGACCCTGCACCCGCGATGAGCATGGCGGTGGCCCCCAGGGCCAGTGATCGTCCGCGCACAGCGCCTCCTTCGACCCGGTAAATATGACATACCGGGACGAATCGGACATCTGCTGTGGACGAGAAAGTGGGCGGAGCCCTCTCAGGGGGCCGTGACGGCCCTGCGTCTGCGTCGCAGGAGGACGAACCAGACGACGCCCCCGAGCAGCACCACGACCAGCGCCACGGCCCCCGCCCCGACGAGCGTGGCACGGTCCATCGCCGCCTCGGCGCGCGCGGCCGAGGCGGCGGCAGAACCGAACCGGCCCTCTGCGAGCGCGTCCGTGGTGGTGGTGGTGTGCAGGTCCACCCCGCCGAGCAGGCCACCGAGGGCGGTGAACGGGTCGGCGCCGTCGCGCCGGGCGGTGACCGCCGCCAT
>NZ_AXCZ01000042.1 GCF_000767165.1 Cellulomonas bogoriensis 69B4 = DSM 16987
ACCACCGGTCACGCGGCGCCGCTCATGCGGTCCCGGTCACGCCGTGCCCGTCACGCGGCCCCGGTGGTCATCCAGCGGTCGCCGCGGGCGCGCAGCCCGGTCGTCAGGGCGCGCGCCGCCATGAACACCCCGGCGAACGCGACCCAGGACCACACGAGCCCCCCGGTGCCGTCCGTGGCCCAGGCCCGGACGGCCAGTGCGGCGGGGACGTAGGCCGCGAGCGTGAGCATGCCCACCCAGGCCAGGTACGGGCCGTCCCCGGCACCGATGAGCACCCCGTCGAGGACGAAGACCCACCCGGCCATGGGCAGGGTGAGGGCCACGACGAGGAGCGTGAGGGTGGTGGCGTGCCGCACGGCGGCGTCGTCGGTGAACAGGACGGGCAGGGGAACCGCCAGGGCGGCGAGCGTGACACCGAGGACCACGCCGGTGCCGGTGCCCCACTGCAGGGTGCGGCGCAGCACCGCGCGGGTGGTGACGGGGTCGTTGGCGCCGAGGCTGCGACCGACGAGGGCCTGGGCGGCGATGGCGAGCGCGTCGAGGGTGAAGGCGGTGAGCCCCCACACGGCCACCACGACCTGGTGACCGGCGAGGGTCACGGTGCCCAGGCCGGCGGCGACCCACGCGGCCAGGAGGATCGCGGCACGCAGCGACACGGTGCGCACGAGCAGGGGCGCGCCGCTGCGCATCCCGCCGAGCACACCCAGGGCCCGGGGGAGCACGGACACCCCCGCGCGGCGCGCCCCGGGGGCCACGACGGCCAGGAGTGCGACGGCCATGAGCGTCTGGGCGACGGCGGTGCCGAGTCCGGACCCGGCGACGCCCATGCCCACGCCGTGCACCAGGACGACGGACAGGACGGCGTTGAGGACGGCACCCGCGGCCGCGACCACGAGGGGGGTGCGGGTGTCGAGCATGCCCCGCAGCACCCCGGTGGCGGCCAGGACCAGGAGCATGCCGGGCAGGCCGGGCGCGGACCAGCGCAGGTAGGTCACGGCGTGGGGTGCGGCCTGGGCGGGTGCGTCCAGGGTTGCGACCAGCCACGGGGCGGTCACCCACAGGGTGACGGCGAGCACTGTCCCCAGGGTGAGGCCCAACCACATGCCGTCGACGCCCAGGCGCAGGGCACGGGGCCGGTCGCCCGCGCCGAGGCACCGGGCGACGCTCGCGGTGGTGGTGTAGGCGAGGAACACGCATAGGCCGACGACGGTGGTCAGGACGGTCCCGGCGAGGGCCAGCCCGGCCAGGGGCCCGACACCGAGCCGGCCGACGACCGCGGAGTCCACCAGCACGAACAGGGGTTCTGCGACGAGGGCACCAAGGGCGGGGACGGCGAGCGCGAGGACCTGGCGGTCGAGGGGACGTCCGGCGGGCGAGCGCATCCGTCCACCTGGTGAACTCCTGGCCACGGATCTCCCGTCCACAAGCGGTGGGTGGTGTTCGGGCCGATCAGAGCGTCGGTCGGCGCCGGTGCACACGATATCCACAGCGTTGTCCCCGGCCTGTGCACAGTTGGTCGCGGGGTCGTCCACATCTTGTCCCCAGGTCTGTGCACAGATGCGCGCAGGTGCTATTTGGAGGTCTGCGGCTCGGGCCCTAGCCTCGCGAAGACGGACTCGACGGGGGTCGTCCACCAAGGGTGGGGAGCTCGTGTCAGC
This sequence comes from Cellulomonas bogoriensis 69B4 = DSM 16987, assembly GCF_000767165.1. Taxonomy (GTDB): domain Bacteria; phylum Actinomycetota; class Actinomycetes; order Actinomycetales; family Cellulomonadaceae; genus Actinotalea; species Actinotalea bogoriensis. The sequence continues at coordinate 1,659 of NZ_AXCZ01000042.1, forward strand.
GGCGTGCGATAGGACGTCAGGTCAACACGTACGTGGCGCTGTGGAGGGTGATCGGTGAGCATCGACGAGCTCGAGCAGAGCCTGACGCCTCGACAGGGCAACGCAGGTTTCGACCGCACCCCACCGCAGGACGTGTCGGCGGAGCAGAGCGTCCTGGGCGGCATGATGCTGTCGAAGGACGCGATCGCCGACGTCGTCGAGCAGCTGAAGGGCACGGACTTCTACCGCCCTGCGCACGAGCTGGTCTACGACGCGGTCCTGGACCTGTACGGCCGGGGTGAGCCGGCGGACGCGGTGACGGTCGCGGCCGAGCTGACCAAGCGTGGTGAGCTGGGCCGGGTGGGCGGTGCGCCCTACCTGCACACGTTGATCTCGATGGTGCCGACCGCGGCGAACGCCGGGTACTACGCGCGCATCGTGCGGGAGCGGGCGGTGCTGCGCCGGTTGGTGGAGGCCGGTACCCGGATCGTCCAGCTGGGCTACGCGACGGACGGCGGTGACGTCGACGACATCGTGAACAACGCCCAGGCGGAGATCTACGCGGTCACCGAGCAGCGCACCAGCGAGGACTACCTGCCGCTGGCCGAGATCATCAACGGCACCATGGAGGAGATCGAGGCCGCGGGCAACCGTGGTGAGGGCATGGTGGGGGTGCCCACCGGTTTCACCGACCTGGACAAGCTGACGAACGGTCTGCACGCCGGGCAGATGGTGGTGCTGGCGGCTCGGCCGGCGATGGGCAAGTCGACCCTGGCCCTGGACGTGGCGCGCTCGGCGTCGATCAAGAACGGCATGACGTCGGTGATCTTCTCCCTGGAGATGAGCCGTAACGAGATCACCATGCGCATGCTCTCGGCGGAGGCGCGCGTCCCCCTGCAGAACATGCGCAAAGGGACCATGCGTGACGAGGACTGGCAGAAGCTCGCCGCGACCATGGGCAAGATCTCGGAGGCGCCGCTGTTCATCGACGACTCCCCGAACATGTCGTTGATGGAGATTCGGGCCAAGTGCCGGCGTCTGAAGCAGCGCCACGACCTGAAGCTGGTGGTGATCGACTACCTGCAGCTGATGACGTCGGGCAAGCGGGTGGAGTCCCGTCAGCAGGAGGTCAGCGAGTTCTCACGGGCACTGAAGCTCCTGGCCAAGGAGCTCGAGGTCCCGGTGATCGCGGTGTCGCAGCTGAACCGTGGCGCGGAGCAGCGCACCGACAAACGACCCCAGATGAGCGACCTTCGTGAATCGGGCTCGATCGAGCAAGATGCGGATATCGTTATTCTTCTCCATCGCGACGATGCCTACGAGAAGGAATCACCACGCGCCGGTGAGGCAGACGTCATCGTAGCCAAGCACCGTAATGGCCCCACCGACACGATCATCGTCGCCTTCCAGGGTCATTACGCGCGTTTCGTGGACATGGCACCGTCGGGCATGTGAACCGTCACCTTCCTTCACCTAAGCGGGACCGCGAGGAGGCAGTGATGGCCGGAGTTGGCAGCGCCCTGGTGCTGGGCGGGACGGAGTTCCTGGGCGTCCACCTGGTCGAAGGGCTCCTTGCTGCTGGGTGGGAGGTGACGCTGTTCAACCGGGGTCTCACCGGGCCCGACCTGTTCGCCTCGTCGGTGCGGCTGCGTGGTGACCGGGACGGTGACGTGTCCGCTCTCGCCGGCGGTGAGTGGGACGTGGTGTTCGACCTGTCGGCGTACCACCCCGACCAGGTCGTCCGCAGCGCCCGGTACCTGGTCGACCGGTGCCGGCACTACGTGCTGGTGTCGAGCGTGTCGGTGTACGCCCACCTCCCTGGCCCGGGCACCACGGAGGACGGGGTTCTCGCCCGGATCGAGGGGCCGGTCCCGCGGGAGGTCGACGGTGCGTCGTACGGCCCGTTGAAGGTCTTGTGCGAGGAGCGGGTCACGGAGCTGTTCCCGAGCCGGACGGTGGTCCGCCCGACGGTCGTGGTGGGACCGGGTGACCCGTCGGACCGGTTCACGTACTGGGTGCGGCGACTCGCCGAGGGTGGGGCGCACGTCGTCCCTCCGGACATGACGCGACCCGTCCAGCACATCGACGCCCGCGACCTGGCGGCGTGGATGGTGGGCCTGGGGGCCGGGCGCGTGAACGGTGTGTTCAACGCTGCCGCTGAGCCGGTGCCTTTCGGTGACCTCGCCCAGGTGATCGCCGACGTCGCGGGCGTGGACCTGCGACCCGTCCAGCTCACCGGGGAGCAGATGACCGTCGAGGGGGTGCGCCCGTGGGCGGACCTGCCCCTGTGGTTACCGCCCGAGGACGTCGACATGCGCGGCTTCTTCCAGGTCGACGCCTCGCGTGCGGTCCACGCCGGGCTGCGGGTACGGCCCTTGGCCGACACCGTGCGCGACACCCTCGAGTGGGCCCGCGGCCGGGACGACGACGAGCTCCGGACCGGTTTGAGTCGGGAACGCGACCAGGATCTCGCCGCACGCTACGCGCCTGGCTCCTAGGCCGCGCCGCTTCACTGCCTAGGCATCCGGCGGGCCGGGAGCAGGTGCTCGTCGTGGTCTCAGGTCAGGGTCGCGTTGCCGGGGACGACGGGTCGACACCTAGCCGGTCACCGGTTCCTTGCCGCGGCTGAGGCGAACCCGAGCCAGGTGTGGCGGTTGCGCCACCAGCACCACCCGACCTTGGGGGCGCCTCGGCGGTCGCTGCCGTCCCGGCCGGTCCCGTTGGAGATCCACAGGGCCGGGGTCCGGGCGTCGAAGGTCCCGTCGGGGCGTCGCAGCCGTGACCCGATGGTCATGAAGCACCGGTTGCGTTTGAGCGCCTCAGGGGCGTGCAGCACCCACTGGATCCCCTCGCTGAGGGTCAGTGGTGTGCGGCCCGCGCCGGTGATCACCGGCAGCGCCTCCTCGGGGGACCAGTTGGTCATCTCCTCACCCCTGGTCGGGTCGACCACCGCGTAGAGATCCGCGTCGGGCACGGGGGCGTCGAGGGTGGGTGTGAAGTCATCGACGTCGTCCATGTCGGCGACCACGAACCCGCTGCGCTCGACCCGCTGGCCGCGCACGGTCAACGCCCGGGTCATGTGCCCCGCGAGCACGGATGGCGCCACCACGCGCGGGTGCACGGCCAGCAACGACCCTGGGGGCGCCACGTCCTGGAGGGTGGTGGCCCTGGCCAGCAGCGCGGCGGGCTCCAGGCCGGGCGCCCTCACGCCCAGCTCGATGAGCCTGTCTGCCTGCACCGTCAGTGCGGGCAGCGGTGGGTGCGTGGGGGTGGTGCACACGTGAGGTCCTTCCGTCCGGCCATGACAGGCACGTCGACAACGGACTCCCTCCCCGTGTGGTTCCCACCCCCGGCCCCGCCCCGGGAGGCAGGGCGGGGCCGGGGGCGGGTCAGCCCCTCCTGCTCACTGGCGTGGTGCGGAGCCGGGGAACGGCGGGACGACGGGGGGCAACCTGTCCGGCACCCCGGGCTCGTCCGCGGCCTCCGGCCCCAGGCTGCGCGTGCTCATCTCGGGCTCGGAGGGCACCTCGGGGTCCCCCGGCTGCGGCAGGGGAGTGGTGAACGGCTGGACGTCCCCGGCACACACCGTCCCCTCGTCCGGTAGCTCGAGGTCGATCAGGTACGCGTCGATCGCGCCCGTCGCGCACGCCGACGTCCCGTACGCGGTGTGGCCCCAGTTGTCGCTGAGCAGGAGGCGGCTGCCCGGTTGCAGCGCGGCCAGCGCCTCGGCGCCCTCGCGGGGTGTCGCGGGGTCCCAGTCGTTGCCGACGACCAGCAGCGGGTTAGCCGGTTCTCTGGTGAACGGGCCGCTGTAGGCGCTGGAGTCGCGGGCGGTCCAGGTGCGCTCGGCGCACGATGCGGTGATCCAGGCCCACAGGGGCCCGAAGCGCGGTGCGCGCTCCTGCTCCGCGTCCGCCAGGCGTGGCCACATCTGGGTGTGCGGGGCGTGCCGACCATCGGTGCAGAGGACCGCCAGCTGCGCCTCGGTCCAGTTGTCGTAGGGGAAGTTCGACCCGCTGTCCGCCCCCGCACGGCCACCCGCATGCGCCTGCCGGCCGACGTCGCCCTGCAGGCGCTGGGCCTTGAGGGCCAGGCCCCGTCGGGCGGCGTCGAGGTCCACCTGCTCCGCTCCGGGGGTCTCGCCCGCTCGTTCCTGGAGCAGCAGGTACAGCCACGTCAGCTCGGCGTCGACCAACGCCCCGGCCTCCGGGGAGTACATCAGCTGCAGGAACACGGCCATGAAGAGCGAGTAGTCGACCTCCACCTCCAGGCCCAGCTCGGGCACCTCGATCAGCAGCGGTGACTCCTGCAGCAGGTCTGCGACCTGCTCGAAGATCGTGTGCGGGTCACCGAGACCGGCAAGGTTGCAGAACTGCGGCCCGGCGTCCGCGCACCGGGTGAGGATCTCGTCGAAGGTGCGCGCGGACGCCTCGCCGGAGCCCACCCGGGTGAACACCGGTGTGTGGGCGTCCCGGGTGCCCACCCAGGCGTGGGGGTCGACGACGCCGTCGACCGCCACGGCACGGACCCGCTCGGGGAACATGTTGGCGTAGACGGTCCCGAGGTAGCTGCCGTAGGAGAAGCCCAGGTAGCTCAGCTGGTCGTCACCGACCATCCGTCGCAGGACGTCCAGGTCCCGCGCGACCTGCGCGGTGGACATCGACGCCGAGAGCGGCTTGCCGTGGGTGGAGCACGCCCGGCCCAGGGCGGTGGCGGACGCGACGTGGGCGTCCTGCTCCGCTCGCGTGACCGGCAGACGAACCGCCAACCCGGACAAGGCCGCAGCCTGCTCACCTGCGTTACGGAAGCACCGGACGTTCGAGCTGTAGTTGGTGCCCCGCGGGTCGAACCCGATGACGTCGAACCGTTCCAGCACCTCCGGCCCCAGGAAGGTGGTCGCGACCGCGGCGGTCTCGACCCCGGACCCTCCGGGACCGCCCGGGTTCAGGAACAGGGTGCCGATCCGGTTCTCCTGGTCGGACGCCGGGATGCGCAGCAGGGCCACGGAGGTGGTCGCGGCACGCGGACGGTCGTAGTCCAGGGGCAGCTCGACGGTGGCGCACTCACCGACACCGAAGATGCTGCCGCAGTCCCACCAGTCGGGCCTCGGTGTGGGAGCCCGGTCGACCTTGCGGGCCTCTGCCGACGCGCGAGGGGGAGGCGGGCCTGGTCTGCGGTGCTCGGGCGCCGCGCCGACGGCGTCGGCGGTTGCGGGCCCCGACGCCCCCGGTTCGATCGTCCGGGGAACCGCGGACGCGGTGACGGTGCTGCTCACGAGCACGGCTGCGCTGAACGCGACCGTGAGCAGGCGGACAGGACGAGACGTGATCATCGAACCCCCTGTGAACCCGCGCCGGGCGGCCGTTCCCCCTGTGGCACGACTCGTCACCGGCGGCGGTGCCAGCCACCCTCCCAACCGTCGCGAAGCAAGGTCAACGTGGCGCTCCGGGCCGCGGGTGCGTCGGGCGGCGATGTCGCGGGCGGTGCACGGTGGGTGGTGAGGCGGTCGTGCAGCCCCACCACCCACCGCCCGTGTGCCGCGGGGGTCACGGCACGGGTCAGGTCAGCACGATCCTGTGGGCCGGCGCACAGTACCCGCTGATCCGGTCGAGGACGCCGCGGAGTGCCTCGGCGCCGTCGTCGTTGCCCTGGGAGTCGGCCTGGACCGCAGCGGCCTCCAGGTGCGCGACGATCTGCGGGGCGCTGGTCCCGGCCGCGTTCTGCGCACGGAGCGCCTCGATCAGCTCGCCCGGGTCGTCGCCGCCCGCGACTGCCGCGACCAACGCGTCCACGTGAGCGTGCACGGCTCGACCTCCCTCAAGGACAGCTCCTGGCGCGCAGTGCGGGACGGGCTCCGCGGACTGCTCCCAGTGCAGCTGCGTGCTCGCGATGTACTGACGGTACTGGTGCAAGGACATCGCCACGGCGGGGGAGATGACCGCATGCTCCGGCTGCTCCGGAAGGGGAGCAGCCACGACTCTGAGCTGGGCCGGTACCAGGACCGTGTCGTCGAGCTCCCACATGAGCAGGCCGTTGGCTCCGGTGCCGTTCCACGGGGCGCCCTTCGGCCGACGGTGGGTGGGGAGGTTGCACCCCGAACCCGTCGCGACCGAGACCCCCTGCGGGCTGCCATCGCCCGTGAGCGGGTTCACCCAGGGCACCTCGTTCTGCATGTAGGTCTCCACGTCCGAGGGTGCTGGAGGTGAGTTGACCCGGACGCCGAGAGCGTTCGCGTTGTTGTCCTGCGCCAAGGGGCCCGGCCCGGGTGCGGCTGGGCGCATCCCCCGGAAGACGACAGTCACGGCGGCCCCCTCAACCGTGCGCGTGGTTGTAGGCGACGAAGCAGTAGCTCGCGATGCCTGCTGGCTGGTTGTTCACGTCACGGGCCGAGGCGGTGACCATGTAGACGTCGACGATGAGCGCGTCGGGGAAGTTGTAGCGCTTGGAGAACGGTGTCCAGTCCAGCGCCTCCTCCTGGAACCGTTGCTGGAAGAGGCTTCCCAGGTTGTTGGCGAGCTCGATCGAGTCCGCGGGGTTGAGCGAGTCCTTGAAGACGGTCTGCAGGTACCGCTGGATGTCGGAGATCCCGTTCTTCTTCTCCCAGACGATGATGTCCTCGGCAGCGGCCACGGGCAGGTCACCGGTGGTCGGCTGTGAACGAAGACCCTGGTAGTAGTAGCCGTACTGAGCGGCGAAGTTGGACTCGCAGTACTGCCACGTATCGGTGGTGATGATGTCGCCGAAGTCCTCGTCGGCGACCGCGGGTCGCTTCTGGGGCAGGCGTTCCACCGCGTCACGCGTGGCCTCGCCGGCGAGGAGGTTCTCGGCTGCTGCCGCGAGTGCCTGGAGGGCGATCGGGGCGATGACCTTGACGACTTCCACAACTGTCTGTGCCATGACCATGTCCTTGTCAGAGTGCGGGTCGTGATCCCGCGTGGCGAATATGACTCGGCCATCGTCAGTGCTCCTTCGCGTCGACCTCATCCCCACAATTGGTGAACTGCGCCCGTGCCCGCTCGACCGCGTGGTGGTGGCCCACGCGCTCGGCGAGCGCGGTCGCCGCGGTCTGGGAGCTCACGCCCAGCTTGGTGCGTACCGCCTTGATCTGGCTGCGAACCGTGTGGATGGAGCGGCAGCTGCGTGCAGCGATCTCGGCGGCGGTGGCCCCTTCCATGAGTGCCTGGAGGGTCTCGGACTCCTGAGTCGTCAGCCGGTCCAGCGCGCGACACTCCTCGATGCGGGTGCGCAGCCGCCCACCGAGATCGGTGCCCGGCTGCGGTGCCCTCGGTGCGTCGCGCAGTGCCTCGTCGACAAGCCGGATCAGGAGCACGAACGGTGCGTCGCGGTTGAGCACGATCGACCCGCGGTCAGCGAGCGGTAGCAGGGCGTGGAGCGCACGGCTCGATGCGATGCACACCCGGGGGACGCCGCTCAACCGTCTGACGCTCTGGGTGACCTGGCCTGCGTCGTCCTCGATGAGCAGGACGACGGGCGTCCCCCACGGGTCGTGCGCCACGGGGGTCGCGGCACCGGAGCGTGCGGGAACCCAGCCGAGATCGGTGAGCGCGGCCGCGAGTGCGGCGCCCAGCGAGGCTGCAGGGGGCGCGACTATGCGCACGCCACCCCCCGGGCCCATGGAGGGATCTTGGTCGAGGGCGCCACGGCTGGTGTCGCGACCCGCCCACCGGCGGGTCGCCGCTCGTGCGGCTCACGTGCGCAAGCGGAACAGAGGTGACGTATCGCCCGAGGGAGCGGGTGCTTGTCGCCCTGCACGGTGCGTGCGATGGTGGAAGCAAGGCCCCGGCAGGGCCCCGGACGAGGGAGCCGTACCCGGAGTGCGACAAGACGGCCGTGGGAGGTCGTCGTGCACTGGTTCATCCTCGTGCTGTCCGGGGTGCTGGAGGCCGTGTGGGCCACGGCGCTCGGCAGGTCCCACGGGCTGACCCGGCTCGGCCCGACGGTCCTGTTCTTCGTGACGCTCGTGCTGAGCATGGCCGGGTTGGCGTACGCGATGCGGGAGCTGTCGGTCGGGACCGCGTACGTGGTGTGGGTGGGCATCGGCGCCTCCTTGACCGTCACCTACGCGATGGTCACTGGTACCGAGACGGTGTCCGTGCTCAAGCTGCTGCTCCTGGCGGGGATCGTGGGCTGCGTCATCGGCCTGAAGATGCTCCACGAGAGCTGAGTGCTCGAAGCGGCGCTCTCCTCGGACTCCCGCCCGCCATGCCGATCCCCGCACCACCCCCGATCGGCACCCGAACGACGTCCTGGCGCGTGTCCGGCCTCCGGAACCTGGGTGAACGCATCTCCTCGCGACTACGACCCGAGCCTGGCGCACTGGTACTGCTGGCGGTACCATCGCGGAGTGCCACCGGTAACCAAGATCGTCGTGGCGAGATGCATGCGGTTTTCAAGACGCCTTGGCCCGGCGACCCGCGGGTCAACATCCAGATCGACCACGGACGGGCCAAGCCCTACGAGGTCAGGCAGGTCCTCGCCGCGATCGACAAGAAGGAGGCACAGGCATGAGCACCACCGTCAACGTCGACATCACGCGGTATACGTATCGCGTGACCTGGTCCGCGGAGGACGAGGAGTACCTCGCCACCTGCCTGGAACTGCCCTCCCTCTCCTGGCTCGCCGAGAGCCAGGAGGACGCGCTCGCCGGCCTTCGCGAGCTCATCGCCGACACCGTCCAGGACATGCGCGACAACCACGAGCAGGTCCCCGAGCCCCTGTCCTCGCGGGCCTACTCCGGCAAGTTCAACCTCCGCATCGGAGAGCACCTGCACCGCAAGCTCGCGATGGAGGCCGCCGAGGAACACCTGAGCCTCAACCAGTACGTCGTGCGCCGCTTGACCAACGCCTCCTGACAGCGCGCCATCCCATGCCCATAACCGCGCTCCAGGGGCGTGTCAGTGACTGACCGTCGTTGAAGGGGCGGTGTGGCCGTGGGTAACTGGCCGGGAGGCCTCAGCGACGACGCGCCACTGTCCCACCGTGGCCCCCGCGGTCGACCAGGACCCACGCCGTCACCGCCACCAACGCGACCACGGCGGTCCTGCTCACGCACCCGAGTCTCATGACAGCACGATCCCACGCGATCGGCCGGGTTCAGCGCACCAGCACCCTGCCGCGGGCGCGTTCGGTGTCGCGCATCGTCGCCAACGACACACCGACCCCGTAGGTCAGGAACTCCCCGTGGGGGACCAGCCGCACCAGGACCAGTGCGCCGCGACCCTCGGCCCCGCTGGTGTCCAGCCCGCGGAGCAGGGCCGTGCGGACGTCGGCGGGTGCGTCCGTCGCCGGGACGACGTGCCCGGTGGCGCGGAACGTGATGGTCGCCGGCGGGATGGGTGCCACGTGCACCAGCAGACCGCCGCGGCGCACCGGGACGGTCACCGACACCTCCGGGCGGGCGTCCACGTGACGGACCTTCCAGTCCGACGACGACGCCGCGAACCACAGGGCCCCGTCACGGACGACGTGGACCACCCCGACTGGCGGCCCCACGGCACCGAGCCCGTCGCACGTGGGGTCCGCTCTGCGCCAGACTCGACGGCGACCACCCAGGATGAGCGGCCGCCACGTCCGGCCGAGGCGCCATCCCTCGCGCTGAGAGGAGACCTCGTGCACGACCACGAGCACGAGCCTGCGCCGACACCACCTGAGCCGGTCGGCCCGGCGCCTGCCGGTGGCGCACCCCGGCCACCGCGCCACCGTGTCGCGCCCCGTGCCCGCGCCTACTGGTTCCTGCGCCGCGCGACGGTGCTGGTCGTGGTCCTCGCCGCGACCCTGGTCCCGGCGGCACTGTGGGAGGGCGGACGCCCGTGGCTCGTCCGGGTCGCCGTGGCGCTCGCCGCACTGCTGGTCCCGGGCCTGGTCGTGGCGCCATGGCTGCGGTACCGCACCCACCGGTGGGAGGCCACCGGCACCGCCGTGTACTCCCGAACCGGGTGGATCGGCCGCCAGTGGCGGGTGGCCCCTCTGTCACGGGTGCAGACCGTCGAGGCCAAGCGGAACGTGCTGCACCGGGTGCTGGGCCTGGCCGCGGTCTCGGTGACCACCGGGTCCGCGTCCGGTGCGGTGGTGCTCGAGGGGCTGGACGCTCAGGTCGCCGAGGACCTCGTCCTGCACCTGACCGACGCCGTGGCCGCGACCCGCGGTGACGCCACATGACCGACCCCACCACCGACGCCACCGGCACCGACCCCACCGGCACCGATCCCACCGGCACCGACCGCCCCGACGTCGACCCCGCCGACGAGGCCGTCGCCGACGTCCCGTGGCGGCGCCTGTCGCCGTGGATCGTGCCCGCGGCGCTGCTGCGCATGCTCGTGCGGCTGATCCCCGCGGCGGCCGGGTGGTGGTTCTTCAACACCGACGACGACGTCGCCCGGTACACGGTCATCGCCCTGGCCGTCCTCGCCGTCCTCAACCCCTTCAACCAGGCCCTCAACTACCTCAAGGTCCGGTTCCGGGTGGTGGGGGAGGAGCTGCACCACACCACGGGGCTGCTGGTCCGGCGCAGCACCCGCGTGGCCCTGCACCGCATCCGCACCGTCGACCTCACCGCCCCCCTGACCAGCCGCGTGTTCGGGCTGGTCACGGTGCGGGTCGGGACCGGTGGCAACACGTTCACCGGTGAGGGCGCGGTCGTCCTCAACGGGATGCGTCGGGGCGAGGCGATGACGTTGCGTGCCGGGCTCCTCACCCACGCCGCCCCCGACGTCGCCGCAGCCACCGCCCCCGGCCTCGAGTCCCCGACCGGCCAGGTGGTCCAGGCGCTGCGGTGGCGGTGGATCGTGTTCCACATGGTCGGCGCGTCCCTGATCGCCGGCCCGCTGTCCGTGGTGGGCACCGTGTTCGGCCTGGTGTCCCTGGTGGGGCGGGGGGAGTGGCTCGGTGAGCAGATCGCCACCCTGGTGGACCTGGTGCCCTGGACCGCGTGGGCCGTGACGTCCGCGGTGCTCGTGGTGGGCGTGGGGCTGGCCACCGGTGCGGTCACGTTCACCGAGGCGTGGTGGCGCTACACCCTGGTGCGGGAACCGAGCGGCCGGTTCGTGGCCACCCGCGGGCTGCTCACCACCCGGGTGTTCACCGCCGACCACGACAGGTTGCGCGGGGTGACCGTCAAGCAACCCGTCCTCACCCGTGCCCTGCGCGGGGCCCGCATGTCACCGGTCATGACCGGGGTGAGCCTCCAGCAGATGATGGCCGACACCTCGACCATGCTGCCGACCACCACCCGGGACGTGGCCGTGCGGGTGGCGAACACCCTGCTGGGTGGGCCGGTGCTGGGCGAGGACGTCACCCCCGCCGACGGGCCCCTGCGCCCGCACCCGCCGCGGGCCCGTCACCGCGCCGTCGTGCGCTACCTCGTGGCGATCGCCGTCGTGGCCGCCCTGGTCGCAGCGGGTGCCCTGGGCGGGTGGTGGACCTGGTGGATCCTGGCCGTGCCCCTGGTCCTCGTGCCGGTGGGGGTCGGTGCCGGTGTGGGCTACTACCGGGCGCTGGGCCACCGCCTGGACGCCACCTACCTGTACCTGCGCCGTGGGTACTTCAACCGGCGCACCGACGTGCTGCAGGTGCGGGGCGTGAACGGCGCCCACGTCACCCAGAGCCTCGTCCAACGGGTGCTGGGCCTGGCGAACCTGACGGTCACCACCGCGGCCGGGGACCAGGCCTACGTCGGTGTCGACCTGGCCGTCGGGGACGCGACGACCCTCGCCGCGACGCTCACGGGCGAGCGCCTGCACCTGCCGGACGCCTGAACGGGCACCCCCGATCCCGTCACGAAGCCGCGCTGGGTGCCGATGGGACCGGTGACGTCGCCCCCAGGGAGGACCCGCGTGGACGGGATCGCCGCCATCCAGGCCCGTGTGGCCTCGATCCAGGGTGCCCTCACCACCCTCGCGCCACCCCCGGTGCACCTGACCCCACGGGTGGCGACCACCCCCGGTGGCCCCGGTGGGGGCACGACCCCGGCAGGCCAGCCGTCCACCGCCGACGTGTTCGCCGCCGCCCTCGCGGCCGAGGTCACCGGCACCGCCCCGACCGCACCCGTGGGCCCGGCCCTGCCGACCGTCCCCGGGTTCACCGCCGAGCAGATCGGCAACGCCCGGGCCATCGTCGACACCGGCAAGGCCATGGGCCTGTCCCTGCGGGACCAGGCCCTGGGCGTGATGACCGCGATGGGCGAGTCCTCGTTGCGTGTCCTGGACCACGGGGACAAGGCCGGTCCCGACAGCCGCGGCCTGTTCCAGCAGCGCGACAACGGCGCCTGGGGGACCCTGGCCGAACGCATGGACCCCGAGGCGTCCTCCCGCAGCTTCTTCACCGCCCTGACCAAGGTCGGCGCCCGGGACTCCATGACCCCGACCGCCGTCGCGCACGCCGTGCAGCGCAACGCCGACCCGAACCACTACGCCCGCTACTGGGACGACGCGGTGCGGGTCGTCACCGCCCTGACCGGGGCGTCGGCGGCGCAGGTGGCGGGCCGCTGACGCCGACCGGCACGATGGGCCGATGCTCACCCCCGAGGAGTACCTGCACGTCTGCGACATCGCCCTGGACGGCATGACCGCGATCGTCACGGAGCTGGGCGACGACCTCGCCTGCACCCACCCACCCCTGGACGGTGCGAACACCCCGTTCGCGATCCTCACCCACTGCCTGGGCGTCATGCACGCCTGGGCCGGGCACCGCGTCGCCGGGCGCCCCCTGCAACGGGACCGCGACGCGGAGTTCCGGGCCCAGGGCCCGGTCGCCGACCTGCTCGCCGCGACCGAGCAGGCGCGAGCCCAGCTGCACGCCGACGTCCACGCCTGCGACCCCCGCGCACCGCTCACCGCCACCACCGGGCACCGCCTCGAGGCCCACATCACCACCGCCGGCGCAGCCCTGCTCCACGTCCTGGAGGAGCTCACCCAGCACCACGGGCAGATGCAGGTCACCCGCGACCTGCTGGTCCAGGCCCCCGGCCGGCACCGGTGACCGTCCCCGGGTTCGACCTGGGCGCCCTGCGCCGCGCCCCGGACGTCGAGGCCCCCGAGCTCGTCGCGGTGGACGCCACCGACCGGCTGCTCCTGGACGAGGCCGCCGACCTCCTGGCCCGCACCCCGCCCGGCGGCCTGGTCGTGATCGGCGACCGGTACGGGGCCCTCACCCTGGGCGCGGTGGCCCTGCACGGCGCCACCGACGTCCGCACCCACCAGGACTTCCTGACCGGTGAGCTGGCGCTCGCGGCCAACGCCGAGCGCGCCGGGCTGGTCGGGTCGTGGACGTCGATGCCCCTGGGCCGTGAGCTGGTCGACGGGGCCCGCGTGGTCCTCATGCAGCTGCCGCGGTCGCTCGACGCCCTGGACGAGGTCGTGCAGGTGCTCGCCGAGCACGCCGACCCCGGTGTGGTGGTGCTGGCCGGCGGGCGGGTCAAGCACATGACCCGGGCGATGAACGACGTCCTGGCGTCCGGGTTCGGTCAGGTGCGGGCCCACCTGGCACGTCAGAAGTCCCGGGTGCTGGAGGCCCGCGACCCGCACCCGGTGGCAGGGGCGCGGACCTGGCCGGTGCGGGAGCACCACGAGGACGTGGGCCTGACGGTGTGCGCGCACGGCGCGGCGTTCGCGGGCAGTCGTGTGGACCTGGGCACCCGCCTGCTGCTCGAGCGGGTGCCGCACATGCCGTCCGCGGGGACCGCCCTGGACCTCGGGTGTGGCACCGGGGTGCTCGCCGTGGGGCTGGCCCGTGCCCGCCCCGGCCTACGGGTGCTGGCGTGCGACACCTCGAGCGCGGCGGTCGCCTCGGCGCTCGCGACCGTCGCGGCGAACGGCGTGGGCGACCAGGTCACCGTGCACCGCGACGACGCGGCCTCGCAGGTGCCGGACGCGTCCGTCGACCTGGTGGTGCTGAACCCGCCGTTCCACACCGAGGCGACCGTTCATGCCGGGGTCGCCCGCCGGTTGTTCGCCGACGCCGCCCGCGTGCTGCGCCCGGGTGGTGAGCTGTGGACGGTGTGGAACTCGCACCTGATGTACCGCAAGGACCTGGAGCGCCTGGTGGGGCCGACGCGTCAGGTGGACCGCACCCCCCGGTTCACGGTGACCGCGTCGGTGTCCCGTTGACCCCGATCCCGGACGCACCGAGGCCCACCTCCCTCACGGGGGGTGGGCCTCGGTGATCCTTCGTGCGTGACGTGGGTCAGCGCTGCTGCGCGGGGACCGCCTCCATCAGCAGCTCCCGGATCTCGGACTCGACGAAGCGCCGGTGCCCCCCGAGGGTGCGGACCGAGCGGATCTTGCCCGCGTTCGCCCACCGGGTCACGGTCTTGGGGTCGACGCGGAACATCGAGGCCACCTCACCAGGAGTGAGGAGGGTTGCGGTCATCGCAGGTGCAGAGTTCATGCTGTGTCCCGTCTCTCGGTAGCTGGGCCGCCCCCGCGAGGGCCCCTGGCTTTGCGTCCCCACCTTCCGGCGGGTTTGCCTTTGTCTGACGTGAGACGACCCGGCGTACCGGGCCATCGCCTCACTCTGTTCATCGGTGACAATACGGACATCTTGACCCAAAAATCTGTGATCTGCATCACAAATCGGTCAGACCGGGCATGTCGCCCTGGTCACACCATCGCCGACATGTCGCGGACACGCCACTCGAGGCGCACCATCGGGTGAACAGGTCGCCCCGGGGCTTCACCGCGCACGGTTCGTCCCGTATGGTCCCGATATGACCGTCCACCAGCCGCACGCCATCGCCCAGGTGCTGCTCGACGCCCTCACCGCCCTGGACCCGGCGGACCACGACGCGTCAGTCACAGCGGTGCCCCTGGCGCTCGCCCGCCTGGAGGACCTCACGGCCGGCGAGGAGGACCCTGCCGCCCCCGTCGCCTACGGCGCCATGACGCTCGCCAACGCGTGCGTCGCGCTCGTCGCGAGCCTCAAGGGTGTGGACCGCCTGGACGTCATCGCCGCGCTCCGTCCCCTGTTCGACCACCAGGACCAGGGCGCGGGCGGGAGCCGCGGCCATGCGGCCTGAGCGAGCCGCCCCGGAGCGTCTCGTCGGGCGACCCGCGATGTCGCCGTCACCCCTCGAGCAGGCGCTGGCCGACGTACTCGCCTGCCGACCAGCCCCCGGGCACCGCGAACACCGCCGATCCGACGGGGAAGGTCCACTCGTTCAGCAGGTCGGCTGCGTCCAGCCGTCTTTGAACCGGAGTGAACTGGGCATCGACATCGCGCTGGTAGGTCACGAACAGCAGGCCTGAGTCGGACGCCCTGCCCGGTGGTGGGGCCTCGTCGTAGTTGTATGCCCGGCGCAGGAACGTCTCCTCCCGTTGCGTTGGCCGGGCCCGTCGGATGTGAGCCTCGAGGTCGATGACCGGACGGCCGTGGTCGTCGAGGGCCTCGAGGTCCGGCTCGTCGTGCTCGGCCCGACCGGTCAGGGGTGCCCCGGTGCGCAGGGTCCTCCCGATCGTCGCCTCCCGCGCCCCACGGCTGAGCTCGTCCCAGGTGTCGAGGTTCATCGCGATCCGGCGCACGACCATCGACGTCCCCCCGGTGAGCCATCCGGGTTCGCCGTCACGGTGCCACAGCAGGTCCGGGTCGGTGCGTGGGTCCAGGTTGGCCGTGCCCTCGACCTGACCCATGAGGTTGCGCATGCTCGTGCCGTCCGGCTCGCTGATTCCCGGGGACCGGCGGAAGCCGCGCTGCACCCAGCGGACCGACGCGAGCCCCTGCGCCTCTTTGGTCAGGACACGCACCGCGTGGGCGAGGGTCGTACGGTCGTCCGCGCAGACCTGGAGCACGACGTCCCCGTCACACCATGCGGGGTCAAGGCGGTCGATCCCGAACGGTGGCAACGGGTGCAGCCATGCCGGTGCACGGTGCCGCAGGCCGGCGGCGGTGAGCAGACCCGGCCCGAACCCGACGGTCACGGTCAGTGCGGCCGGGACCAGGGCGAGCTCCGGCTCGGAGTCTGCGAGCCCGGGGCGACCGGTCGTCAGGCGCTCGATGTCGACGGTCCACACGCGCAGCAGCCGCTCCACGGAGGCCCGATCCGAGGTGGACGCCAGGTCCAGGGCGACCAAGGCGATGAACGAGGGCGGAGGCGTCACGATGCCGGCCTGGTGCTCACCATGGCACGGGACGACGACGTCCCCGGGGCCGGCTGCCCGCGCCGGTTGCGGGGCTTCCGGGGCGCGGGAACCCCACCGGGCACCCGCGCCCGCGCCCACGACCCCGCCACCG
>NZ_AXCZ01000005.1 GCF_000767165.1 Cellulomonas bogoriensis 69B4 = DSM 16987
CGCCGAGCAACGCGTCGTCGCCGCACCCGCTCGTACCGCCGCGCCCGACGAGACCGAGGCCACCGACCCCCACGACCCGTCGGCCCTGCCGGGCCCCCGTACCGCCACGCCCGCGCCCGCTCGTGGGACGGTCACGGCAGCACCGCCCCGAGCACGTACCGCCGCCCCCGGGGCTCGACCGACGGCCAGGGCCCCGCCGCTCTCCCGGTGAGTCCACCGACCACGTCCTCGTCCGCGCCCACGTGCCGCGCGGCAGGGGGCCGCCACGAGGCCACTGGAGAGAACCACCGATGTCACGTCCCACCGAACCGACCACCGAGGGGAACCTGCGCAAACCCCTCGTCATCCGAGCCGTCCTGTCCCTCGTCGTCCTCGTCGGGGCGACCATCGCGGTCCTGACGACCGCCCCCACCCTGGGGCTGGACCTGCGCGGGGGCACCCAGATCGTCCTGGAGACCCAGGACTCCCCCACCGTCGAGGCCGACGCCGAGGCGACCGACCGGGCCCTGGAGGTCCTGCGCCGACGGATCGACGCCCTCGGCGTGGCCGAACCCACGGTGGTGCGCTCCGGGGAGCAGCGCATCGTCGTGGAGCTGCCGGGCCTGCAGGATCCCTCCCAGGCGCTGGACGTGATCGGGCGCACCGCCCAGCTGACGTTCCACCCCGTGCTCGGCCCCGGGACCCAGGCGGACGTGGAAGGCGACGTCACCGACGACATCGACACCACCGACACCAGCCTGGACGAGATCGTCCTGCAGACCGAGGACGGTGAGGTCCTGCGCCTGGGACCGTCGCGGCTGACGGGTGAGGGCGTGGACAACGCCTCCGCCCAGCTCGACACCCAGATGGCCGGCGGGTGGTTCGTGACGATCGACTTCCGGGGGGATGCGGGTCGCGCCTGGGCCACCCTCACCGGCGAGGCCGCCTGCATGCCCGTCGGTGACCCGCAGCGGCGGGTCGCGATCGTCCTGGACGGCGAGATCATCACCTCCCCGCAGGTCAACCAGGGTGTGCCCTGCAACGTCGGCATCACCGGCGGCAGCACGCAGATCACCGGGAACTTCGGTCAGGAGGAGGCGCGCGAGCTGTCCGCCCTCATCCAGGGTGGCGCCCTGCCGGTGCCCGTCGAGGTCATCGAGCAGCGCACCGTCGGCCCCACGCTCGGCGCCAGCGCCATCGAGGCCAGCGTCCAGGCCATCATCCTCGGCATCATCGCCACCGGGATCTTCATCATCGTCGTGTACCGCCTCATGGGCCTGCTGTCGGTGGTGGCGCTGCTGTGCTACGCCATGATCGCCTACGCCGCCCTCATCACGCTGGGAGCCACGATCACCCTGCCCGGCCTCGCCGGGTTCGTCCTCGCGGTCGGGATGGCCGTGGACGCCAACGTCCTGGTCTACGAACGGGCGCGGGAGGAGTGCGCGATCCGGGGCCGGACCCCACGAACCGCCGTCCGCGAAGGTTTCCGCCGGGCCCTGCCCGCCATCGTCGACTCGAACGTCACGACACTGATCTCCGCGGGTCTGCTGTTCATGCTCGCGTCCGGGCCCGTGCGGGGCTTCGGCGTCACGCTGACCATCGGTGTGCTGGCCTCGTTCTTCTCAGCGCTCGTCATCACGCGGGTCCTGGCAGAGATGGCTGCCGCGAACCGGGCCGTCGCCGCGCGCCCCGGGATCACCTCGCTCAACACGCTGGGGCGCCTGCGCGAACGGCTCAGCGCCACCGAGCCGCGGTTCATGGACGCACCGAGACGCTGGCTGATCGTGTCGCTCGTCGTCGTCCTGGTCGCAGGTGCCGGCGTGGTCGTCCGCGGCCTGGAGCTGGGTGTGGAGTTCACCGGCGGACGAAGCATCACGTACACCACGCAGGCTCAGGACGTCGACGTGGACGCCGCGCGTGATGCCGTCGGCGCCGCCGGCTACCCGACCGCGGTCGTGCAGGAGTCCAGCGACGGGATCACGGTCCGCACCAGCCCGATCGGTGAGGAGGACCAGCGGAGCATCCGGGACGCGATCGCGTCCGTGGCCGGTGACGCCGAGGTGCTGAACGACGAGCTGATCGGGCCCAGCCTCGGTGCCGAGCTGCGGCGCAACGCCCTGATCGCGCTGGGCATCGCGTTGCTGGCACAGCTCACCTACCTGGCGATCCGGTTCCGGTGGACGTTCTCCTCCGGCGCGGTGGCAGCCCTGGCGACCAACGTGGCTGTCGTCATCGGCGTGTTCGCGTGGGCGGGCAAGCCCCTGGGTGGGGTGTTCCTCGCCGCGCTGCTCACCGTCATCGGTTACTCCGTGAACGACTCTGTCATCACCTTCGACCGGATCCGAGAACTCAGACGCACCAGCGGCGACGAGCCGTTCTACCGGACGGCCGCGCAAGCGGTACTGCAGACGCTCCCCCGGACCGTCAACACCAGCGTGAGCACGCTGTTCGTGCTCGTGGCGCTGCTGGTGCTCGGTGGCGACTCGCTGGGTGACTTCGCGCTCGCGCTCGTCCTGGGTGTGATCGTGGGGACGGTCTCGACGGTGGCGGTCGCAGTGCCGCTCACCACAGGTCTGGAGCGCCGCTACCCTGCTCCCCCGCCCCGGCCCAAGGTCCCCGCCGGGGAGCGTCGGGACGACGGGGCTGTCGTCTAGCCCTGCACCGAGCAGGTCGTCGGGTGCCCCGAACGCCTGGGCACCCGACGACGGGGCCGGTCCTGGACGGTCACCGGGTTGCACGCGCACGGGCCTGGGCGCACGGTGAGCAGATGAGCGCGCACCCTCCTCGCGGCAGACCGGACCACCACGACCCGACATCCGGGTGGGGTGGTGCCCCACCCGCGTACAGCGCACTGACCCTCAGGATCGTCCTCGCAGGCTTCGGTGTGGTCCTGGGCGCAGGGCTGGTGGCGTGGGCGCTGCTGACGACCGCGCCGGTGGCGTTCGCCCTGCTGGGGGTCGCCGTGCTGCTCCTGGCCCTGGTCAACCTGGTGGTCGTGGTGCGCCGCAAGACCCGCGGGGAGCCCGGGTGAGCACGCAGGCCGACGTCGACGTCCTGGTGGTGGGCGCCGGACCAGCCGGACTCAACGGTGCGCTGGTGCTCGCCCGGTCACGCCGGACGGTCCTGGTGGTCGACGCCGGTGCCCCACGGAACGCGCCGGCCCCCCACATGCACGGCTACCTGGGCCTGGAGGGCGCTTCACCCGCGGACCTCATCGAGCGCGGGCGGGCCGAGGTCACCGGGTACGGGGCCGAGGTCCGCTCCGGGACCGTGTGCACGCTGACGCTCGACGACGGCGGCGGCCACGTCAGGGCGACCCTCGCGGACGGGGACGTGCTCACGGCGCGCAGGGCCCTGGTGACCACGGGCCTCACCGACGTCCTCCCCACGGTCCCCGGGCTCACCGACCGATGGGGGCTCGACGTCCTGCACTGCCCCTACTGCCACGGGTGGGAGGCCCGCGACCAGGCCGTCGCGGTGCTCGCCACCACCGCGGCCGAGGCGGACAAGGCGCTGGTCATGCACCAGTGGTCCGACGACGTGGTCCTGGTCCTGCACGGCCCTGGACCCTCCGATCTCACCGAGCGGACCAGGGCAGCGCTCGAGGCGCTGGGTGTCCGCCTGGACACCGGTCCGGTCGAGAGGCTCCAGGTGGAGGGCGGGCGCCTGACAGGCGTGCGCATGCGGGACGGGCGGTCACTCCCCTGCGACATCCTCGTGGTCCAGCCCACGGTCCGGGCCCGGGACGACCTGCTCACCGCACTTGGCGCCCAGGTGCGCTCGGGTCCGTACGGCGAGCTCGTGGTGACCGAGACCGACGGCTTCACCGGCCTGCCCGGGGTGTGGGCCGCGGGGAACGTGACAGACCCGGCCGCACAGGTCGTCACCTCCGCAGCCGACGGGTACCGCGCGGCGCTCAGCATCGACGCGAGTCTCATGACCGAGGACGTCGACGCGGCGATAGCCGCCTCGTCACGCACGTGAGGCGCCGCTGACGCACGACAGCCCCGGGGCGCGAACCCCGGGGCTGTCGTGTGACGTCGCGGTGGTCGGTGGACCAGCCGGTCAGCGGTTGGAGAGCTCGGTGCCGATCTTGTGGACCAGCAGCGAGTTGGTCGTGCCCGGGACACCCACCGGCGCACCGCACACGATCACCACGCGGTCACCTTCCTCGGCGAGGCCGTTGGCGCGGAGCATCTGGTCGACCTGCATGACCATCGCGTCGGTGTGCTCGACCTTCGGCACCTCGTAGGTGCTGACGCCCCAGGAGAGCGCCAGAGTGTTACGGACCGCCGTCTCGGGTGTGAACGCGATCAGAGGGATCGACGCCCGCAGGCGGGACATGCGGCGCGCGGAGTCACCGGTCTGGGTGAAGGTGACCAGGTACTTCACCCCGAGGGTCTCACCGACCTCAGCGGCGGCACGCGTGATCGCGCCACCGCGGGTCTGCGGGCTCCAGCCGAGGGGCGCGATGCGGTCGCTCCCGTGCTCCTCGGTGTTCTCGATGATCCGGGCCATGGTGCGGACGGCCTCGATCGGGTAGTCGCCCACGCTCGTCTCGCCGGAGAGCATGACCGCGTCAGCACCGTCGAGGACCGCGTTCGCGCAGTCAGAGGCCTCGGCGCGGGTGGGCCGCGGCGCGGAGATCATCGACTCCAGAACCTGGGTCGCGACGATGACCGGCTTGGCGGACCGACGGCACAGCTCGATCGCGCGCTTCTGGACCAGGGGGACCTGCTCGAGCGGCAGCTCCACACCGAGGTCGCCACGAGCGACCATGACACCGTCGAACGCGTCGACGATCTCGGCCAGGTTGTCGACCGCCTGCGGCTTCTCGACCTTCGCGATGACCGGGACGGTGCGCCCCTCCTCGGCCATGATCGCAGCGACGTCGTCGTAGTCCACGGCGCTGCGGACGAACGACAGCGCGATGAGGTCTGCACCGAGGCGCAGCGCCCACCGCAGGTCCGTCTCGTCCTTGTCCGACATGGCGGGCACGCTCACGGCCACGCCCGGGAGGTTCAGGCCCTTGTTGTTCGAGACCGGGCCCGGGACCTCGACACGCGTGACGACCCGCTCGCCCTCGACGGCCGTGATGCGGACAGCCACCCGGCCGTCGTCGATGAGGATCCGGTCCCCGACCTTCGCGTCACCGGGCAGGCCCTTGTACGTGGTGGAGACGAGCTCCTTGGTGCCGGGGACGTCCTCGGTCGTGATGGTGAAGATGTCACCGACGGCGAGCTCGTGCTTGCCCTCCACGAAGCGACCCAGGCGGATCTTGGGGCCCTGCAGGTCGACGAGGACCGCCACGGCCTTGCCGGACGCCTTCGCCGCAGCGCGCACCCGGTTGATGACTGCCTCGTGCTCGGAGGCGTCACCGTGGCTGCGGTTGATCCGCGCCACGTCCATCCCCGCGTCCACGAGGGCTTGGATCTGCTCGGGCGACTCGGTAGCCGGTCCGATGGTGCACACAATCTTGGCTCTACGCATGTCTCCAGCCTATGTCCTCGAAGCCGGGACCTTCAGGTCCACGGCGGTCGTTGTCGTGCGGTACACCCCCGGAAGAGCGACGAACCGCCGGGCTTGGGGGGTTTCTCCCGACGGGTCGTGGGGTTGTGGTTCAGGGGCGCATCGCGCGGGTGCTCGGCGACACCGGCACCGGGAGCTCGGTGCTGCCGCGCAGGTAGGAGTCCACGTGGGCGGCCGCCGCGCGTCCCTCGGCGATCGCCCAGACGATCAGCGACTGGCCGCGACCGGCGTCCCCGGCGACGAACACGCCGGGCAACGACGTGGAGTAGTCCTCGGCGCGGGCGATCGATCCTCGACCGGTCAGCGCCGCGCCGGTCTGCTCCACGAGGGTGAACGTGTCCGGACCGGTGAATCCCATGGCCACCAGCACGAGGTCGGCCCGGATCAGGTTCTCGCTCCCGGGCTCCGGCACACGGCGCCCGTCGGGCAGGTACCGGGTGCGCGCGACGCGGAGGTGGCGCACGTTCCCGTGCTCGTCCCCCTCGAACCCGACGGTCGAGGCCAGGTAGGCGCGCTCCCCGCCCTCCTCGTGGGAGGTGGACACCTCGTAGAGCACCGGGTCGGTGGGCCACGGCTGGTTCGGCGGGCGGTCGACCGGCGGCTGGATGCCGATCGCCAGGGTGGTGACGGATGCCGCCCCCTGGCGCAGCGCCGTACCCAGGCAGTCCGACCCGGTGTCACCGCCACCGATGACGACCACGTGCTTGCCGGCGGCGCTGATCTGGTCGGGGACGTCCGTCCCCGCGACGACGGCGTTCGCCTGCCGCAGGTAGTCCATGGCCGGGTGAATTCCGTGCAGATCGGCACCGGGCACGTCGAGGACGCGGGGTACCGGCGCGCCGGTCGCGACCAGGACCGCGTCGTAACGGGCGCGGAGCTCCTTCCACGTGATGTCCGTGCCGATCTCCACGCCCGGGCGGAACCGGGTCCCCTCGGCCTCCATCTGGTCGATCCGGCGGTCGATGTGGGACTTCTCGAGCTTGAAGTCGGGCACTCCGTACCGGAGCAGACCCCCGATGCGGTCGTCCCTCTCGAAGACGGCGACGGTGTGGCCGGCACGCGTCAGCTGCTGGGCCGCGGCGAGCCCGGCGGGCCCGGAACCCACGACAGCGACGGTGCTCCCGGTGAGGAAGTACGGCACCTGCGGCGTGACCAGGCCACGTGCGAACGCCTCGTCGATGATCGAGACCTCGACGTTCTTGATGGTCACCGGCGGTTCGGAGATCCCGAGCACGCACGACGTCTCGCACGGTGCCGGGCAGATCCGGCCCGTGAACTCCGGGAAGTTGTTGGTCGCGTGCAGCCTGTCCGCTGCCTCGGCCCACTGCCCCTTCCACACCAGGTCGTTCCACTCGGGGATGAGGTTCCCCAGGGGGCAGCCGGTGTGGCAGAACGGGATCCCGCAGTCCATGCACCGTCCGGCCTGCCGGTGGAGCATCGCACCGTGCCCGGGGTCCGACGACGCGGCACGGTGCTCCACGACCTCCCGCCAGTCCATGAGCCGGACCGGCACGGGCCGGACCGGCGGGAGCTCGCGGTCACGGACCTTGAGGAACCCACGTGGATCAGCCACGCGAGCCCTCCAGGATCTTGTCCCAGACCCCGGGCGCGGCAGGGTCGAGCCCGTCAGCCTGGGCCTTGGCCAGGGTGGCACGCATGCGCTGGTACTCGACCGGCATGATCCGCGTGAACCTGGCGAGGGCTGCAGGGAGGTCCTGCAGCAGCTCGGCCGCACGGGGGGACGCCGTCTCCTCGTGGTGGGCACGCAGGAGCCGCTCGATCAGGGCCGCGTCCTCGTCGTCCGGTGCCGTGAGCAGGACGTCGCCCTGGGCGAGCGCGGGGCCGTTCAGGGCCTCACGTCGCAGGTCCAGGACGTACGCCTGCCCGCCGGACATGCCGGCTGCGACGTTCCGGCCGGTGCGACCGAGGACCAGGACGGTGCCACCGGTCATGTACTCGAAGCCGTGGTCGCCCACGCCCTCCACCACGAGCGTCGCACCGGAGTTGCGCACCGCGAAGCGCTCCCCCACCACACCGCGCAGGAAGATCTCGCCGGACGTCGCGCCGTAACCGATCACGTTGCCCGCGATCACGTCGCGGTCCCCGGCCAGGACGGAGGCGTGGTCCGGTCGGACCACGACACGACCACCGGACAGGCCCTTGCCGACGTAGTCGTTCGCGTCGCCGAACAGACGGAGCGTCACGCCCCGCGGGAGGAACGCGCCGAGGGACTGCCCGGCAGACCCGGTGAGGGTCACGTCGATGGTGTCGTCCGGGAGGCCGTCCGTGCCGTGGGCCTTGGTGACCTCGTGCCCCAGCATCGTGCCGACGGTGCGGTTCACGTTCCGGATGGGCAGGGAGATCCGTACCGGCTCACGGTCGGTCAGGGCCGCGGCCGACATCGCGATCAGCTGGTTGTCGAGCGCCTTGTCCAGGCCGTGGTCCTGGGACTGGGTGTGCCGCAGCGAGGAGCCCTCGAGCGGCTCGGGGCGTGCCAGGACGGGCCCGAGGTCAAGGCCCTCGGCCTTCCAGTGCGCGACCGCGGCACGGGTGTCGAGGGACTCTACGTGCCCGACGGCCTCGTCGATGGACCGGAACCCGAGCGCCGCGAGGTACTCACGCACCTCCGTGGCGATGAACTCGAAGAACGTCTCGACGAACTCGGGCTTGCCGTTGAACCGGGCACGGAGCTCGGGGTTCTGGGTCGCGACCCCGACGGGGCACGTGTCCAGGTGGCACACACGCATCATCACGCAACCGCTGACCACGAGGGGTGCGGTCGCGAACCCGAACTCCTCCGCGCCCAGGAGCGCGCTGACGACCACGTCCCGGCCGGTCTTCAGCTGACCGTCGACCTGGAGGACGATCCGGTCGCGCAGGTCGTTCAGGACCAGGGTCTGCTGGGCCTCGGCCAGGCCGATCTCCCACGGCGTCCCGGCGTGCTTGAGGGAGGTCAGCGGGCTCGCGCCGGTGCCCCCGTCGTGACCGGAGATGAGGACCACGTCGGCGTGCGCCTTGGACACGCCCGCCGCGACCGTCCCGACGCCGAACTCACTGACCAGCTTCACGTGCACCCGGGCGGACGGGTTCGCGTTCTTGAGGTCGTGGATCAGCTGGGCCAGGTCCTCGATCGAGTAGATGTCGTGGTGGGGCGGTGGCGAGATGAGGCCGACGCCGGGCGTCGAGTGCCGTGTCGACGCGACCCACGGGTAGACCTTGGTACCGGGGAGCTGTCCACCTTCGCCGGGCTTGGCCCCCTGGGCCATCTTGATCTGGAGGTCGTCCGCGTTGGTGAGGTAGTCCGACGTCACACCGAAACGCCCCGACGCGATCTGCTTGATCGCGCTGCGGCGCTCAGGGTCGCGCAGACGGTCGGTGTCCTCGCCGCCCTCGCCGGTGTTGGAACGGCCACCCAACCGGTTCATCGCGATCGCGAGCGTCTCGTGGGCCTCCGCGGAGATCGACCCATACGACATCGCCCCGGTGTTGAACCGCTTGACGATCTCGCTGACGGGCTCGACCTCCTCCAGCGGGACGGGGGTCCGGACGCCCTCGGCGAAGGTCAGGAGGCCACGCAGCGTCATGAGGCGCGAGGCCTGGTCGTCGACCCTCCTGGTGTACTGACGGAAGACGTCGAGCTGGCGGGTCCGCGTGGAGTGCTGGAGCCGGAAGACCGTCTCGGGGTCGAACAGGTGCTCCTCGCCGTCACGACGCCAGAGGTACTCACCACCGACGTTCAGGCGCCGGTGCGCCTGCGGGTTCCCGCTCTTGGGGTAGGCGTCCTGATGGCGTGCAGCAGCTTCGGCCGCCAGGACGTCGAGGCCGACCCCGCCGAGCCGGCTGGTCGTCCCGGTGAAGTACTTCTCGACCAGCTCGTGCGACAGCCCGAGCGCCTCGAAGACCTGCGCGCCGCGGTAGGAGGCGATGGTCGAGATGCCCATCTTGCTCATGACCTTCAGCACACCCTTGCCGAGGGCCTTGATGAGGTTGGCCACCGCCTGCTCGGGGGTGACGTCGCCGAGCGAACCGTCCCGGGCAAGACCCTCGACGGACTCCATCGCGAGGTAGGGGTTGACCGCGGCCGCGCCGTAGCCGATCAGCAGGGCCACGTGGTGGACCTCGCGCACGTCCCCGGCCTCGACCACCAGGCTCACCCTGGTCCGGGTGTGACGCCGCAGCAGGTGATGGTGCACAGCGCTGGACAGCAGCAACGACGGGATCGGGGCCCGGTCGGCGTCCGAGTGGCGGTCGGACAGGATGAGGAAGCTCACGCCGTTGTCGATCGCGCGGTCGACCTGCTCGAAGATCTCCTCCAGGCGGGCCGCGAGTGCCTCCTGGCCACCGCTCACCTGGTAGAGGCCACGCACGATCTCAGAGCTGAAGACACCTTCGAGCGTGGGGTCACGGTCGATGCGCACGATCTTGGCGAGCTGGTCGTTGTCCAGCACCGGGAACGGCAGCACCAGCTTGCGGGCGTGCTCGGGCAGGTCGGCCAGAAGGTTGGGCTCAGGACCGATCGCGCCACCGATCGAGGTGACCAGCTCTTCGCGGATCGCGTCCAGCGGCGGGTTGGTGACCTGGGCGAACATCTGGGTGAAGTAGTCGAACAGGAGCCGGGGGCGCGCCGAGAGCGCCGCGATCGGGGTGTCGGTCCCCATCGCCCCGAGCGGCTCGCCACCCGTCTTGGCCATCGGCGTGAGGATGACCTTCAGCTCCTCCTCGGTGTACCCGAACGCACGCTGACGTCGACGGACCGAGGCCGGGCTGTGCTGGACGTGCTCACGCTCCGGGAGCTGGTCCAGGAACACCTCGTGCTCGGCGATCCACTGGGCGTACGGGCGCTGCGCGGCGAGCTGGGACTTGACCTCCTCGTCGTCGATCACCCGGCCCGCGCCGGTGTCGACCAGGAACATGCGCCCCGGCTCCAGACGGCCCTTGCGGACCACCGTGGAGGGGTCGATGTCGAGCACCCCGGCCTCGCTGGCGAGCACCACGAGGCCGTCGTCGGTGATCCAGTAACGCCCCGGGCGCAGGCCGTTGCGGTCCAGGACCGCCCCGATGAGGGTGCCGTCGGTGAACGTGAGGGCGGCCGGCCCGTCCCACGGCTCCATGAGGTTCGCGTGGTACTCGTAGAACGCCCGCCGGTCGGGGTCCATCTCGGCGTGGTTCTCCCACGCCTCGGGCACCATCATCAGGACGGCGTGCGGAAGGCTACGGCCCCCGAGGTGCAGCAGCTCGAGCACCTCGTCGAACGTGCCCGAGTCGCTCCCGCCGGGGGTACAGACGGGAAGGAGCGGGGACAGGTCCCCCAGGACCTCGCTCTGCAGGGTGCTCTGGCGCGCGGCCATCCAGTTCCGGTTGCCCCGGACGGTGTTGATCTCACCGTTGTGCGCGAGGAGCCTGAACGGCTGCGCCAGGGGCCAGGACGGGAACGTGTTGGTCGAGAACCGGGAGTGGACCAGCGCCAGCTCGGAGGCGTACCGCGGGTCGGACAGGTCCGGGAAGAACGGCTCGAGCTGGGCGGTGGTGAGCATGCCCTTGTAGGTGAGCGTGCGTGAGGACAACGACGCGAAGTACACGCCGAGCTCGCGCTCGGCGCGCTTGCGGACGCGGAACGCCCGGCGGTCCAGCTCGAGGCCCTCCAGGCGCCTGGACGGGTCGGTCACGACGAGCTGCCGGAACACGGGCATCGTGGACCGCGCGGTGGGACCCACCAGCTCGGCGGTCACGGGGACCTCCCGCCAGGCGAGCAGCTCCAGTCCCTCGTCGCCGACGAGCGTCTCGATGCCCTCCACCGCGCTGGCCCGTGCGTCGTCGTCGGTGGGCAGGAACGCCATGCCGATCGCGTAGCGCCCGGCGGGCGGCAGCTCGGCCTGCACGACGTCCCGCAGGAACGCGTCGGGGATCTGGGTGAGGATCCCGGCGCCGTCGCCGCTGTCGGTCTCGGCACCGACCGCTCCGCGGTGGTCGAGGTTCAGCAGGGCCGTCAGACCGGCGTCGACGATGTCCCGACCGGGGGTGCCGCGCAGCGTCGCGACGAACGCCACACCACAGGCGTCGTGCTCAGCAGCAGGGTCGTAGAGCCCTTGCGCAGGCGGGGTGGCGACACCGTGAGCTGCCCGGTCCATGAACACCGTCCTCGAGCGGTCCACATGGGACCTTGGTCGTAGTCAGCAGGAGACATGGGACACCGTTGGCCCAAACGTGGCGACGATACAAGGCGCCAACCCGGTTGAGGAGGGGGTGCAGGGTGACATATCTCACCTGCGCCCCCTGGGGTCAGAACCTCAGGGTGAGTCTGGCGAATCGGGGGCCGGGTGGGCCTGTTCGTCCGCAGCCGTCGCCTGCTGCACGGTGGTCTCGCGTCCGGGGTGTCGACGTCCCACGACGACGAACGCTACCAGCGCCACGACCCCCAGGATCAGCGAGGTCCAGACGTTGAGTCGGAACGGTCCGATGACCTCGGCCGGGTCGATGCGCAGCGCCTCGATCCACCCCCGCCCTGCGGTGTACGTCAGGACGTACAGCCAGAACACGCGGCCGTGCCCGAGGCGGAAGCGGCGATCGGCCCAGATGATCAGGGCCGCGGCGGCGAGGTTCCAGAGGATCTCGTAGAGGAACGTCGGGTGGAACAGGGTGTCGGGCGGGAGACCGTCAGGAAAGGTGGGGCTCGCGGGGTCGATCTGCAGACCCCACGGGAGCTCGGTGGGTGACCCGAAGAGCTCCTGGTTGAACCAGTTCCCCAGGCGCCCGATCGCCTGCGCGACGAGCAGTCCTGGTGCGACGGCGTCGGCGAACGCCGTGAACCGTACGCCGGCCCGGCGTGCACCGATCCAGGCCCCGACCGCGCCGAAGCCGATGGCGCCCCATACCCCCAGTCCGCCCTCCCAGACGGCGAACGCGGCCATCGGGTCCCCACCCTCACCGAAGTACCGTCCGGGGCTGGTGAGCACGTGGTAGGCCCGTCCACCGACGATCCCGAACGGCACCGCCCAGAACACGATGTCCAGGACGGTGTCGGGGTTGCCTCCGCGGGCGGCCCACCGTCGCCTGGTCATCCACACGGCGACGGCGATCCCGGCGAGGATCGACAACGAGTAGGCGCGCAACGGCACCGGGCCCAGGTACCAGACCGCCTGGGGCGGGCTGGGGATCCCTGAGGCGAGCACCGCAGCGGTGAGGCTCATGCCGACTCCTTCACCGCGCGTCGCACGCCCTCCGCGAGGTCGGCCGTCACCCGTGCCAGACCGTCCAGGCCTGCGGCGGCCGTGTCGGCCTCGACCAGCTCACGCACGAGCGCGCTGCCGACGATCACACCGTCTGCGAAGCGGGCGACCTCCTCGGCCTGCTGCCCGTCACGCACGCCGAGGCCCACGCACACCCTCTCGGCGCCGGCCGCGCGGGTGTCGGTGACCAGCCGCTCGGCGTCCGAACCGACGGTCGCGCGCGTGCCCGTCACGCCCATGGTCGACGCCGCGTACACGAACCCTCGGGTGGCGTCGGCCGTGAACGCCAGTCGCTCCGGGGTGGAGCTGGGCGCGACGAGGAAGACCCGGTCGAGGTCGTGGGCGTCGGACGCCTCGAGCCAGTCACCGGCCTCGTCCGGGATGAGGTCCGGGGTGATGAGACCTGCGCCGCCGGCGGCGGCGAGGTCGCGCGCGAACCGCTCGACGCCGTACCGGACCACCGGGTTCCAGTAGGTCATGACCAGGACGGGGGCGCCGACGGCGGCCACGGCCTCGACGGCGCGCAGCGTGTCGCTCACGCGCACCCCACCCGCGAGGGCGTGCTCGACCGCCTTCTGGATCACCGCTCCGTCCATGACGGGGTCGGAGTAGGGCAGGCCGAGCTCGACGACGTCGACGCCCTCGGCGACCATGCGGCGGGCCGCGGCGACCGAGCCGGCGACGTCCGGGAACCCGACGGGCAGGTAGCCGACGAGCGCTGCGCGTCCCTCGGCGCGGAGCTGGTCGATGCGCGGACCGGTGCGGGCGACGCTCATGAGGGCTCCTCCAGCAGCGAGAACCAGCGTGCGGCCGTCTCGACGTCCTTGTCGCCCCGGCCGGAGAGGTTCACCAGTACGACCGGCTGGTCACCGGACCGGCCGGCGAGCTCGCGACCGAGCTGCATCGCACCGGCAAGGGCGTGCGAGGACTCGATCGCGGGGATGATGCCCTCGGTACGGCACAGGAGCCGGAACGCCTCCATCGCCTCGGCGTCCGTGATCGCCCGGTACTCGGCCCTGCCGATCGTCGACAACCACGAGTGCTCGGGCCCGACGCCCGGGTAGTCCAGCCCGGCGGAGATCGAGTGGCTCTCGACCGTCTGCCCGTCCTCGTCCTGGAGCAGGAACGACCGCGCCCCGTGCAGGACACCCGGCGCTCCTCCGCCGATCGTGGCGGCGTGACGACCGGTACCGATGCCGTCACCGCCGGCCTCGAGGCCGACGAGCCGCACGTCCGGGTCGTCGAGGAAGGCGTGGAAGATCCCGATGGCGTTCGACCCGCCCCCCACGCAGGCGGCGACGACGTCGGGCAGGCGGCCGGTGAGGTCCTGGACCTGCTGCCGTGCCTCGACGCCGATGATCCGCTGGAGGTCTCGCACCATGGCCGGGAACGGGTGGGGTCCCCCGACGGTCCCGAAGACGTAGTTGGTCGTGCGGACGTTGGTCACCCAGTCCCGCAGCGCCTCGTTGATCGCGTCCTTGAGCGTGCGGGAGCCGGTGGTGACGGGGACGACCTCGGCCCCGAGCAGGCGCATGCGGGCCACGTTGAGGGCCTGCCGTCGCGTGTCCTCCTCGCCCATGTAGATCACGCACTCGAGGTCGAACAGCGCCGCCGCCGTCGCCGTCGCGACGCCGTGCTGGCCGGCGCCCGTCTCGGCGATGACGCGCGACTTGCCCAGCCTCTTGGTGAGCAGCGCCTGACCCAGCACGTTGTTGATCTTGTGTGAGCCGGTGTGGTTGAGGTCCTCCCGCTTCAGCACGACGCGCACGTCCCCGCAGTGCCGGGCGAAGCGTGGGACCTCGGTGAGGATGCTCGGCCGGCCGGTGTACGTCCGGTGCAACCGCACCAGGGCCGCCTCGAACTCCGGGTCGGCCTTCGCCTTGGAGTACTCGGTGTCGAGCTCGTCGAGGGCCTCGATGAGGGCCTCGGGCACGAACCTCCCGCCGAAGGCGCCGAAGTACGGCCCGCTGCCGGCCTCCGCCGCGAGCGGACCGAGGACGTCGTGGGCGCCCGCAGGGTCCGGACCGGTCACTGGCGCACCGCCCTGAGCGAGGGGTGCGCGCCCGCGGCGACCAGGTCCGCGACAGCAGCACGCGGGTCTCCCCCGGTCACCAGGCTCTCGCCGACCAGGACGGCGTCCGCACCGGAGCGCGCGTAGTCCATGACGTCGTGCGGCCCCCGGACACCGGACTCGGCGATCCGCACCACCGAGCTGGGGATCATGGGCGCCAGGCGGGCGAACGTCGTCCGGTCGACCTCGAGGTTCTTCAGGTTCCGGGCGTTGACACCGATGCAGCGCGCGCCGGCGTCCAGGGCACGGGTGACCTCGTCGGTGTCGTGAACCTCGACCAGGGCCGTCATGCCGAGCGAGTGCACACGCTCGACCAGGGAGGTCAGGACCGTCTGCTCGAGTGCCGCCACGATCAGCAGGACGAGATCGGCGCCGTGCGCCCGCGCCTCCCACACCTGGTACGGCGTCACCACGAAGTCCTTGCGCAGCACCGGGACGTCGACGGTGGCCCGCACGGTGTCCAGATCGGCGAGGGACCCGTGGAACCGGCGCTGCTCGGTCAGCACCGAGATCGCTGCCGCACCACCACGCTCGTAGTCACCGGCCAGGGCGGCAGGGTCTGCGATCGGGGCCAGGGCGCCCTTGCTCGGGCTGGACCGCTTCACCTCCGCGATCACGTTGACCGCCTCGTCGTCCTGCAACCGGCCCAGGCACTCCTTGGCCTCCGGCACCCGGGAGGCCCGCTCCTTCACGGCCTCCAGCGGGGTCCTTGCCTCACGCTCGGCGAGGTCCTGACGGACCCCGGCGATGATGTCCTCCAGGACCGTCACGTCGCCCACCTCCACTCTGGTCCGCCCCCGCAGACTCGTCCGACCCATCGTAGGGCCGCCCCGCGGTGCCCCCCGCCACGCCCATCTGGTGGAACAGGAAGGGGCGGGACCGTGCCCTCGGAGCACGGCGTCACGGCCAGGGGCCGAGCACGGGCGTCAGCGCAGGGACGTTGCGCAGGACCGCGAAGGCGAGTGCCAGCACCAGGACCGCCCACGGCAACGCGTTCCGCAGACGCCGAGGCAGCGCGGGCGGTCGAGGCGACCCGCGCAGGTTGAGCACGAGCCACCAGCACCAGACCACCACCGCGACCGGAGCGCCGAGCACGACCAGCGGATTCATCGACCAGGCCGCTGCAAGGTCGAGCCAGGTGAGCTCGTGCACGGCGCGCAAGCCACCGCACGCCGGGCAGTACCAGCCCGTGACCAGCAACGACGGACAGATCCCGTAGCTTCCAGGCGCGTGGGGTGATCGCATCGCGAGCGCCCCGGTCGCAGCGACCACCGGCGCCGCGACCACCAGTGGCCAGCGCGCGTTCGTCATGGCGCGACGGAGGCGCCGCAGGCTCGCGTCCGCCTGCGGCGCCTCCGTCGCGCCCATGTGCTCAGTAACCGGTGGTGTCCCAGATCGTGGGGTCGCCCAGGACGGCGAGTCCGCCCATGGCGAACGCCCAGATCGCACCGAGAACCGTGAGGGCGATACCGATCCACCCGAGGATGACGCCGGCGCTGCCGAGGCCGCCGTTGTTGGCCAACCCCTCTGCGGCCGCCTGCTTGGACTTCTGGCCGACGATGATGGCCGGGATGGCGGTGAAGATCCCGCAGCACACGAGGCCGAGGATGCCCAGGATCAGGGCCCACACACCGAGGGAGTTCTTCTCGGTGCTGCCACCGGGGACGGACCCGTAGCCGGGCGGGGGCGGCGGGGCGCCGTAGCCCCCGCCGGGAGGCTGCGCGCCGTAGCCGCCGCCCTGAGGGGGCTGGGCGCCGTAGGGGTCCTGCGGACCCGTGGGGTTGCTCATGATTCTCCTTCACACGTACGTGCTCACCGTGACCGCGGCGCGGCCCGGTAGATCGACGGACGACCCAGGTCACCGGTCAGGCGACCCACCTCAGTCGTCGACGGCCCCCTCTGACGCCTTCTCCCGACGCTGCGTCGGCTGACCGAACCCCAGCATCTTCAGGACGTAGCCGGCGATGACACCGACCACGACCACGCCCATGCCGGCCCAGAACATCCACACCTGGGAGACGATGAACGCCAGCGAGGAGATGACGCCGCCCAGAAGGACCAGGGTCACGGTCACCCACGCCGCCCGGGTGTGGCCGTGGTTGGTCGGCGGCGCCGCGACGGGAAGGTATGCCCGCTCGGTGCCAGTGTCGTGGGTCTCTTGGCCCATGGTGGTACGCCTTTCGTGGACTACGCGGCAGACCTTATCGAATCCCACGGTCACCGGTCCGCGCATGTCAGGCCCGCGGCGCGCCGATGACGGTCAGGTGGGGTCCTCACCCCGGGTGAGGGTGTCCCAGACGTCCGCCTCGTCCGCCGGCCCCCCATGAGGTGCCTGCGACGGGGCCCCGACACGGCCGGGGCCTGCGGCACCGTCGTGCCGCCCCGGACGGGACCAACGGCCACCCCCCGCGAACGTCAGCACCGCGAGCACGGCCAAGCCGACCGCGCACACCAGGACCGCCCACGGGACGAGGGTCGTCGCGACCCGCTCGGTGACCCCCACCCCGACGGTCTGCTGCACCGCCGACGCCGCCAACGAGGTGGGGTCCGTCAGGACCCGCGCCGTGGAGGCCCCGGTGAGGAACGCCCCACCCGCGAGGACCAGGGCGATCAGACGCGCACCCACGCGGCCCGCGAGGCTCAGGGCGAGCCCGGCGGCCGCGGCCACGAGCCCTGCAGCGGGTACCACCGGCGCGATCGTGGTGCCCGTGACCCCCACCTCGAGCGCCGGGTCCAACGGCGTGGGTGTCACGGCCACCACCCAGGTCGCGGCACTGAGCACGACCGTGAGGAGCCCGGTCACGACCGAGCCCACCACCACGACCCGACGGGGCGGGGCGGGGCGGGACGCCGTCATGCCCTGCCGAGGCGCGAGGCGACCTGGACCGCCCGCACCGCCGCAGCCGCCTTGTTGCGCGACTCGGCGTACTCGAGCGCCTCGACGGAGTCGGCCACGATCCCCCCGCCCGCCTGGACGCTGGCCCTGCCGTCCCTGATGAGAGCGGTGCGGATCGCGATCGCCATGTCCATGTCGCCCGCGAAGTCGAAGTACCCGACGGTGCCCCCGTAGATGCCCCGCCGTGCCGGTTCGAGCTCGTCGATCAGGGCGATCGCCCGAGGCTTGGGGGCACCGGACAAGGTGCCGGCGGGGAACGTCGCGACGAGCGTCTGCAGCGCTGTCGCGCCCGCGCGCAGGCGCCCGACCACGGTCGAGCAGATGTGCATGATGTGGCTGAACCGCCGGACCGCCATGAACTCCACGACCTCGACGGTGGTGGGCTCGCACACCTTCACCAGGTCGTTGCGCGAGAGGTCCACCAGCATGATGTGCTCCGCGCGTTCCTTCGGGTCGGCGAGGAGCTCCTCGACCAGGCGGGCGTCCTGGTCGGGGGTGGCGCCCCGGGGACGGGAGCCTGCGATCGGGTAGGTCACGACGTGACCGTCGGTCACCTTCACGAGCGTCTCGGGGCTGGACCCCACGACCGAGAAGTCCGAGCCGTCGCCGTCCTGCAGGTGGAACAGGTACATGTAGGGGCTGGGGTTGATGGTCCGCAGCACCCGGTAGACGTCCAGGGGGTCTGCCGGGCAGTCCAGGTCCAGCCGCTGGGACAGGACGACCTGGAAGACCTCGCCGTCGCGGATCGCCTCCTTGCCGAGCCGGACGGCGTCCTCGAACTCACCCCGGGTGGAACGGAACCGCAGCTCGGGCTCCGGCGCCTCGACCAGGGTGCCCACGACCGGTGACCGCGGTGCGGCGAGGGCGGTCTCCATCGCGTCCAGGCGGGCGACCGCGTCGGCGTGGGCCTCGTCGACCCGTTCGTCGGAGTCGTCGAAGTTGATCGCGTTGGCGATCAACCACACCGACCCGTCGACGTGGTCCACGACCGCCAGGTCGGTCGCCAGGCACAACGTGACCTCCGGCACGCCCAGCTCTTCCGGGGCCTTGGCCGGGAGCGTCGGCTCCCAGTGGCGCACGACGTCCCACCCGAGCGCACCGACCAGACCCCCGGTCAGTGGCGGCAGACCCGGCACGGTGGGTGTCGCCAGCGCCTCCAGCGTGCCCTCCAGGACGTCGAGCACGTCCCCGTCGCGCGGGACCCCGGCGGGCACGTCGCCCGTCCAGTGCGCGGCCCCGTCGAGCACGGTCAGCGTGGCCCGGGACCGTACCCCCACGAACGAGTAGCGAGCCCACGTCCCGTCGACCTCGGCGGACTCCAGGATGAACGTCCCGGCACGGCCCTGGGCGAGCGTGCGGTACAGCGCGACGGGGGTGACGTCGTCCGCCAGGAGGCGCCGCACGACAGGGACGACCCGACGGTCGGTCGCCAGGGTGCGGAACCCCTCGAGGGTCGGCCACGTCCGACCCCAGGCCAGGTTGGTGGGGTCCCCCACCGGGTCCGTCGCCCCGCGCCGGTCCTCGTCGTGCTCCTGCCCGTTCACCCCTGCTCCTCCTGGTCGTCGTCGCCGGTCACCGCCGCGAGGTCCCCACCCGCCTCGAAGCACGTGCGGGTGCCCGTGTGGCACGCGGCGCCGACCTGGTCCACCCGGACCAGGACCGCGTCACCGTCGCAGTCCAGCGCGACGGACCGCACGTGCTGCACATGACCCGACGTGTCGCCCTTGCGCCAGTACTCCTGCCGGGAGCGGCTCCAGAACGTCACCCGCCCCGTTGTCAGGGTGCGGTGCAGGGCCTCGTCGTCCATCCAGCCCACCATCAGGACGTCCCCGGTGTCGTGCTGCTGGACGACCGCGCACACCAGGCCCGACGCGTCGCGCTTCAGGCGGGCGGCGAGTGCAGGGTCCAGCGGGGTGGGCGTCAGTGGGGTCGGCACCCGCCGATCCTGCCACGGACCGGGACCCGCACGACGACGGTCATCGCGTCTGGGCCACCCACGCGCCGTGCATCGTGGCGTACCGCCCACCGCGGGCCACCAGGTCGGTGTGGGTCCCGACCTCCACCACCCGGCCCTCGTCGACGACCACCACGAGGTCGGAGGCCTCGGCCGTCGAGAGCCGGTGCGCGATGGTCAACGTCCCCCGCCCGGACGTCAACCGGTCCAGGGCCTGGGCGATCCGCACCTCGGTGGCAGGGTCCACGGCGCTGGTGGCCTCGTCCAGGACCAGGTAGTCGCCGTCGGCGAGGTGGGCACGGGCCAGGGCGACCAGCTGTCGCTCCCCCGCCGAGAGGCTCTCGCCCCGTTGACCCACGTCCGCGTGCAGCCCGCCGGGCAGGTCGGCAAGCCAGTCCTGGAGGCCCAGGTCGGCGAACGCCGAGCGGACCCGGTCCTCGTCCAGCACCGCCCCGCGCCCGTCGACCCGGGCGGCTGGACCGTCGACCCCGTCCCTGCCGTCACGGATGCCGTACGCGACGTTCTCCAGGAGCGTCCCGTCGAACAGGAAGCCCTCCTGCGGCACCAGGACCACCCGTCGGCGCAGGTCCGCGCGCGGGACGTCACGCAGGTCCACACCGTCGAGCAGGACCCGCCCCCGGGCCGGGTCCACGAGCCGGGTCACCAGCTTCGCCAGGGTCGTCTTGCCCGAGCCCGTGGCGCCGACCACCGCCACCTTGGTGCGGGCAGGCAGGGTGAGGTCGACGTCGTGCAGCACCGTCGGGCCGCCCGGGTAGGCGAACGACACCCCCTGCAGCTCGACGGTGGCCGCACCCCGAGGGCTCCGGGTGCCGTCCTCACCGGCGTCGGGCACGTCGATCCGGGTGTCGACGACGCCGATCACGCGGCGCCACCCCGCCAGCGCGTTCTGCAGCTCGTTGAGGATCTCGGTGGCCATCTGGACCGGGCCGGTGAAGAGCTGGACCAGGAACAGGAACGCCAGGACCCGTCCCACCGTCAACGTCCCGTCGATACCCATCAACGAACCGACCACCACCACGGCGGACAGCACCAGGTTCGCCACCAGGACCCCGCTGGAGAACACCACCGCGACGCGCACCTGGGCGCGCACCATCGCGTCCCTGGTCGCGCGGACGGCCGCGTCGATGCGGCGCTGCGTGCGCGCACCCACCCCGTACGCCTTGATCGTCTCGGCGCCGACGACGGCCTCGGACACCGCACCGAGCATGGCCCCGACCCGCTGCCGCACCGCGGCGTAGGCGTCGCTCACGCGGCGCTGGGCCGGGCGCAGCACCAGGATCAGCGGGATGAAGCAGGCCCACACCACGATGGTGAGCTGCCAGGAGTACACCAGCATCAGGCCGGTCGCGACGACGATCTGCAGCACCGAGACGAGCAGCATGATGCCGCCCCACTGCACGAACAGCGAGATGGTGTCGACGTCACTGGTGACCCGGGAGACCAGGCTCCCGCGCCGTTCGGTGCTCTGGGTGAGCGCGGACAGGTCGTGGATGTGACGGAACGCCCTGACCCGAAGCGCGGCCAGCCCGGCCTCGCTGGACCGGAAGAGCCGGATGTTCACCAGTGCGGCGCTCGTCCCCGCGATCCCCAGGCCCACGGCTGCGAGGACCACCAGGAGCACGACCCTGTCGGTCCGCGGGCCGTCCGGGGCGAGGATCCCCGTGTCCATCGTCTGCTGGACCGCCACCGGTACGACCACCCTGCCGACGGCCGCCAGCACCGCCAGGGCGAGCGTCACCCAGATGCCCTGCACGATCTGCGGGGAGAGCTGCACCCCGCGCCTCAGGGTGGCCCAGGCCCCCAACGCACTCGTGCCCTCCAGGCGGACGCCGTCCTGGGTGCTCATGGTGCCTCGCCCTCAGCATCGGCGCTGCGACGCGCCGACTCCTTCTCGTACGCGGTCGCCAGCTCCCGGTAGCCCGGGTCACGCACCAGCAGCTCCGCGTGTGTGCCCTGGTCCACCACCCGCCCGGCGCGCAGGTGCACGACCGCGTCCGCCAGCAGCACCGAGGACATCCGGTAGGCGATCATCAGGACGGTGGGGCCCTGGGTCCCGTCCTCACCTTCGCGGAAGCCCTCGAGGATCTCCTGCTCGATCCCCGGGTCGACCGCGGACGTCGCGTCGTCCAGCACCAGCACCCGCGGACGTCGCACCAGGGCGCGGGCGATCGCGATGCGCTGGCGCTGCCCCCCGGACAGGTTCGCCCCCCGCTCCCCCAGCGGGGCGTCCAACCCACCGGGCAGCCGCCGCACCACGTCGTCGACCCGGGCCAGGCGCAGCGCCTCCCACACGTGCGCGTCGTCCGGGGCGCCGGGGTCGTCCGCGTCGGCCAGTGTCACGTTCGCGCGCACGGTGTCCTCGAACAGGAACGTCTGCTGCGACACCAGCGCCACCTGCCCCGTCAGGTCCTCCTCCCGGACGTCACGTACGTCGAGCCCGTCGACGTGGACGTGCCCCGACGTCGGGTCCTGGAGGCGGCTGAGCAGACCCGCCAAGGTGGTCTTGCCCGCACCCGTCGGGCCCACGAGCGCGACCGTCCGCCCGGGCGGGAGGTCGACGTCCACCCCGTCCAGGATCGTGTGGCTGCCGACACGTACCGACACGCCCCGCACCTGCACGTGCGCACCCTGCGGCGCCGACGGCAGCGACGTCGTGCCCGGGGCGAGCGTCCCCCGGGCGTCCAGGACGCGGGCGATCCGGTCGTAGCCGACCAGCCCCCGGGGGAGCTCGCCCAGCACCCAGCCGAACGCGCGCACCGGGACCGCCATCAGCGTCAGCAGGTAGGCGGCGGCCACGATCCCACCGGTCTCCACAGCACCCGCCGCCGCCCGGTGTGCGCCCACCACCAGCACCAGCAGGGTGCCGAGGTTCGGCAGGAGCTCGATGACCGGGTCGAACACCGCACGTACCTTGCCGACGCGGACGTTGGCCGCCCGGAGCTGGTCGGCACGTGCCGCGAACCGTGCCTCCTCACGGTCCTCGGTGCCCAGGGACTTGACGAGCAGCGCCGCTTCGAAGCTCTCGTGGGCCACGTCCGACACCTCGGCGCGCAGCTGCTGCGCCCGGGTGATCGCCGGGGACATGTACCGCTGGAAGACCAGGTTCGCGACGACCGCGACGGGCAGCACCACCAGGGCCGTGACCGCGAGCCACACGTCGACCCGGAACAGCGCCACGGCGGCCACACCGATCATGACCACGACGCCCAGGGCGAACGGCAACGGGTTGAACACCCCCGTCGCCGCCTCGACGTCGGCGTTGGCGTTCGACAGCAGCTGGCCCGTCGGGTGCTGCCGGTGCCACGACATGGGCAGCCGCAGGTACTGCCGGGTGACCGCACGTCGGTGGTCGGCCTGGATGTCGGAGACACCGATCCCGGCGAACACGCGGCGGGCCGCGACCGACGTCGCCAGGCCGAGCGCGACCGCGGCCAGGGCGGCCCCGGCGAGCCACACCGGCCGGGTCCCGTCCAGCTCACCGAGGGCACCGGGCACCACCACCCGGTCGGTGACGGCCCCGAGCACCTGGCTGACCGCTACCGTCAACGCGCCGAACAGCCCTGAGGTGAGGATCGCCACGGCGTAGGTCCGCGGCTGGGACGCGATCCCGCGGGCCATGAGGCGGACCGAACGGGTGGTCACCGAGCCGGTCAGGGCGTGCGCGGGTGCGCGCGGGCCCGACGGCCGGTCAGGGTCCACGTCGTCGCCGTGACGACGTGGCCGCAGAGGACGCGCAGGCACGCCGTTCCTCTCGTCACAGGGGGAGCCCGGCGGCGGTCGCGCCGGTCGGCTCAGCATCTCATGCGGTTCTGACGTGACCGTCACCTGGTGGTCGGCCCGGCGAGGCGTGCGACGATGTGGCATGCCCTGGCACATGGACGAACGCCACGCCCTGGTCACGGCGCTGCGCGAGGCCGGGCCGGGGGCTGCGACGCTCTGCGAGGGCTGGGCCACCGAGGACCTCGCCGCGCACGTGGTGCTGCGCGAGAGCACCCTCGTGGCAGCCGCGGGGATCGTCGTTCCGCCCCTCGCCGCCAGGACCGAGCGGCAGACCAAGCGCCTGGGCGCCCGCGCCAACGACCAGCAGGGCTACGAGGCGCTCCTGGGCCGCGTCGCGCGTGGGCCGGCCCGCCTGCACCCGTTGGCGTTCGCCGGGGACGCGGCCCAGCTGGTCGAGATGCACGTCCACACCGAGGACGTGCGACGGCGACCGGGCCAGGACCCAGACCCGCGCCCGCTGCCGGACGCGCACGTGGAGGCGTTGCACGCGCGCCTGGTGACGATGGCGAAGATGCTCTACCGCAACGTCCCGGCGGGCGTGGTGCTGCGGGACCCCTCGGGCCGCACCACCCGGGTGCGTCGGGTGCCCCGCCCGGGCCGCGACGCGACCCCGGAAGGCCTGGACGTCGTCGTCGAGGGCCCCGTCGGAGAGCTCGTGCTGCACGCCTTCGAACGCTCGACCGTGGCCCGGGTGACCGTGCGGGGTCCGGACCAGGCGGTCGCGGCCGTGCACGCCGCACGGCCGCCGCGCGTCACCTGACCGAGACACCCGCCTGCCGCAGGCGGGCCTTCACGTCCCCGACCGTCAGCACCCCGAAGTGGAACACGCTCGCCGCCAGCAACGCGTCCGCACCCGCGCGCGCCGCCTCCACGAAGTGCTCGGGGGTGCCGGCACCACCGCTGGCGATCAGCGGGACGTGGACCTCGGCCCGCACCGCACGGAGCATCTCCAGGTCGAACCCGTCGGTCGTGCCGTCCGCGTCCATCGAGTTGAGCAGCACCTC
Organism: Cellulomonas bogoriensis 69B4 = DSM 16987; assembly: GCF_000767165.1. Classification (GTDB taxonomy): domain Bacteria; phylum Actinomycetota; class Actinomycetes; order Actinomycetales; family Cellulomonadaceae; genus Actinotalea; species Actinotalea bogoriensis. The sequence goes on from NZ_AXCZ01000005.1 coordinate 24,461, forward strand.
GCCCGCCCCGAGCTCCACCGCGCGGCGCGTCCACCCGACCGCGTCGATGCCGGTGCCCCGTCGACCACCGTGCGTGGTGACCTCGTACCCGGACGGGGTGGGTGGCCCGTCGACCACGCGCCGGGCGTCGACCGACAGCACGAGCACCTGGCTGCCGAACCGGGCTGCGATCTCGGCCACCAGCTCCGGGCGCGCGATGGCGGCGGTGTTGACGCCGACCTTGTCCGCGCCGGCACGCAGGAGCCGGTCCACGTCGTCGGTCGACCGGACCCCCCCACCGACGGTCAGCGGTACGAAGACCTCCTCCGCGGTGCGCCCCACGACGTCGTAGGTGGTCTGCCGGTCGCCGGAGGACGCCGAGACGTCGAGGAACGTGACCTCGTCCGCGCCCTCCGCGTCGTACCGGCGCGCCAGCTCCACGGGGTCCCCCGCGTCCCGGAGGTCCCGGAAGTTCACGCCCTTGACCACACGGCCCGCGTCGACGTCCAGGCACGGGATCACGCGCACGGCAGCACTCACAGCAACCCTCTCACTCGGTCGGTTCAACGCGGTCGCGGGGTTCGCCCCGCACCGCGAGGATGTCCACCACGAACACCAGCGTCTCGTCCGCGAGCTCGGTCTCGGTACCCCCGTACCCCCACTGGGGCGGGGCGACGAGCAGCACCTGGGAACCGACCGTCTGCTCCACCAGCCCCTCGTCCCACGCGGGGACCACGAGGCCCACCGCGATCGGGAACGGCGCCGGGAGCTTGCCGTTGCCCCACGTGGTGTCGAACACCTCGCCGTCGGACCAGGTCACGCCGGTGTACTGGACGGTCACCACCTGGCCCGGTGAGACCTGCTCGCCCGTGCCCCGCAGGAGCGGCTGGACGACCAGCTCCTGGGGCGGGTCGACGTCCTCGGGGATGGTGACCGACGGGGCCCCGTCATCGGCCAGCTCCACCTCGGGCAGGCCCTCCCGCACCTCAACGGGCTCACCGTCGGCCCGGGTCGGGAGGATGTCGTACACGGCGACCGTCCGGGGGTAGGTCGGGCCCTCCGGGACGACGTGCAGCACCCGCGACCCCACCGGCCGTCCCACCAGGGCCTCGAAGATCTCGACGCTGACGCTCTCCGGGCTCAGCATGTGCGGCTTGGGATCAGAGGTGTACGTCTCGTTCACGAGACTGCCGTCCCGGCCGTCCTCGGCGTAGAAGTCGACCAGCACCGGCTCGTCCTCGCGCAGGACGGGGCCCTGACCCTCCCACAGGAGCTCGGACCACGCCTCGGAGACCTCCAGCGGCTTGTCGTACTCCAGCTCCGGCACCGCACCGTACTCGCCGGTCACGGTGACCTCGGTCTGCGGCGCGCCGTCGGGGCCGCACCCCCCGAGCAGTCCTGCGACCAGGGTCACGGAGACGGCGCCAGAGGCGGCGAGTGCGGTACGACGACGCACGAGGATCCCTTCGACGAGCTGACCCACCCGGCGGGGACGGGCAGGGGCCACGGTGCAGGAAGGCCACCGCGTCCGCCTACTGTACGGGTCCGACGGAGGCGTTCGACCCGTCCGCGGCCACACGCCGGACGACCTTCACACCGGCCTCACCAGGCCCTCACCGGTGTGGTCACATGGACTCCAGGAGCCGATCCACCCTCTCGTCGACCGACCGGAAGGGGTCCTTGCACAGGACCGTCCGCTGGGCCTGGTCGTTGAGCTTCAGGTGCACCCAGTCGACCGTGTAGTCCCGGCGCGCCTCCTGGGCCCGGCGCACGAAGTCTCCGCGCAGCTTCGCCCGGGTGGTCTGCGGGGGCCGGGCCGTCGCCTCGAACACCTCGATGTCCTCGACGACCCTCTCAACCATGCCGCGGGCGGCCAGCAGGTTGTACAGGCCCTCGGTGCGGGAGATGTCGTGGTAGGCGAGGTCCAGCCGCGCGATGCGGGCGTCGTCCAGGGCCAGGCCGTGCTTGGCCTGGTACCGCTCGATCAGGCGCCACTTGATCACCCAGTCCAGCTCGCGTTCCACCGACGCGAGGTCACCCGAGCGCACGGCCTTCAGCCCCCGCTCCCACAGGTCCATCACCTGCTGCACCACCGAGGTGAGCTCCACCCCGTCGGCGACGAACGCCTGCACCCGCCCGAACAGCTCCTCCTGGACGTCCAGGGCCGACGCCGTGCGCCCCCCGGACAGCTGGACGGGCGCCGTGCCGGTCATGTCGTGGCTGATCTCCCTGATCGCCCGCATCGGGTTCTCCAGCCCCAGGTCACGCATCGGGACCCCGGCCTCGACCATGCGCAGCAGCAGGTCCGTCGAGCCGACCTTGAGCAGCGTGGTCGTCTCCGACATCGAGGAGTCGCCGACGATGACGTGCAGGCGACGGTAGGTCTCGGCGTCCGCGTGAGGCTCGTCGCGCGTGTTGATGATCGGGCGGGACCGGGTCGTGGCGCTCGACACCGACTCCCAGATGTGGTCGGCGCGCTGGGACAGGCAGTAGCGCGCCCCACGCGGGGTCGGCAGCACCTTTCCCGCACCCGTCAGGACCTGACGGGTGATGAGGAACGGCACCAGGACCTCGGCCAGGCGGCCGAAGTCGCCCTGCCGACGGATCAGGTAGTTCTCGTGGCACCCGTAGGAGTTGCCCGCCGAGTCCGTGTTGTTCTTGAACAGGTGGACGCGCCCGGGAAGACCGTCGTCCTCCAACCGCTGCTGGGCGTCGACGACCAGACCTTCCAGGATCCGCTCCCCGCCCCGGTCATGGGCGATCAGGTCCCGGACGTCGTCGCACTCGGCTGTCGCGTACTCGGGGTGCGAGCCCACGTCGAGGTAGAGCCGGGACCCGTTGCGCAGGAACACGTTCGAGGACCTGCCCCACGCCACCACCTTGCGGAACAGGTAACGCGCGACCTCGTCGGCCGACAGACCCCTCCCCGAGCTGACCGCGCACGTGACCCCGTACTCGGTCTCGAGCCCGAAGATCCGCCGGTCCACGTCACGCCCGCCCGAGCAGCTCGGCCAGCACCGGACCGGTCAGACGTCGGAACGCCCGCCGCGGCCGGGCACGGTCCAGGACGGCGACCTCCAGCTGGGCTGCGCCGATCTCCCGTGCCTGGCCCTCGGGCTGGGTGCCCAGGACGTCCACCGCCAGCCGGACCGCGCCCTCCAGGTCCATACCCGGTTCCCAGCGCTCGGCACAACGCTGCGACAGGTGCTCGGCCTGCCCGCCCATCACCACGTGACCGCGCTCGTCGGCGACGGACCCGTCGTAGGAGAGTCGGTAGACCTGGTCCTCGTCCTCCGTGGTGCCCACCTCGGCGACGACCAGCTCGACCTCCAAGGGCTTGGACTCCGTGGTGAACACCGTGCCCAGGGTCTGGGCGTAGGCGTTCGCCAGGCCCCTGGCATTGACGTCGGCACGGTCGTAGGAGTAGCCGCGCAGGTCGGCGTACCGCACCCCTGCCACCCGCAGGTTCTCGAACTCGTTGTACTTGCCGACCGCGGCGAACGCGATCCGGTCGTAGATCTCGGAGATCTTGTGCAGCGCCCTCGAGGGGTTCTCGGTCGCGAACGCGATACCGCCCTCGTACGCCAGGACCACCACGGACCGTCCACGGGCGATGCCCTTGCGCGCGTAGTCGGCACGGTCCTTCATCAGCTGCTCGGGCGAGACGTAGAACGGCATGCTCATCGCTGGTCACCCCCCACGCCCCGGGTGGCCCGGCGCACGCCCTCCACCTCGCGGTGCGCCGTGGCGAGCGCCTCGTCGTCGACGCGTCGGTAGCCGGTCGCCGTCACGGTGGCGACCACCGGCCAGATCTGGCGGGTGGCGTCGGGCCCACCGGTCGCCGAGTCGTCGTCCGCGGCGTCGACGAGGGCGTGCACGGCCGTCCGCACGGCGTCCTGCTGGTCCATCCCCGCCCACCAGAGCTTCTTCAGCGACCCTCGGGCAAACACCGAACCGGACCCCACCGCGTGGAACTCGGCCTCCTCGTACCGGCCGCCGGTCACGTCGTAGGAGAAGATGCGGCCCTCGCCGCGCGCGAGGTCGTACCCACCGAACACCGGCACCACCGCCAGCCCCTGCATCGCCAGGGGGAGGCTGCTGCGGATCATCGTCGCCAGCCTGTTGGCCTTGCCGTCGAGCGACAGGAGCGTTCCCTCGATCTTCTCGTAGTGCTCCAGCTCCAGCTGGAACAGGCGCACCAGCTCGATCGCGAGCCCGGCGGTGCCGGCGATGCCCACCGCGGAGTACTCGTCCGCGGGGAACACCTTCTCGATGTGGCGGCTGGCGATCATCGAGCCGGCGGTCGCACGCCGGTCCCCCGCCATGACCACACCCCCGTCGAAGGTCAGCGCCACGATCGTGGTCGCCGTGGGCGCAGCCGGGACCTCACCTCCCGGCAGATCCCGTCCCGGCAGCAGGGACGCGTCGTGCGCGGCGAGGAAGTCGAGGAACGAGGACGTGCCCGGCGTCATGAACGAGGGCGGCAACCGGCCGTGATCTGCCATAGAAGGTCACTGACCGCCCTTCTGGACGAAGCCACGGACGAACGACTCGGCGTTCGACTCCAGCACCTCGTCGATCTCCTCCAGGAGCGAGTCGACCTCGGCGTCCCGCCCCTGCGCCGCGGGCGCAGCGGGGGCCGGCTCGGGGAGGTCGTGCGGGTCCTCGTCCTCGCGACGGTGCTGGCGCTGGTCCTGACCGGCCATGATGCCTCCCCGGTGTCGTACGTGCCGATGCTGTGATCCTAGGGTGTCAGCCCACACCCAGCCGGGCGGCCAGGGTCGCCGCGTCCGGGCACTGCTCCAGCAGGGCACCGACGTGGGCGCGCGACCCACGCCACGGGTCCCGCAGCGGCACCCGCCGCAACGTCGGCAGCTCGGGCACGTCCAGGACCACCGAGTCCCAGCTCGCGGCACGGACCGCCGAGCCGAAGCGGGCGACGACGGTCCCCCGGAAGTAGGCGCGGGTGTCCTCAGGGGGCTCCACGACAGCGCGTGCCACGTCCTGGTCGTCGACGAGCAGCTCGACCGCGCCCGCGGCGCGCAGCCGCTGGTAGATGCCCCGCTCCGGGCGCACGTCGGACCACTGGATGTCCATCGCCGCCAGCCGCGGGTGGTCCCAGCGCAGGTCGTCACGGCGGCGCATCCCCTCCAGGACCCGCAGCTTGGCCACCCACTCGACCTCTCGCGCGCACGACGTCGGGTCGACGGCCAGGCGCGCGAGCACCGAGTCCCACCGGTCCAGGACCTCCCGCGACGCGACGTCGATGTCCGCCCCGAGCGCGGCACCCACCGCCTCCAGGTACGCCTGCTGGATCTCCAGGGCGGTGAGCCGGCGGCCGTCGGCAAGGTCCAAGGGCTCGGCCAGGGTCAGGTCCCTGCTGACCTGCTGCACCGCCGACACCGGGTCGGCCAGGCGCAGGTCGACCAACGACTGCACCGCCTCGGGGTGCCGGCCGGCGTGCTCGGCGAGCCACAGGACCAGTGACGTGGTGCCCACCCGAAGGAAGGTCGCGACCTCCAGCGACGTCGCGTCCCCGATGATCACGTGCAGGCGCCGCCACCGGTCCCGGTCCGCGTGCGGCTCGTCGCGGGTGTTGACGATCGGGCGGCGCAGGGTGGTCTCCAGGCCGACCTCGGCCTCGATGTAGTCGGCCCGCTGCGACAGCTGGAACCCCGCACCCTGGCCCGTGGGCCCGCGCCCCACGCGGCCCGCCCCGGTGAACACCTGCCGGGTCACGAGGAACGGGGTGAGCAGCGCGACGAGGTCCACGAACGGCACCTGACGGTCCACGAGGTAGTTCTCGTGCATGCCGTACGACGCGCCCTTGCCGTCGACGTTGTTCTTGTAGAGCACCACGTCCGGCATGGCCGGGTTCTGGGCCAGGGCCCGCACCGCGCGGAGCATCACCTGCTCCCCCGCCCGGTCCCACAGGACCGCGTCCCGGGGGTTGGTGACCTCAGGGGTGGAGAACTCGGGGTGGGCGTGGTCGACGTAGAGGCGCGCACCGTTGGTGAGGATCGAGGTGGCGGCACCCGGGTCGTCGTAGGGCTCGACACCCGGACGGTCCACATCGGTCGCCGAGAGGTCCGCGTCCGGGCCGGGCGGGGCCGGACGCGCCGGGTCGTCGGTCAGGAGCGACGGGTGCGCCGAGGCACGGTCCAGGCGGAACCCGCGGGCATCGGCGAGCGGGTCCTCGTCCTCGTAGTCCCACCGTGCCCGACGCCCCTCGCCGGGTTGCCCCCCGGCCACCGCCGCCGCGTAGGCGGCCACCACGTGGCTGGACAGCAGCATCGGGTTCGCCCCGGGCCGCCCCGGCTCGACGATGCCGTACTCGGTCTCGATCCCCATCACCCGGCGCACGCTCACCGGGTCAGGCTAGTCGGCTACAGGTACTGCCCCGTCGGCGTCATCGTCTCGATCGTGCGCCCGCTCTCCTTGCCGCCCTTGCCCTGCACGATCGTGCGGATGAACACGATGCGCTCACCCTTCTTGCCCGAGATCCGGGCCCAGTCGTCCGGGTTGGTCGTGTTGGGCAGGTCCTCGTTCTCCTTGAACTCGTCCACGCAGGCCGTGAGCAGGTGCTCGACCCTGATCCCCCGCTGCCCCGTCGACAGGAGCTCCTTGATCGCACTCTTCTTGGCGCGGTCCACGACGTTCTGGATCATGGCCCCGGAGCTGAAGTCCTTGAAGTACAGGACCTCCTTGTCACCCGAGGCGTACGTCACCTCGAGGAACTCGTTCTCGGGCGTCTCGGCGTACATGCGTTCCACGACCGAGCGGATCATCGCCTCGACGGTCGCCACCGGGTCGCCCTCGTGCTCGGCGAGGTCCTCCGGGTGCAGGGGCAGCTCGGACGTCAGGTACTTGGCGAAGATGTCCCGTGCGGCCTCCGGGTCCGGCCTCTCGATCTTGATCTTCACGTCGAGGCGACCGGGCCGCAGGATCGCCGGGTCGATCATGTCCTCGCGGTTCGAGGCACCGATCACGATGACGTTGTCCAGGCGCTCCACACCGTCGATCTCGCTCAGCAGCTGGGGCACCACCGTCGTCTCCACGTCCGAGGACACCCCCGTCCCGCGGGTACGGAACAGCGACTCCATCTCGTCGAAGAACACCACCACCGGGTTACCCTGCGACGCCTTCTCCCGCGCCCGGGCGAAGATCAGGCGAATGTGCCGCTCGGTCTCCCCCACGTACTTGTTCAGAAGCTCGGGGCCCTTGACGTTGAGGAAGTAGCTCTTGGCCGCCCGGCCGTCCGACCCGCGCCGGCCCCGCGTCTCGGCCAGCGACCGTGCCACGGCCTTGGCGATCAGGGTCTTGCCGCACCCGGGCGGACCGTACAGCAGGACACCCTTGGGCGGCCGCAGCCCGTGCTCACGGAACAGCGCCGGATGCGTGAAGGGCAGCTCCACGGCGTCCCGGATCTGCTCGATCTGCGAACCGAGCCCCCCGATGTCCCGGTAGTCGATGTCCGGGACCTCCTCCAGGACCAGCTCCTCGACCTCGGACCGCGGGACCCGCTCGAACACGAATCCCGTCTTGGCGTCCACGGTGAGCGCGTCACCGATCCGGACCGGCGCGTCCAGGACGGAACCCGCCAGGCGGACCACACGCTCCTCGTCCGCGCGCCCCACCACCAGGGCGCGCTCGTCGTCGACCAGCTCCTTGACCGACACGACCTCCCCGACCACCTCGTACCCGCAGGCCTCCACGACCGCGTACGCCTCGTTGAGCCGCACCTCCTGCCCGGGGCGCAGGGACTCCACGTCCACTCCGGGCGCCGCGGTCAGGTGCATCTTGCGCCCGGAGGAGATGACCTCGACGGTCCCGTCCGGCCTCGCGGTGAGGAACGTGGCGAACGTCGCCGGGGGACGCCCCAGCTCGGCGAGCTGCTCCTGCATCTCGGCGATGCGCTCACGTGCGGTGCGCAGGGCGTCGGCCAGCCGCTCGTTCTTGGTGGCGAGGATCTGGACCTCGCGTGCGGTCGCGGACGCGCGACCCTCGTCGTTGTCGGACATGTAGGTCATGGCGCCTCCCGGGGTCCGCGGCCGATGCCGCCCGGGTGCGGTCCCGGTCGACGTCGTGCTGACCCGACCCTATGCGGGGCGGGGTGACCTGCGCAGCCTCAGGTCGCCGCGGGTGGGGTGGTGTCGCCCCCCTGCGGGGGCACGGCACCCAGGTCCCGGCGCACGCGCCGGATCTTCTTGTCCGAGACCGGGCGCTCGCCGAGGTCGTCCGGCGTCCACTCGTGCTCGGGGTAGGCGCCCTTGGCCGGGCGTCGACGACGCTCGGGGGCAGGGACGCCGTCGGCCATGCGCCGGGTCGTCAGCAGGAAGCCCGTGTGACCGATCATCCGGTGCTCGGGGCGGACGGCCAGACCCTCGAGGTGCCAGCCGCGCACCATCGACTCCCACGCCTGCGGCTCGGTGAACCGCCCGTCGTCGCGCAGGTCCTCGGCGAGCCTGGACAGCTGGGTCGTGGTCGCCACGTACGCGACCAGCACACCGCCGGGAGCCAGGGCGTGGGCGACGGCGTCGATGTTCTCCCAGGGCGCGAGCATGTCGAGCACCACCCGGTCCACCTGGCCAGGCCCCTCGACCTGCGGCATGACGTCGCTGAGGTCACCGATCGAGAGGTTCCACGCCGGGTGCGGGCCGCCGAAGAACGTCTCGACGTTGGCCCGGGCGATTGCGGCGAAGTCCTCGCGCCTCTCGATCGAGTGCAGGTACCCGTGGTCCCCGACCGCCCGCAGCAGGGACATGGTCAGGGCACCCGAACCGACGCCCGCCTCGATGACCCGTGCGCCGGGGTAGATGTCGGCCATCGCGACGATCTGGCCCGCGTCCTTGGGGTACACGACGGCCGCGCCTCGAGGCATCGACAGCACGTAGTCCGACAGCAGGGGGCGCAGCGCCAGGTAGGCGACCCCACCGGAGCTCGTCACCACCGATCCCTCGGGCCCACCGATGAGCTCGTCGTGACGGAAGTAGCCCTTGTGGGTGTGGAACGTCGCGTCGGCAGCCAGAGTGATGGTGTGGAGGCGTCCGCGCGGGTCGGTGAGCTGCACCCGTTCTCCGACGCGCAACGGGCCGCGGCGCAGCGTCGCACCGGTCGCGCCGACCGCACCGGGGACCGAGTCGCGGGGGGCACCTCCAGGTGCGTCGTCTGCGGGGCCAGTGGTGGCACGCGGTCCGGGGGCGCTGCTGGAGGTGGTCACGACGGACGAGTCTAGGAGACCCCCGACGGTCAGCGGCGCGCCGGCGGTCGGCGGAGCGCTCGTACCACGTCGGGGGTGTGCAGGACGCCGACCACCCGACCCTGCCGGTCCAGCACAGGCATGAGGGCCGCGTGGCGCGAAGCACGGGCGATGGCCTCGACCGCAGGGCTGCCGGTGAGGTCCGCCGGGACGCACGCCTGGGGCGGTGCCGGGACGCACACCGCGTCCAGCGGTGTTCCGGCACGGTGGGTCGCAGGAACCGCGGCGACCGCCTGCGGATCGACGCAACCCGTCGTGGCCCCGGCCTCGTCGAGGACGACGACGCCGATCCCGGTCGGGAGGGCACGGTCGGCCAGCTGGTGGAGCGTGGTGCTGCGTGGCAGTCCGACGGCAGGACGCATCAGACCGGTCACGGTCAGTGCCTCGACGGCACCGGCCGCTCGCGCGCCGCGGATCGCCTGGGTGGCCCCGCTCCACAGGAACGCACCGATCAGCGCCCCCCACACGACGCTGGTGAGGCTGGGGGTGGTGCCACGCGCCAGGGGCAGCAGGAGGATCCAGGCGACCACACCCACGGCCACGGCCTTGCCGACCCACCCGGCGGCGGCGGTCCCGGTCGATCGTCGACCGGTGCCGGCCCAGACGGCCGCCTCGAGGACGCGGCCTCCGTCCAGCGGCAGGCCGGGCAGGAGGTTGAACACCCCGACGAACCCGTTGGCGACCGCAGCGGCGGTGACGACCAGTGTCGCGATCCCGTCCGGGACCCACGACGAGGCAGCCCACGCGACCAGGCCGAGCGCGATGTTGGTGGCCGGACCGGCAACCGCGATCAGTGCGCTCGTCGCCGGGGTCGGTGCGGCCGCACCGAACTGGGTGTGCCCCCCGAGCAGGGTGACAGCGAGCTCGCGGACCTCGACACCGCGACGGCGGGCGACCAGGGCGTGGGCGAGCTCGTGGAGGAACACCGAGGCGAGGAGCAGCGCCACGAACACCCCGGCGACGGCGTAGGCACCGGACCCGGTGCCGGGGACGAGCCTCTGGACGGCGGGCCCGAAGACCGCGACGAGCACGACGGCTGCCACCACCCAGCCCGGTGACACGACGACCGGTGCCCCGGCCACCCTGCCCACGACCCACCCACGTGTTCGGCCGTGGTCGGTCGCTCTGCTCACGCCCGTCACCTTATGCGGTGGTCACCCGGGCTCCTCGACGGGTGTCGGGGCGCCCGTCGGCCGTGTCACCGATGCCACGTAGCCTGGTCCCGTGACTGCGAGCCCCGTCCCCGAGACGACGAGCCCTCGCGACCCGAAGGTGCGCAGGTCGTCCCCGGGCCTGTCCCCCTCCCGCGCGAACGACTTCCTGCAGTGCCCGCTGCTGTACAGGTTCCGCGTGGTAGACCGGTTGCCGGAGCCTCCGAGCGCCGCGGCAGTTCGCGGCACCCTGGTGCATGCGGTGCTCGAGCGCCTGTACGACGCACCTGCACCGCAGCGGACCCCCGAGGCGGCGAGGGCGCTGCTGGGCCCGGCGTGGGAGCAGATGGTGGCGGACCGCCCCGACTGCGTGGAGGTGCTGACCGACCCGCAGGACACCACCGGGTGGTTCGAGGAGGCCGGACGCCTCATCGACACGTACTTCACGTTGGAGAACCCGACGCGTCTGGAGCCCGCGGACCGTGAGCTGGCGGTCCGCACCGAGCTCGAGGACGGCCCGCTGCTGCGGGGGGTGGTCGACCGGGTGGACGTCGCCCCGGACGGCGCGATCCGGGTCGTGGACTACAAGACGGGTCGGTCACCCCGACAGGGCTACGAGAGCGGCGCACTGTTCCAGATGCGGTTCTACGCCTTGGTGCTGGAGCGCCTGCGGGGACGGCTGCCGGCGATGCTGCAGCTGGTGTACCTCGGGGACGGGAAGGTGCTGCGTCACGTCCCGACACGCCAGGAGCTCCGCAGCACGGAGGAGCGGGTCAGGTCGATCTGGTCGGGCATCCGGTCCACCGCTGAGCGAGGGGCGTGGCAGCCGCGGACGTCCCCGTTGTGCGGGTGGTGCGCGCACAAGCCGTTGTGCCCGGCCTTCGGTGGTACGCCTCCCCCGATCCCTGACGGTGCGGTGGAGGTGGCGATCGGTGTGCGGCCGCTCGGGCAGGAGGTCGTCGCGCCCGCGGTCGTACCTGGTGTCGGGGCAGGACGGGCCGGTCAGCCGGGTTGACCGTCGAGGTGGTCGATCTGCCCGCCGGACCGCAACACCGCGAGGTCCCGGAGGCCGATGCGTGCCAGGGAGTCGGTCCGGCTCAGCCCCGGTTGGGCGTCCACGGGGACGATGTGCTGGACACCGAGGGTGCGGGCGCCGGAAGCCAGCGCGGAGGCGATCCCGGGCCGTGAGTCCTCGACCGCCACGCACTCGGTGACGTCGACACCCAGCAGGTCGGCGGCTCGCAGGTAGGGCTCGGGGTCGGGCTTGCCATGGGTGACCTCGTCGCCGGTGACGAGCACGTCGAACACCCCGCCGGGTGCTCGGGCGACGACAGCCTCGGCCAGCACCCGGTAGGACATGGTGACCAGCGCGCAGGGAACCCCGGAGTCACGCAGTGCGGTGAGGAGCTCACGGGCACCGGGCTGCCACACGAGGCTCTCGCTGATGGCGCGGGCCACGCCCTGGACGAGGCGTGACGCGATCTCCTCGACGTCCAGCGGGACCCCGTGGTCGCGGAGGATCGCGGCGGAGTCCAGGAGTGGCAGGCCGATCATCTGGACGGCGTCCGCGGGGGCCCATGTCCCGCCGAACTCCTCGACGAGGGCGATCTCGGCACCCATCCAGGCGGGTTCGGTGTCGACGAGCGTCCCGTCCATGTCCCACAGGACCGCAGCCGGCAGCGGTCCCGTGGTGCGGGGGTCCCGGCTGGTGCTCCTGAGCGGTACGTCCGGTCGTGGGGATGTGTGCGGCACGGCCGCAGTCTAGGCATGCGGGGCGCCGACGGTGCGTGCGGGTGTCACGGGGCCACGGCGTCACCTCTGCCTGGTGCCACCCGCCTGTCCTGCACGCGAAGCGACGTGGGCGGGTCTGGGGCCCTCAACCGAGGATGAACCGGGCGAAGGTCACGGTGTTGGAGAGACCTGCGAGGACGAGGCCCGCCCCGAAGACGATCATTGCGACTCCGGCGAAGCCGCTTGCGCTGCCGACGGGGCCGAGGTTGACGTCGTGGGGCCGCTTCGGGTCGACGTAGACGGTGATCCCGTCGCCGGGCCGGACGAGGAGCCCTCGGGTCTGCATCTGGGCGATCCCGGTCATCCGCCGGGCGCGGATCCAGGTGCCGTCCGGCGCCGGGTAGTCGAACACGACCCGCTTGGGGCTGCTCCAGTTCGAGTACTCCACCACGACCGCCTGTACCGGCACACGAGGCACGCTCGTCGTCTGTCGCTGCAGGCGCAGCCCGACCACGACGAGAACGGCACCCGGCACGGCGAACAGGACCAGGGGGAGGATGGCCGCGACAAATCTCATGATCACCCGATCGTCGGGGTTCGTGACGGGGTCAGCGCCGGGAGCGTCCTTGTGCACGCGCGGAGGCACCCCGACCTGACGCCAGGGCGGGCCCGAGACTACATGACCGATTTGCCGGTTTTCAGGGTCGTGGGCTCCGGTGGTCCACGGACCGGCCGACGGCGCTGCACGTCCGGGAGTCGTTCGGGGCTCCGTCCTCGCCCCGGGCGGGCCCGTCCAGGGTGAGCGCCTACGCTGAACGTCATGACGGATGTACGTGGTCCTGGCCCCTTGCACGGCCCGGTGATGATCGCGGCCTTCGAGGGCTGGAACGACGCGGGGTCGGCGGCCACCCAGGCCCTGGCACACCTGCACGAGGTCTGGGGTGCGCAGACGGTCGAGGAGCTCGACCCGGAGGAGTACCACGACTTCCAGGTGAGCCGCCCCACCATCACGGCCGAGGACGACGGAACACGGACGATCACCTGGCCCAGCACGTCCGTGGCGGTCGGCGAGCCCGGTGGCACGTCCGTGGTGCTCGTGCACGGCGTCGAGCCGTCGATGCGGTGGCGGTCCTACTGCACGGAGCTCCTGGACGCCGCGGAGCGTCTCGGTGTCTCGACCGTGGTGACCGTGGGGGCCCTGTTGGCGGATGTCCCGCACACCCGACCCATCCCCGTGTCGGCGACGTCCGACGACGCCGAGGTACGCGCCGAGCTGGGCCTGGAACCCAACACGTACGAGGGACCCATCGGCATCGTCGGTGTGCTGCAGCACGAGGCAGCGCGCCGTGGCATGCACGCCCTGTCCGTCTGGGCGGCGGTGCCCCACTACGTCGCGCACCCGCCCTCACCGAAGGCGACCGCCGCGATCGTCGCCAGGCTGGAGCAGCTCGTCGGGCAGCCGGTCCCCCTCGGCGACCTCGCCGAGGAGGCCGCCGCCTGGCAGCACGGCGTGGACGAGCTCGCGTCCGAGGACACGGAGATCGCCGAGTACGTCGCCCAGCTCGAGGAGGCGAAGGACACCGCCGACCTGCCGGAGGCCTCGGGCGAGGCGATCGCCCGGGAGTTCGAGCAGTACCTACGGCGCCGCGACGGAGGGCCGGGGCCCGGCTGACGCCGGCCGGCACTGGGCACCACTGGGCCGACCAGCGACCGACCATCGGCCAGTCAGCGGCCAGTCACATGCGCACACCCAGGAGGGCATCGATGGCGCGCGCCATCACGCCAGGCGCGCCCTCGACCTCGCCGCCGATGCTGAGCGCCGCGTCCACCCACGTGTCCACTGCGGCGAGGGCTGCAGGCGCGTCGAGGTCATCGGTGAGGGCCGCACGGACCGCCTCGACGGTCGTCCCGGCGTCCGGTCCACCGTTGCCCGACAGTGCGGTGCGCCACCGGGTCAGGCGATCGCGCGCCTGGTCCAGGACGCCGTCGGTCCACTCCCAGTCGGAGCGGTAGTGGTGGGCGAGGACGGCGAGCCGGACCGCCATCGGGTCCACGCCCGCATCCCGGAGCGCGGAGACGAGCACCAGGTTGCCCTTCGACTTGCTCATCTTCTCCCCGTCCAGGCCGACCATCCCGGCGTGCACGTGCACGCGGGGGGCGTGGGCCCCGAGCGCGACGGAGTGCGCGGTGCTCATCTGGTGGTGGGGGAACAGCAGGTCCCGGCCACCGCCCTGCACGTCCACCTGGTCACCGAGCGAGTGCCGGGCGATGACCGTGCACTCCACGTGCCACCCGGGGCGGCCCGGACCGAGCGGCCCCCCGTCCCAGGACGGCTCCCCCGGGCGCTCGGAGCGCCACAGCGCGGGGTCCAGGGCGTCACGCTTACCGGGCCGGTCAGGGTCCCCACCCCTCTCGGAGAACAGCGCCAGGGACTGCTCCCGGTCCAGGTCCGAGATCGGCGGGGCGTCCGGGACCGCTGCGAGGTCGGCGTACACGTCGCCGGACGTGGCGTCCCCGCCCCCGGTGCCGTCCTCCGCGGGGACCCGGTAGGCCTGACCCCGGTGGACCATGCCGCTCACCGCCTCGACCACGAGCGGGATGGTCTCGACCGCGCCCAGGTAGGTGTGGGGGGGGATGACGCCCAGGGCCGTCATGTCCTCGGCGAACAGGGCGCTCTGGTCGGCCGCGAGGTCCTCCCACCGGACCCCGGTCTGCTGCGCCCGCTCCAGGAGGGGGTCGTCGACGTCGGTCACGTTGGAGGCGTGCTCCACGAGCAGACCGGAGTCCAGCCACGCCCGGTGCAGCAGGTCGAACGCGATGTACGTCGCCGCGTGCCCGATGTGGGTGGCGTCGTAGGGCGTGATGCCGCACACGTACATGCGACCCACGGGGCCGGAGGCGGCCGGGACCAGCCGACCGGTCGCGGAGTCCAGGACGTGCACCTCCCCACCGCGGCCGGGGACCTGAGGGATCTGCGGGGAGGGCCAGGTGCGCACCCGCGAAGCCTAACCGGGCAGGCGCCGACGCTAGTGCAGCACGCCACCTTCAGGGGTGAGGACACCCGCGACGAGCAGCGCCACGACCACGGCGGCCAGGACCAGCCGGTAGATCACGAACGGCTGGTAGCTGTAGGTCGAGACGATCCTGAGGAACCAGATGATCACGCCGTAGCCGGCCACGAACGCGACGAGGGTCGCCAGTGCCGTGGCGGCGAGGCTCGGCGTCCCCGGGAGCGCGAACTCATCGAGGCTCGCGAACAGCTGCTGGAACCCCGAGCCCATGACGGCGGGGATCGCGAGCAGGAACGAGTACCGCGCCGCCGCCTCCCGGGTGTACCCCATGAGCAGCCCCGCGGTGATGGTGCCCCCGGAGCGTGACACCCCGGGAATCAGTGCCATGGCCTGCGCGAAGCCGTAGATGATCGCGTGCTTGCCGGTCAGCTGGTCCAGGCGTCGCCGCTTGGCCCCGAACTTGTCGGCGAAGCTGAGGAAGATCGCGAAGAGCGCGAGGGTCATCGCCACCAGGTACAGGTTCCGGAACGGTCCCTTGATGGAGTCCTGGAACGTGAGTCCGAGCACCACGATGGGCACAGAGCCGAGCGCGATCCACCAGCCCATGCGCGCGTCGGCGTCCTGCGACCCGAGGCGCTCGCGCCAGCTGGTGCCGGTCGCGCCGGTGATCGCGCGCCACCACGCCACGCAGATGCGCGCGATGTCCTTGCGGAAGTAGAGGATCACGGCCGTCTCGGTGCCGATCTGGGTGACGGCGGTGAACGCGGCACCGGGGTCGCCTCCCCCGGGCAGCAGCTCGCCGACGATCCGCAGGTGCGCGCTGGAGGAGATCGGCAGGAACTCCGTCAGAGCCTGGACAAGACCAAGGAACACGGCTTCCCACCACGTCATGGCGCGCAACGCTACCGTGCCCGGACGGGTAGCCTGACCAGCCATGGAGGAGCGACTGCTCGGCAGCACGGGACTACGGGTCTCGTCGCTGGCCCTGGGCACCCTGACGTGGAGCAGGGACACCGACGAGCACGAGGCGTCCGAGCAGCTGCGCGACTTCGTCGACGCCGGTGGGACGCTGGTCGACACCGCCGCCCACTACGGCGACGGCGGCGCCGAGGAGCTCATCGGTGCGCTGCTGGGCGACACCGTCTCGCGTGAGGACGTCCTGCTGTGCACCAAAGCGGGAGTACGACGGACACCTGACGGTGGTGTGGTCGACGCCTCCCGCGGGAACCTCCTGGGCACCCTGGAGGCGTCACTGCGCCGGCTGGGCACCGACCACGTGGACCTGTGGCTGGTCCAGGCCCCGGACCCACGCACACCCCTGACCGAGACGGTGACGGCGCTGGAGCAGGCCCTGCGGTCGGGCAAGGCACGCTACGTCGGCCTCTCCGACCACCCGGCGTGGCAGGCCGCCAGGGTCGCCACACTTCTGGGCCCGGGCGGGATGGCAGCGGTGGAGGTGGAGTACTCGCTGCTCCAGCGGGGAATCGAACGTGAGCTCGTGCCTGCCGCGACGGATCTGGGGACCGGGATCCTGGCGTGGTCGCCCCTGGGCCGCGGGGTGCTGACGGGCAAGTACCGGCACGCGATCCCCTCGGACTCGCGAGCGGCGTCGGCGCACCTGGCCGGCTTCGTCGAGCCGTACCTCGGCCGGACGTCCAGCCCGGTCGTGGAGGCCCTCGTCACCGCAGCCCAGGGACTGGAGCGCAGCCCCCTGGAGGTGGCCCTCGCGTGGGTGCTGAGCAGGCCGGCCGTGAGCTCGGCGGTGGTGGGCGCCCGGACCGCAGCACAGCTGCGGGAGTCCTTGGCCACGGACGTGGAGCTCCCCGAGGCGATCGTGGCCGCACTGGACGAGGTCAGCGCGCCCCACCTCGGGTACCCCGAGCGCCGGTGAGGACGGCCGTGGACTACCGCGCGTCGGCGTCGGGGTCCTCGTCCTCCTCCAACGGGGTCAGGTCGTCCTCGTCGTCGAGGTCCACGTCGAGGTCCGCGCCGTCGAGGTCGTCCTCGTCCAGGTCGTCCTCGTCCAGGTCCTCGGTGTCGTCGTCCTCGTCGTCGGTGTCGTCGTCGGCGAGGTAGAACGGCAACGTCTCCCCGTAGACCTTGACCAAGGCGTCGTCGTACACCTCGAAGGCGTCGGCGAGGACGTCGTAGGCGTCGTCCACGGCGGGGTCGTCGTCACGTCGTCGGGTGCTGACGGCATGATGATGGCCCTCGAGCGCGGCGAGCAGGCGGTCGAGCGCGGCACGCGGGTCAACGGTCATGGGTCGACCGTAGCGCCGTAGGAGGCACAATGGCACTCGTTCGGAGCACCGGCAGCGGGGAGGACCACGTGGCGACCAGCACCATCCGCAGGCGTGCCGAGCAGGGGGCCTACGAGTTCAGGGTGGTGACGATCGACCCGGGGACCACGCGGGGTGAGGCGCGCCGCCGCCTCACAGAGGAGGCCGAGTACGGCCGGTGGGAGCTGGCCCGGACGCGCCTGTACGCGGGTGGGACCCGCAAGGTGTGGTTGCGCCGCAAGATCATCCGGGTGCAGAGCACGCTGTAGGCACCCCGCCACCGCCTCAGCAGGTGGCGAGCAGACGGTCCAGGACCCGCACACCGAACGTCAGGGACTGCACCGGCACACGCTCGTCGACGCCGTGGAACATGGCCGCGAAGTCCAGGCTCGGGGGCAGCTGCAAGGGGGCGAAGCCGTACCCGGTGATCCCGAGCCGCGCCAGGGACTTGTTGTCCGTCCCCCCGGACAGCGTGTACGGCAGCACCGTCGCCCCGGGGTCCTCGGCGTGCAGCGCCGAGACCATCGCATCGACGAGGTCTCCCGCGAACGGGACCTCCAGGGCACGGTCCCGGTGCAGGTCCTCGATGCGGACGTGGTCCCCGGCGAGGCGCTCGAGGGTGGCGCGTGCCTCGTCCTCGTACCCGGGCAGGAAACGGGTGTCGAGGACCGCGTGCGCGGTCCCGGGGATCACGTTCGACTTGTAGCCGGCCTGCAGCTGGGTCGGGTTCGCGGTGTTGCGCACCGTCGCACCGACGAACCTCGCGGCCGGGCCGAGGGCGTCCACGAGCCGGTCGACGGCATCGGGGTCCTCGGGGTCGAACGGCAGGCCCGTGAGGTCCGCCACCCCGCTGAGGAGGGCGTGGACGGTGGGGGTGAGCTGCAACGGCCAGGGGTGGTTGCCGATGCGCGCGACCGCCGCCGCCAGGTGCGTCACGGCGTTCTCGGTGTTGACCTGCGACCCGTGCCCGGCCCGTCCGTCGGCGACCAGTCGCAACCAGCCGATGCCCTTCTCCGCGGTCTGCAGCAGGTACGTCCGCCGGCCGGCGACGTCGACGGAGAACCCGCCCACCTCGCTGATCGCCTCGGTGGCGCCCTCGAACAGGTCCGGACGGTGGTCGACCGCGTACCGTGCCCCGAACCTGCCGCCGGCCTCCTCGTCGGCGAAGAACGCGACGACCAGGTCACGGGCGGGTCGACGCCCCTCCCGCACCATCTGGCGCACGACCGCCAGGATCATCGCGTCCATGTCCTTCATGTCCACCGCGCCACGGCCCCAGAGCAGGCCGTCGATCTCCTCGCCCCCGAACGGGTCGACGGTCCAGTCCTCGGCGGCCGCGGGTACCACGTCGGTGTGGCCGTGCAGGACCAGCGCGGGCCGGGCCGGATCGACCCCGGGCATGCGCACCACGACGCTCGCGCGGCCGGGTGCGGACTCGAAGATCTCCGGGTCCAGGCCCACCTCGCACAGGGATCCCATGACGTACTCGGCGGCGTCCCGCTCCCCCGGCCCCGACCCGTCACCGTAGTTCGAGGTGTCGATCCGCAGCAGGTCCTGGCAGATGCCCACGACCTCGTCCTCGGCGGTGGGGTGGGCGGCCTGGGTGCCGGGGTCGGTCGCGGGGGTGGTCATGACGGCCACGGTACCCGGCTGGAGGTCAGGCCAGACCGCGACGGGTGAGCAGCGGCTGGAGGTCCGGACCGCGCCCGCGCAGCTCCGTGAAGGCCTCCATCACGTCGCACGAGCCGCCCCGGGACAGCAGTGCCCGGCGGAAGCGGTCACCGTTGCTGCGCTTCAGGCCGCCGTTCTCGGTGAACCAGGCCACGGTGTCGGCGTCCAGGACCGCGGACCACAGGTAGGAGTAGTACTCCGCGGCGTACCCCCCGCCGAACACGTGCTTGAAGTAGGTGCTGCGGTACCTGGGCGTCACACCGGGTACGTCCAGGCCCGCAGCCTGCAGGACGGCACGCTCGAAGTCTGCGACGGCCTCCGGGGTGGTGGGCAGGTCCTCGGGCGTGTGCCGGTGCCACGCCTGGTCCAGGAGCGCGGCACCCAGGTACTCGGTGGTGGCGTGCCCCTGCCCGAACCGTTGCGAGGAGGCCAGGGTCTGCACCCACTCGGAGGGCATCGGCTCACCGGTGACGTGATGCACCGCGAACCGGGCCAGCACCGCGGGGTCCCACGCCCACATCTCGTTGACCTGCGAGGGGAACTCCACGAAGTCCCGGGGCACCTCGGTACCGGACTGGGAGGGCAGGCGGACGTCGGACAGCAGCCCGTGCAGGGCGTGGCCGAACTCGTGGAACGCGGTGATCACCTCGTCCCAGGTCAGCAACGTCGGCCGCCCGTCGGCCGGGCGGGTGATGTTGAGGTTGTTCACGACCACGGCCTTGTGCCCCAGCAGGTGGCTCTGGTCGACGAGGTTGTGCATCCAGGCCCCACCCTCCTTGGTGGGGCGGGCGTACCAGTCGGCCAGGAACAGGCCCGCCGGGGACCCGTCCGCGTCGTGCACCTCGTAGACCTCCACGTCCGGGTGGTAGCCGCGCAGGTCCTCCCGGCGGGTGAAGGTGAGTCCGTACAGCGCGGTGGCCGCGTGGAAGACCCCGTCGTGGACGACGCGCCCGAGCTCCAGGTAGGGGCGCAGGACCGCGTCGTCCAGGGCGTAGCGCTCCTGCATGAGCAGCCGCGAGCAGTACGCCCAGTCCCAGGGTTCCACCGTCGCGTCCGGGTGCTCCCGGCGCAGGACCTCGGTCAGCTCGGCGGCCTCGGCGCGGGCGTTCGCCGCGGCGGCGGGGCCCACACGGTCCAGCAGGTCCTGCACCGCCGTGGCGGTGCGCGCGGTGGAGTCCTGGACGACGTGCGCGGCGTGGTGCTCGTCGCCCAGCAGGCGGG
>NZ_AXCZ01000043.1 GCF_000767165.1 Cellulomonas bogoriensis 69B4 = DSM 16987
CGGCGCGGGCGTTCGCCGCGGCGCTGCAGTGCCCGGCCGCGGGGTGCGGGCGGTGCCAGGCGTGCACGACGACGGTGGCGGGGACGCACGCGGACGTGTCGGTGGTCGCGACCGAGAAGGTCACGTTCAGCATCGACGAGGTCCGTGACCTCATCGGGGTGGCGCAGCGGGCCCCGTCCCAGGGCCGGTGGCGGGTGATGGTCCTGGAAGACGCGGACCGGATGACCGAACGGACCTCGAACGTGCTGCTGAAGGCGATCGAGGAGCCCCCGCCGCGCACGGTGTGGGTGCTGTGCGCGCCGAGCCCCCAGGACGTGGTGGTGACGATCCGTTCCCGGTGCCGGGGTGTGGCCCTGCGGGTGCCGCCGGTGGGGGCGGTGGCGGACCTGCTGGTGCGTCGGGACGGGATCGACCGTGACGTCGCGGTGGTGGCGGCGCGTGCGGCGCAGAGCCACATCGGGATGGCGCGACGTCTGGCGCGCGACCCCGAGGCCCGGGCGCGCAGGTCCCGGGTCCTGGAGCTGGTCGGGTCGGTGCGGGGTGTGGGTGACGCGGTGCTCGCCGCCGCCGAGCTGGTCGAGACGGCCACCGCAGAGGCGAAGGCCGCGACCGAGGACCGGGACGCGGCCGAGCGCACCGCCCTGCTGCGCACCCTGGGTGTGGAGGACGGCGGCACCCTGCCCCCCACGTCCCGGGCGCAGGTGCGCCAGCTGGAGGAGGACCAGAAGCGGCGGGCGACCCGCACCCAGCGGGACATGCTGGACCGGGCACTGGTGGACCTGCTGTCCCTGTACCGGGACGTGCTGGTGCTCCAGCTCGGGGCGGGTGTGGAGGCGGTGAACGCCGCCCACGGGGACCTGGTCCGCAGGCTCGCCGAGGAGTGCCCTGCGGAGCAGACCTTGCGCCGCATGGATGCCGTGGGCGAGGCGCGCACCCGGTTGGAGGGCAACGTCGCGCCGCTGCTCGCGGTCGAGGCGATGGCGGTGGCGCTGCGGCCCCAGGCCTGAGGGGTCACGGGCGCCCGCGGTGACGTGGGTGTTCGTTACCGTTGTCCCGTGCCCCGCCCTGACGCCCCGCTGCCCCCCGCCCTGGTGATCCCGACGGCCGGACCGTCCCGTCGACGTGGGGCTGTGCTGCGCCGCGCAGTGGCGCTGGGGGCCGGTGCGGCGCTGCTGCTGGCCGGGTGCGTGGCGCCCAAGGAACAGGCGACCGTCGACCCGGACGCCCCACCCCCGGCGCAGGAGCCGACCCTGGGCCAGGAGGGTGACCTGGAGGCCTTCTACGCCCAGGACGTGGTGTGGGAGGAGTGCGGTGAGCTGGAGTGCGCCACCGTCACGGCGCCGTTGAGCTGGGAGGACCCCGAGCAGGGCGAGATCACCCTGGCGCTGCGGCGGGCCGTGGCCACGGGGGGCGAGCCGCTGGGGTCGCTGGTGGTGAACCCGGGCGGGCCCGGCGGTTCGGGGTACGACTTCGTCGAGCAGGCGACCAGCCTGTTCAGCGACCGGCTGCTGGAGGCGTACCACGTGGTGGGGTTCGACCCGCGTGGGGTGGGGCGGTCCTCTGCGGTGGACTGCGGCCCCGACGAGGTGGTCGACGCGTTCCTCACCGCGGACCCCCCGTTCGAGTCCCCCCAGGACCTGGAGGACCAGCGGCGCATGCTGCGGGAGTTCGGGGAGGCCTGCCGGGAGAGCACCGGCGCCCTCCTGGAGCATGTCGACACGGGCAGCGCGGCCCGGGACATGGACCTGATCAGGGCGGTCCTGGGCGAGGACCAGCTGGACTACGCGGGGTTCTCCTACGGGACGTACCTGGGTGCCCGGTACGCCGAGCTGTTCCCCGAGAACGTGGGCCGGTTCCTGCTGGACGCGGCGATGGACCCCTCGGTGACCCTCGACGAGCTGGTGGTCGGCCAGGCGATCGGGTTCGAGAACGCGCTGACGGCGTACGTCGAGGACTGCCAGGCGGCCCGGGGCTGCCCGCTGAGCGGCGGGGTGGAGTCCGGCAAGCAGCAGATCGCCGCGTTGATGGACCGCATCCAGCGCCAGCCGCTGGACACCGCCACGGGCGATGAGCTGAACGCGACCCTGGCGTTCTACGGGATCGTCGTCACGTTGTACGACGACGACTTCTGGTACCTGCTGACCGCGGCCCTGGACGAGGCGATCCGGGAGAACAGCGGCTCGATCCTGCTCGAGCTGGCCAACGCGTACCTCGGTCGCACGACGGAGGGCACGTACGAGTCGAACATGATGATCGCGTTCCAGGCGATCAACTGCATCGACCACACCAGCCCGGAACGCACCTTCGAGGAGATCCAGGCCCTGGCGGACGAGGTCGCGCAGGAGGCGCCGACGTTCGGCCGGGACTTCGCGGCCGGTGCCGGGTGCGAGGCGTGGCCGGTGCCCCCGCGGGGGGAGCGGGGCCCGATCGAGGCGGCGGGCGCGGCACCCATCCTGGTGGTGGGCACCACCGGTGACCCGGCCACCCCGTACGAGTGGAGCGTGGCGCTCGCCGAGCAGCTCGAGTCGGGGGTCCTGCTCACCTGGGAGGGCGAGGGGCACGCCGCGTACGGCCGCTCCAACGACTGCGTGCTGGACGCGGTCGACGACTACCTGGTGGACGGGCTGGTGCCCGAGGACGGGCTGGTGTGCTGACCTGCACCGGGTGACGCCCCCGCTTTGGCCTGGGGGGCTGGGCTGGGTACAGTTGCCCCGGCCCACCCGCGCGGCGGGCCACGCCGCCTTAGCTCAGTCGGCAGAGCGTCTCACTCGTAATGAGAAGGTCAAGGGTTCGATTCCCTTAGGCGGCTCCATCAGGAGTGCAGGTCAGAGGCCCCCTCCGGCACGGCCACGAATGCGGCCTTCGTCGATCGCGCGGCGTACCCGGCCGGCTTGCCAACGGACCCGGGCTGCGAACCGCGGGGTGCGGGGTAGCGCGCCCTTCTGAACCAGGCTCCTCGCGACCTCACGCGCCGCCGCTCTTCACGCGCGCTCGCTCCGCCCGCCGGCCCCCACCAGTAGACCGGCCGCTCTCGGCGCGCTCAGGCGGCGCTCAACGACACCCAGTGGCGATCAAGGCGTCGGGGCGATCTGTGGGGTCATCCGCGGGCCCTCCGCCCAGCATGCATCAGGCAACAGTCACTTGCTGCGGTACTGCAGTTGTAACGCTTGGTTGCAACGAACGTAGTACGCCGATGCGCGGTGCTCAGCAAAGATGCTTCATTTGTATCGCGTGAGTGATACGATCGCAGTATGCCGACGTCCAGCACGCGCGTTCTCGCGGTTGTGTCTGAAATCGCGGCCGGCCAATGGGGACTCCTGACCACCGCCCAGGCCGAACGCCAAGGTGTGACCCGCGTCCAGCTCGCTCGTCTCACCAGCGCCGACGTTCTCGAGCGCGTCGACCGGGGGGTCTACGCCACCCCTGCGGCGCCGGCCGAGCATCGTGCCCTGCGCGCTGCATGGCTCACCCTCGACCCGACCTGCACCGCCGAGGAGCGCCTCGCCGACCCGGTCAGCGCCGGCGTGGCGTCCCACACGTCCGCCGCGGCACTGCACCGCCTCGGTGAACTCCTCGACGACGTCCCCGAACTCACCCACACCGGACGCAAGCAGTCCCGCCGTGGTGTCCGGCTTCACCGCCTGACCCTCACTGACGCTGATGTAACCATCATCGACGGGCTCCCGACGACCACCGAGGAGCGCACCGCCACCGACCTGCTGCGTGACGGCCACGACCCCGACCACATCGCGCAGATCATCGGACAAGGCGTCCGCCGCGGCGTCATCGACGTCGACGACCTCGCCGCCCGCCTCGAGCCCCTCGCCCGCCGACACGGTCAGCCGGACGGCCGTGCGCTCGTCGAGTACCTCCTGGACCTCGTTGACCTGAGCGCGGCAGCACTGACGCGCCAGCTCGTCGCGAGCCCTGCCGGTCGTGAGCTCGTCAACGTCGGCCGACTCGCCGGGATCAACGACACGCTCGCTGAGCTCCTGCCGAAGATCGACACGACCACGATCCTCGGGCTCGCCAAGGTCACCGAGGACTTCGGTTGCCTCACCGGGCTCGCGGAACTCAGCAAGGCCGTCCAAGCTCACACCGGTGTGCACGAGCTCCCGGAGCAGGTGCGGGCTTCCCTCCTCGCGATGACGAACGCCCCCGCGGTGCGCGAGACACAAGACTGGCTGAACTCGCCAGCCGGCCGTGAAGCGACCCGTGCCCTTGCCAAGGTGCCCCGACGTCAGGGAGGTAAGCCATGACGAGCACCGACGGGTACGCCAGCGGTGTCGCGCTGTGGAGTGCGGTGATCGCGCGCGCGAAGGCGACCGCGAGAGCCACCAGCGTTGACAGCGCGGCGCTCGTCCGACGGTTCGTCTTCTCCAGGTTCCTCGCCCGCGTGTTCCACGACCCGTCCAGCCCGTGGGTGCTCAAAGGGGGCACTGCCGTGCTCGCCCGCGTCCACGACGCCAGGACGACCAAGGACGTCGACCTGCTCCACAGGCGCGGTGACCTCGACGACGCCGAGGACCACGCCGTGGGTGAAGCTCGCCGCGAAGTCACGCAGGAAGTGGTCCACCCGGGTCCTCGGTGATCCGGCCCGTGGCGCCTACGCTGTCCCCCATGTCGACGCACAGGGAGGCGCTATGGCGCGCGTGACGCTCCAGACGATCGCCGACCGGGTCGGTGTGAGCCGGATGACGGTCTCCAACGCGTTCTCCCGGCCCGACCAGCTCTCGTCCCAGCTGCGGGCCACGATCCTGGCGACCGCGGAGGAGCTCGGCTACGTCGGGCCGGACCCGTCGGCCCGGGCACTGGCCAGGGGCACGACGGGGGCGGTGGGGGTGCTGCTGACCCACTCGATGCGCACGGCGTTCCGGGACGACATCGCGACGGGGTTCTTCGGTGCGGTGGCCCACGAGCTCGCCCCCACGGGCCTGGCGGTGACGTTGCTGCCGTCGTACGGGTCGGCAGAGGTCATCCCGGCCCGTGACGTGCCCATGGACGGTGCGCTGGTGTACGCGTGCCCCGAGGACGCCCCGGCGCTGGGCTGGTTGGTGCGCCGGCGGCTGCCGCTGGTGTTCGTGGACTGCCAGGACGGTCGGCGCGCCGCGTCGGTCACCCTCGACGAGGACGGCGGTGCTGCGGAGGCCGCCCAGCACCTGGTGGACCTGGGCCACCGGCACGTGGGGCTCCTGACGATCTCGTTCGACGGTCCGCACGGCGTCGTGGCCGACCCGCACACCGCTGGTGCCGGGTTCGTGCCCCGGGCCAGGGCCGAGGGTTGGTTGCGGGTGCTCGAGGGCACCGACGTGCGTCTGACGGCGGTGCAGGTGCCCGACAACACCGAGAGCGACGGGTACGACGGTGCCCGCACCCTGCTGACCCTCCCGGACCGGCCCACGGCGATCCTGTGCTTCTCGGACGTGATGGCGTGGTCGGCGGTGTGCGCCGCAGGTGACCTGGGTCTGCAGGTCCCGGACGAGGTGTCGGTGGTGGGCTTCGACGACAGCCCGTTGGCGCGCCGCGTCCGTCCGGACCTCACGACCGTGCGCCAGGACCTGGAGGCCAAGGGCAAGGCGGCCGCCCGCACCCTCACCGAGGCGATCGGGCGCCACCGCGCGGGCAACCCCGAGGTCCCCGAGGACGTGGTCCTGCCCACGTCCCTGGTGGTGCGCGGCAGCACCGCCCCACCACCGGCGGCCTGACCCCCGGGCCGGGCGCCGGCGCCGGCCCCGGGCTCCTCAGCCCGTGGTCGCCGGTGGTCTGCCGGTGTCCCGGCTGGGCTGCACCCGCTTGGGCTCGCCCGGCATCTTCGGGTGGTCCGGCGGGTACGGCAGGTCACCGAGCCCCTGGTCGCGCTCGTGGCGGTCGGCCAGCTCCAGCAGACCCTCCAGGGAGCAGGGCCGCCGTGCACTGTCACCGGCCGCGAGCGGGGCGTGCAGGTCGCCGAGCCGGGCCAGGCGTCCGGGGACGGTCGTGACGTCCAGGTCGCGGGGGTCCACGTCGGTGAGCTCGTCCCAGGTGACGGGGGTCGAGACTGTGGCCCGGGGGTCGGCGCGGATCGAGTACGCCGAGGCGATCGTGCGGTCGCGTGCCATCTGGTTGTAGTCGACGAACACCTTCTGACCGCGCTCCTCCTTCCACCACGCGGTCGTCACCTGGTCCGGCACCCGCTGCTCGAGGTCCCGCGCCAGGGCGATGGTCGCGCGGCGCGCTTCGGTGAAGGTCCAGCGGGGCTCGACGGGCACGTAGACGTGCAGCCCCCGACCCCCGGACGTCTTGGGGTGACCGGCCAGGCCGTGGGCGTCCAGCACCTCCTGCAGGACGGGGACCACCGCCACGACGTCCCCGAACCCGGTGCCGGGCTGCGGGTCGAGGTCGATGCGCAGCTGGTCGGGACGGTCGACGTCCGTGCCGGTCACCGGCCAGGGGTGGAACGTGAGCGTCCCCAGGTTCGCCGCCCACACCAGCACCGCGACCTCGGTGGGGCTGACCTCGTCGGCGGTGCGGCCCGAGGGGAACGTGACGCGGCTCGTGCGCACCCACGGCGATGACGTACCGCACCACGTCCAGCTTCGTCAGGCCACGCTCGGGGAACACCAGCCGGTCGGGGCTGGTGACGCGCACGGCCCGGCCTGCGACGTCGATCTCGACCGCGGGGGACCCTGGGCGCGCCATGGGATCACGCTAGGACGCGGCGGGCCGGGCGGCGAGGGCTGCGTACGGCGCGCGTGGTGAGAGTTGCGGTACGACTCACGGTCTCACGGCCATTAACCTGTTCGGGTGACGACCCACGAGCCGGTGAGCGCCGCCCTGCGGGACGCGAAGGAACGTGCCCGTTCCCAGCACTACACCGCGGGCACGGTCACCACCGACCCCGACGGCACCCTGTGGCTGGAGTGCTCGTGCGGGACCGTCCTGCGCAACGGGCCCACCTGGTCCCTGGACGAGCACGTCCGTCTGCACCGGGCCGAGGCGAAGTACCTGGAGCTGTCGACGGCCGCGCCCCCCGGGATCCCGCGCCTGGTCGAGGCACGAGGAAGGGCCGCTGGGTGACTGCTGTGCACGTCAGGCCGTCTCTCACCCGCTCTCGACGAGACGCAGGGGCGCAGATGCGTCACCCTGGAGGTGTGCTCGACGGCGAGCGGCGGGCCACCGGCACCGGACGGAGGAGGTCGACATGAGCGGCGAACGCGCGCGGCGCACCTCCTCCGGCAGCACGCTGCGGCTGGTCGACGGCGGCGGGGAGGCCTCCACCGCTCCGGAGCAGACGCGCCCCGGGACGGTGGGAGCGCAGGGCGAGGACCTGGAGTCGATCGTGCTGCCCGGTCAGCGGCAGTCGGTCGCGGTCGGTCGGCACTGGGTGGTGAGCACCGCCGCGGCCCAGGGCGTCACCGGCATGGTGAACCAGGTGCTCGAGCTGCTGTCCAGCGAGCTGCTGTCCAACGCGGTGCTCCACGGTCCGGGTGGGAGCGCCGTGGGCCTGCAGCTGCGGTGCTCCGACGGGTCGGTGCGGGTGTCGGTCAGCGATGCCGGGCCGGAGGCACCCGTGGTGATGGCGCACGAGCCGTCCTCGCTGAGCGGCCGCGGCATGGCCATCGTGGAGGCGATGGCCTCGCGATGGGGCGTCGAGGAGCACCGTGACGGTGGCAAGACCGTCTGGTTCGAGCTCGACCTCGACGACTTCTGACCTCTGCGCGGACCGTCCCCACGATATTCACGGCCCGAGCCGGTATATCGCCGTGAGTGAGAGCGCAGGTCACAGGCCTCTCCTGCGCGCCGCCCCACCTGTCCCGGGACGAAGTGCCCACCTCCCGCGCCTCGGCGACGCCGACGATGACGCGAGGGCGTCGCGAGTGGGGGAGGCATCAGGTGGTGGTGGACCAGTGGTTCAGGCGAGTGCGCAGCGCCTCGATGGTCATGGTGGTGGCGGCTCTGCTGTTCCCGCTCCTGGCCCTGCCGTCGACCGCGCAGACGGTGGCCGCCACGGTCACCCCCCAGGCCGAGAACTCCCAGCCGGCAGAGATGACCGTCTTCTGGGGTGACGGCTGCGCGCGCTGCGCCGAGCAGGACGAGTGGCTCGACGCCAACGCCGACCGCTACCCGGGGCTGGACGTCGTCAAGTACGAGGTGTGGAACGACGCCGCCAACCGGGAACGCTTCCGTGCCCTGGGCGCAGAGATGGGCTTCGACGCCACGTCGGTGCCCACCACGGTCATCGACCAGCGCGTGTGGATCGGGTGGACCGACCAGATCGCCCGGGACGTGGAGGCCGCGCTCGACAACGCCACCAACGGGCTGCCCGTCCCCGCCGGCGTCTACGGCACCCCCGGTGCAGGCACCTGCACCGAGGACGACCTGCAGTGCGACGGCGACACCGGGGCGTCCATCAGCATGCCCCTGATCGGGGACGTCAACCTCGCCGACCAGTCGTTGCTGGTCGCCACCCTCGCGATCGGGTTCGTCGACGGGGTCAACCCGTGCTCGCTGTGGGTCATCTCGATCCTGCTCGCCATCGTCCTGCGCACCGGCTCACGGCGCCGAGTGATCGCCGTGGGCACCACGTTCCTGCTGGTGACGGCGGCCATGTACGGGCTGTTCATGGTCGGGATCTACTCGGCGCTCACGATCGTGGGCTTCCTCGGCGCGATCCAGGTGGTGGTCGCCCTCGCGGCCGGCATCTTCGGGGTGGTCAGCGTCAAGGACTACTTCGCGTTCAAGAAGGGCATCTCCTTCACGATCGCCGACTCCGCCAAACCGGGCATCTACCAGCGGGCCCGCGCGGCGGCCGCGCACCGGTCGCTGATCCCCGCGCTCGCGGCCACCGCGGCGCTGGGCGTGGCGGTGTCGCTGCTGGAGCTGCCGTGCACCGCCGGGTTCCCGGTCCTGTGGGCGGGGCTGCTGCAGGCCAACGGCGTGGGTCTGGCCGAGGCCGGTGGCCTGTACGTCGCGTACATGGTCCCGTACCTGCTCGACGAGATGATCGTGTTCGGCGTGGCCGTGGTGACGATGCGCGCCACCAAGATGCAGGAGAAGCACGGCCAGGTCCTCAAGCTCGTGGCCGGCACGACCATGCTGGCCCTGGCCGGTGCGATCGTCGTCGACCCCGCCATCATGGAGAACCCGGTGCTGGCCCTGGCGCTGTTCACCGGAGCGATCCTGGCGGCGGTGCTGATCCACCTGGTCACCACCCAGGTGCGGACGGCCCGCGCGGCGGCCCGTGCATCCGGGGACCTCCAGGACCCGGGGGACGACGGAGGGGCCGGCGGGTCCGGGCACTGCCCGGACCTCACCGACCCCTCCGGTGGTGACGCCGACGCGGTCGACGTCAGGGACGCAGCGGTCCCAGGGCGATGACGCGCACGCGGCGCTCGACGGACGAGCCCTCGACCTCGTCGTTGCCGGTGTAGGTCACCGTCAGGACGTGCTCACCGGGCGGCAGGGCGCTGCTGGGTATCGCCAGGGCGGCCGCGCCCGTCCGTCCGTGGGCCACGACCCGTGCGCTGCCGAGCAGCCGGTCACCGACCTTGACCTCGATCCGCCCGGTGGGCGTGGGCCCGTCGGTGCGGACGGTCGCTGCGACGGGCAGGGGCAGCCCCCGCGGGGAGGCACCGGGGACGACGGCCGTCAGCCGGGAGGCCGCGAGGTCCGGCACCTCACCCGGCTCGGGGACCTCCACGGTGACCGGCTCCGAGCGGGACCCGGTCCAGGCGTCGTCGTCCGGCTCGAACGCCGCGACCACCTCGTGGGTGCCCGGCGGCAGCTCGACCTCCAGGCGGGCCTCGCCCCCGTCGACGGCCTGCTCGCCAAGGGTCTCCTCGCCGCGCAGGAACGTCACCGTGCCGGTGGCGTCGTCAGGGTCGACGGACGCCACCAGGGTGACCGTTCCGGTGGTGGGGTCGCCCTCCACCGCCAGGTCCGTGGTGGTGGGCGTGACCGGCCCGGTCACCACGTCGACGAGCTGGGCACGTGCACCCGGCTCGTTCAGGGCGTGCAGCACGAGCAGCTGCTGGTCGACGTCCTCGGCCTGCTCCGCACGGTGGACCGTCAGGGGCGTGCCCGCGTCGGACGGGAACCACAGCCGCTCGGCCCCGTCACCGGAGTCGAACCACAGCGGCGGGTCGAACGGGTCCACGTCGAACGGCGGGACCTCGTCGACGATGTTCGACCCGTCCGGTGCCCACCGCGAGAACGTCGCGACCGTCACCGACGGGGTGTCACCCGGTGCGATGCCGACGGCGTCCAGGGTCATGGGTGCCACGAGCACGTCGTTGTCGAACACGGTGCCGGTCGGGTCGCCCCACAGGCCGTCCACGGGCATCACGTCGAGCAGGGCGCCCTGGCTGTACGACCCGTCCGCGAAGTCCAGGGCGTAGGTCTCCAGGACGGTGACGTCGAGGTCCGTGCTGAGCTTGCGCACGTACGCCTCCAGGTCCCAGATGCCGTCACCGTCGATGTCGACGTTGATGATCGGGATCACCGCGACGCCCAGGCGGGTCCAGGGGCCGTCGGTCGTCAGACCGATGCCCAGGGTGCCCGTCGCGGGGTCGCCGCCGGCTGCCGCCAGCTGGGGTGCGGTCGAGGCGTACCCCACGTGCCGCAGGTCGCCTGCGGCGACCGACGACGGCGAGGTGCTCACCCCGGGGGTGGCGTCCAGGCGGGGACTGCTGACGGCGTGCACCAGCGGCGCGACGTGCGAGCGCCACCCGTCGGCCTGGACCCCGGCCCCGTCCAGCCGCAGCGGGGCGCTGGTCGAGCCCTCCCGTACGGTCACGGTGCGGGCGGTGAGGTCGCTGACCGGGCGCGGTGCGGCGTGCACCGGGACCCGCAGCTCGTCGCCGTCCTCCGGGGTGAGGACCAGGCGACCCGACACCGACGAGACGAACTCCCGTGGGATGTCGATGCCCAGGTCGTAGGACTCCTCGGACGTGGGGTCGATCTCACGGGCGAGGGTCTCGGGGTCGACCGTGAGGGTCACGGTGACCAGGGCGGTGCGCCCGGCGGGCACGGTGACCGTCGCCGGGTGCACGCTGATCTGCGCGCCCCCCGCGGTGGTCGCGCCGTCGAAGGAGGTCGTGAAGGTGCGGGCGCTGCTGCCGGTGTTCCGCACCGTCACGGTGCGGCGCTCCTCGAGGGTCTCCTGCCCGACGTGCACCACCCCGAACACCACCGAGACGAGCTCGGCGTCGTCGGTGGCCCACGCCAGGACGTCGGTGGTGACCGCGTCCAGGGCGTCCACCCGGCCCGAGCCGACCCGTTCGGGTCCCTGCACGGGTCCCGCCTGACCCGGCTGGCCGTACACGTCGTGGGTGGCGGTGTTCATGATCGCGGTCTTGATCTGCTGGGGCGTCCACCCCGGGTTCGCCTCGGCCACGAGCGCGGCGATGCCGGCCACGTGCGGTGCCGACATCGAGGTGCCGGTCTTGGTGCTCGCGGCGGTCCCGGAGCCGGACGACGCCGAGGAGATCAGCGTGCCCGGCGCGGCGACGTCGGGCTTGACCACGCCGAGGGAGCCGTGGACCCCGCGGGAGGAGCTCTGGGCGATCAGGTCGGCGAGGTCCTCGTCGGTGACGAACGCGGCGTTGTCGAGGGAGGGCCCCATGCGCATGACGACGCCGCCCTCGCGGATGGCGGGCAGCAGCGTCTGGGTGGCCCCGGCGGTCAGCTGGGCACCGGGGATGTCCTCGTTGCCGGCGATCCCGGCGCTGAACACGGGCTCGGTGGTGCCGATGAGCACGCCGGCGGCGCCGGCCTGGGCGGCGTTGTTCCAGCGGGCGACGCTGCCGCACGCGCGGCTGGTGCCGTCGTCGTCCCACCACAACCAGACGATGGCGTCCTCGATGGCCTCCCGGTACTGCTCCAGGGAGGTGCAGCCGGTGACGTCGTCGCCGACGTGCACCACCGGTGCGGTGACGTCCTCGGTCCCGGTGTAGAACACGGTGTTCTGGGCGGGGTGCAGGCCCTCCAGGTCGCTGCCGGGGGCCTCGAGGACCTCGACGGCGTCGTAGGTCTGGGAGGCGCCGACCGAGTTCGCGACGGTCAGGGTGCTGCGGGCGTTGCCGGGGGTGCCGCCGATGTCGGTCACGTCACCGGAGTTGCCGGCCGAGGTCACGGCCAGGGTGCCGAGGTTCGCGAGCCGGTCGATGAACAGGTTCTCGGGGTCGTCGGCGGGTGTGCCCACCGAGCCCAGGGACAGGTTCACGATGTCGAGGCGGTCGTTGTAGTCGTGGTCGCCGTCCGGGTCGGCCGCCCACTCCAGGGCCTGGATCGTCAGGGCGGTGCTGCCGCCGTTGTCGCCGAACACCTTCAGGGCGTAGACGCCGGCCTCGGGGGCCGAGCCGGGCCCGACCCGCCACTCGTCCAGGTCGTCGATCGCGGCGTAGTCCCCGTCGAAGGTGCTCCCGTCCGGCAGCACCCCGTACCCGGCCGCGGTCGCGGCGACGTGGGTGCCGTGGCCGCCGTTCGGGCTGGCGTCGGGTGCGTCGATGGGGTTGGCGTTGGGGCTGGGGACGGTGGTGGCCCCGGGGGCGGTGGCGTTCGGGTCGGCGTTGTAGTCGGGTCCGGCGAAGTCCCACCCGCCCAGGTACTTGGTGTCGTCGAGCAGGTGCGTGGGAACCGGGCCGGTGCCGTCCTCGCCGTAGGCCTCGGCGTAGGCCTCGGCGGTGCCGGGGCCGCCGAACGCGGCGTGGGTGTAGTCGATGCCGGTGTCGATCACGCCGATGGTGACGTCCTGGCCGGTCATGCCGGTGGACTCCCAGGCCTGGGCGGCGCGGGTGAACACGTCCGCACCCTTGTTGTTGGGCACCTTGGGGGTGATGAGGTGGATCGCCTCGACGCCCTCGCTGCCCGCCAGTGCGCGGATGCGGGCCGCGTCACCGTCGACGACCATCCCTGCGACCAGGGTGGTGGTGACGGCCAGGCGGGTGGGGGTGTCGCTGGAGGCGCGCGTGCTGAACGTGCCGACGTCCTCCACGGCGTCGGGGACGACCTCCTCGGCGAGGGCGGTGGTCTCCTCGGCGGCCTCGGCGGGGTCGTCCCCGGCCTCGGCTGCGTCGACGCCCGCGGTGGTGGCGAGCTCGACGAACGCGGTGACGTGGCCCTCGGCCAGGAGCATCGACTCGGCGATCACGTCACCGGCGGGGTCCAGCGCCTCCAGCCGCTCGAGGGCGCCGGCGGGCCGGTCGAGCCCGTCGGAGTGCTGGACGACGGGGTCGTCGGGGGGTGGGGTGGCGTTGGCGACGCCGAGGGACAGGGTGAGCGGCAGGGACAGTGCCGCGGCGAGGGCGGCTGCAAGCGTGCTGCGGGGACGGTGCATGACTCTCCAGGGATGACCGGATCGGGCATGTCGGGCCCACATGAGTCGTGGAGGCGGCTCGAGCCGGTGCGTACCCCCACGGCGTCACGACGGCTCGGGGGAACAGTAGGTCGGCGACCACCCCCGGTGCGTGATGTCCGGGATGACGGCGTGTCGTGTCTTTTGTGACTCATCTCTCGTGGAGGTGCGAGCCGGTCCCGTGGTAGGGACACTCGCAGGACGGCGGCGCGCATCGCGTCCCGCGGGTGTCCGGCAGCGGTGGGGGCGAGGTGGTCACGTGCACGACCAGCAGGTGCCGCGGCTGTGCGTGCTCGCGGTCACACCCCTGCTCACCGTGACCGTCGAACCGGGACGGGGCCCGGAGGCGGACGTCCACGTCCACGCCGGTGGGCAGGGGCTCTGGGTCGCGCGCATGGCGCGGTCCCTGGGCGCCGAGGTCGTCCTGTGCGGGCCGTTCGGCGGCGAGACCGGCG
Organism: Cellulomonas bogoriensis 69B4 = DSM 16987; assembly: GCF_000767165.1. GTDB lineage: Bacteria > Actinomycetota > Actinomycetes > Actinomycetales > Cellulomonadaceae > Actinotalea > Actinotalea bogoriensis. The sequence goes on from NZ_AXCZ01000043.1 coordinate 13,789, forward strand.
ACGTCGTCGCGCACCTGGTCGCCCGCGAGCGCATCGAGGTGCGCCCCACCCCGTACGCGGGCAGCAACGGCGCGTACGTCCACGACCGTCGCGCCGGTCAGCGCGCCGAGGTCGCCCGCATGGCCCCGAGCAGGCTGGGCCGTCACGAGCTGGACGACCTGTACGGGACGGTGCTGGTCGCCGCGCTCGACGCGGACGTCGTCGTGCTGGCGGGCGACGACCCGGCCGGCACGGTGCCCGCCGAGATGTTCGGCCGGCTCGCGGGGGACCTGCGGGTGGCGGGCCGTACCGTCGTGGCCGACCTGTCCGGTCAGGCGACCCGGGAGGTGCTGGACCCGGGGGTGGGCGTGCTGAAGATGAGCCACGTCGAGATGTGCGAGGGCGGGTTCGCCGACGGTGACTCCCCGTCACGGCTGGTGGAGGGTGCGCGGCGCATCGTCTCGCGCGGGGTGCGCGCGGTCGTGGTCTCCCGGGCCGCCGACGCCACCCTGGTGGTCACGCGCCGGGACGCCTGGGAGGTCACGGTCCCGGCCGTGACCACGGTCGAGCACCGTGGCGCGGGCGACTCGATGACGGCGGGCATCGCGGTGGGTCTGGCGCGCGGGGAGGACCTGCTGCACGCGGTGCGCACCGGTGCCGCCGCCGGGGCGCTCAACGTGACCCGTCGCGGGCTGGGCACGGGCCGTCGGGACGAGATCGAGAGGTTCGCGGAGGAGATCATGACCCGGCGGCTGGGAGCCGGGCAGGAGGAGGACCGATGAGGGCTCTGATCACGAACGACGACGGCATCGCCTCGCCCGGCCTGGCGGTGCTGGTCGACGTGGCGCTGGAGGCCGGGTACGAGGTCGTGGTCGCGGCCCCCGCACGGGAGTCCTCGGGGGCGAGCGCCTCGCTCCTGGGGGCCGAGCGCGACGGTACCCTGCTGGTCGACCCGACCCGCGCACCCGGCGTCCCGGACCACGTCACCTGCTACGCGGTGCGGGCGGCGCCGGCGCTGATCGCGTTCCTGGCCGCGCACGACGGTTTCGGGCCCCGCCCGGACGTCGTGCTGTCGGGGGTGAACCTGGGGGCGAACACCGGTCACGCCGTGATCCACTCGGGCACGGTCGGCGCGGCGCTCTCGGCGATGACCCACGGCATCCACGGCCTGGCGGTCTCGGTCGCCTCGGCGCGGCCGCGCCACTGGGACACGGTCAGGGGTGTGGCCGCGCGTGGTCTGCGGTGGTTGACCGACCGCCCTGCCCGCGGGGGCGTCCTGAACGTCAACGTGCCCGACGTCCCGGCGGATCGTCTTGAGGGCGTGCGCTCGGCGCCCCTGGCCTCGTTCGGGGCGGTCCAGGCGCGGGTGCACGAGGTGGACCGTGGCCAGCTGATGGTGACCTACTCCGAGATCGACCCGGCCCGGGACGCGGAGTCCGACGCGGGTCTGCTCGCGCGTGGCTGGGCGACCATGACCCTGCTGCAGGCGCCCTGCTTCGACCCCGATGCCGACATCGAGGAGGTCACCGGCCCGTTGTGAGGGGCGTCACCGGGCGTAGCGTTCGACGAATGCGCCGAGCACCCGCCCCGGTTCGGTGACGACGGCCTCTCGCGCGCGACGGACGACGGCGTCGAGCTCGTCGGTGGGGAAGTACCCGGCGTCGCGGTAGACGGTCGCCCGGTCGATGAGTCCCCGGGCGTCCAGCTCGGGGTGGAACTGGGTGGCGTACAGGTGCTCACCGACCCGGAACGCCTGCACGGGGCAGGCGTCCGAGGTGGCCAGGAGGGTCGCGCCGGGGGGCAGTACCCGTACGGCCTCCTTGTGCCCGACGAACGCCGTGAACGTGGGAGGCAGCGCCCCGAGCACGGGGTCGGCGCGGCCCGCGTCGGTGAGCCTGACCTCGACGGCTCCGACCGGTTCGCCGTAGGTGCGGTCGACGACGCCCCCGGCGTGCACCCCCAGGGTCCCCACCCCGTAGCAGGCTCCGAGGAAGGGCACGCCTGCGGCGGTGACCCGGTCCAGCAGGGTCGACATCTCCCGTTCGACCCGCACCTGGGTGGGGGACTTCTCCTGCGGGGGGTCGCTCGCGCAGTAGGGGCTGCCGCCGAGGATCACCCCGGAGAGCGCGTCCAGGTCGAGGTCGGGCATGGGACCGGCCTCGAGGCGGACGCGGACGAGGTCCTGGGGCCCGAGGCCGGCGAACCGCCGGACGGCTTCGAGCTCGGCGTCGGCCGCGGCGTCCTCGGCGCGCGTGCCCACCAGCAGGAACGGCTTCACCTGCGTGACCCTAGTGCGAAGGGGGTGGCGCTCGTGCCTCGACCCGGGTAATGTCTTTCACGAAGTTGCTGTGCTTGCACGTCTTGAGTGCGCCCGGCCCCGGCCAGGCGCTTTTTCCTTACCAGGAGCGGACGACGAACACGCGCTTGATCACGGCCCCGATCCGCGGGTCCGTACGACCCTCCTGAAGGAGACTGACATGGCTACTGGCACCGTGAAGTGGTTCAACGCCGAAAAGGGCTTCGGCTTCATCGCCCCCGACGACGGCGGCGCCGACGTCTTCGCCCACTACTCCGCGATCAACTCGAGCGGCTACCGCTCGCTCGAGGAGAACCAGAAGGTCGAGTTCGAGGTGAACCAGGGCCCGAAGGGCCCGCAGGCCGCGAACATCACGCCGCTCTGATCCTCGCGATCTGACATCGCGACGCGGGTCCTGACCCGCTGATCGATCTCCGGAAGCCCCGGCCCCTCGTGGCCGGGGCTTCCGCGCTTCTCCGTCCCCTTGATCCGCCCCTGACGTGGGTTCCGGACCGGGAGGGGTCGGGGGCCCCTCACCCCTGCAGGTGGCTGGCGGGGTCGTCGTCGGTGCCGTGGGGCTCGGGCGGCATCGACCGCATCTGCTGGGCGTCCTGGGCGGCCGCGTCGGGCCCGACGGTGTCAGGACCCTCGGCCTGGATCCGGTCGCGCTGCTCACGGTCGGGGGTGTTCGTGCCGTCGTCGGGGTGCTCGTTCATCGGGACTCCTCGGGTGGGTCGACGGGAGGTGGTCCGGCCACGGTAGGTCGGTCCGGTGCCGCCCGCCCCCGCAGGGGCGTCGCACGGCTGGTGAGACCCAGCGTGGCGCGGTGCAAGATCGGCCGCGGTCACGACACAGTGCACGGTAGGTGCGCACGCGGGGTGCGCCCGCATCCACCGGGGGAGCGTCCGTGCACGACGACAGCTGGTTCGAGGGGCTGTTCCGCGAGCACGCGGGCGCCGTGCACCGGTACTTCGCCCGGCGGGTGGCGCCCGACGACGTCCAGGACCTCACCGCCGACGTGCTGGTCACGGCGTGGCGTCGGCGCGCGGACGTGCCCGATGGGGCCGAGCTGCCCTGGCTGTACCGGACCGCGGGGTACGTCCTGGCCAACCACCGCCGCAAGGCGCGTCCGGTCCCGGTCGAGGACGTCCCCGAGGATGCCGACGACGTCGACCCGGCCGACCTGGTGGTCGCGGACCAGCAGGTCCGTGCCGTGCTGGCGGTGCTGTCGCCACGGGACCGCCGCATCCTGCTGCTGCACGCGTGGGAGGGGCTGACCGGGGCGGACCTGGCCGTGGTCCTGGGAGTGGGGCGCGGGGGAGCGGACGCGGCGTTGTCGCGGGCACGGGCGCGGCTGCGCCAGGCGTGGAGCGAGCAGCAGGACGGGTTCCGCCCACCTGCAAGCCCGGTGGTCGGTGAGACACAGACGGGGTGAGGTCCCGTTGGGGCCCGACCCCCAGGAGGACACCGTGAGCAACGACGAGACCGGGACGCCCGCCGACGACACCGCCCTGGAGCGGTTGCGCGCCGCCGACCCTGCCCGCGACCGGAGCCCGGACCTGGACGCCCTGCGCGCCCGGGT
>NZ_AXCZ01000044.1 GCF_000767165.1 Cellulomonas bogoriensis 69B4 = DSM 16987
GCCACGGTGATGCCTTCACCGGTGGTGCGCTGGTGGATCTGATCCAGTCCGGCGGCTTCGACGTACCAGAGGCCATCGTTCTCAGCGAGCGCACCTGCTGGTGCGGCTGCGAACAGTGCGCACACGGCGGCTAGCAGTCCTGCGGTCCGCGCCCGGACACGGGCGCCGAGCGTACGTGCGCCCGGGTGGGCGCGGTCGTGTCCGCGACGTCCTGCGGTGCTGGTCATGTGTGCTCCTGCTCGCGGCCACGGTCTCGCGTGAAACTACCCCGCCTGCTCGCGAGCCGTGCGCCGATCCACACACCGAGCACCCGCGCGGATGGGCACCGGGCCGTCGTGACGAAGGTCGACCGGGGGCGAGGCGCGAGGCTTCACTGCCGCTCCACATGCATCTCACGCCGAGACCGACCGGTATGGCTGGGGCTCAGCCGGCGAACCGCTCCCACCGCCAGGCGAGGAGTTCCCGTTTCGGGCGATCGGTCTTCTTGCTCGGCAGGGTGAGGGTGCGCCCGTGCATGGCCTGGATGCCGTGCTTGAGCATCGGCCCGTCGATCTCTTCGAGGACGTCACGGTTGATCTCGACCGTGTAGTCGGGGCTGACGCCGAGCATGTTCTGGTCGTATGCGGCGTGGTGGATCTTGCACAAGGCGAGGCCGTTGGGGGTCGTTGGCAGGCCGCGCGGGTCGTCGTTGCCGTCGGGGACGATGTGCGCGGCATCGAGCAATGACCCGTGCTTGAGGGAGCACACCGCGCAACGGGTCTGGTAGGCGAGGAGCACCCGGGTGCGGAACGCCGGCTGGTGCAGGCGCTGCTTGGCGAGGCGCATCGCGTACTGCCGTTGTGGTTCAGCGAGGTGCCGGACGTCACCCATGTACCGGAACGCCTCGTCCAGGGCGATGACGAACGCACGGTTCTCAGGCTCGTCGTCCACCACGTAGACCGGCATCACGGGCGTGTAGTAGTTCGCGACCTCCTTGCGGAACAGGATGAGGGGCTGACCGGTCTCCAGCGCGGTGCGCAGCTTGCGGTTGTCACCGCTCCACGGGTCGCCCTTGCGGTAGCTGTAACGCAGCAGGCCGTCGTCGGACTCGGTGTCGTCGTACGGGCCGTTCGCCGTCGCCACGATCGACAGGGTCGACGTGAACGCCGCCGGGTTGCGGATGCCCCGTGAGAAGTCGATCACCGGAAGGTCCTGCCCGTCGATCCGGAAACCCAACAGCTCCTGTCGGTGCAGGAACCCGCCGTTGGCCTCCGCGCGCTCACCGACCCACGCCATGATCCGGCCCCGCAGCTCGGCTTCGACCTTGGAGTCCATGCGCTGAGCTCACCACGCGCCGCACGAGTTGGGAAGGGCCTGCCGAGCATTGCCAGGGGCGCGCGGCAGTCGTCTCGCGTGGCTCGTCCACGCCCGGTGGCCTGGGGCGTCCGCGCCACCCTCAGCCCCGCTACGGTTCGTCCCGTGAACGCCCCCTCGTCCCGGTTCGACCGGACTCCTGCCCACCCGGCTCCCACCGGTCCGGCGCCCGCTGATCCGTCGGACCTGCGCCCCCTGCTGGTGGAGGTGGAGGACGAGGTGCGGCGTCGGCGCGTGCGGCTCCTCGTCCCCGCCGCCGCGGTGCTCCTGCTGTTCGGTGTGCTCATGCTGTTCGGCGCAGGCCACGACCCCTTGTTGGGTTTCGCCGGTGCGGGAGTGGCGCTGTTCGGGGTCGCGTCCACGATCGTGGTGGTGATCCGTCACCGGGCGCGCGGCGTCCGGCTACGTACTGAGCGGGTGGACGGGGCCCCGGCGACGGTGGTGCGGCTGCGGGCGGCAGGCTTCTGGGCCTCGATGGGTGTGCTGGGGGCGATCGCCCTCATCGCGCTGGTCGGCGGCGTCGTCGCGGCCTCCGGCGGGGATGTCGGCCTCGGTGTCGTCCTTGGCGTCGTGGCGGTGGTCGTCGGATGGCCCCTGGTACTTGCTGCGGTGGGCAGGAGCGTCCCGGGTGACGTGACCCTGACCGCCGCGGGGGTGCGGTACCGGATCCTGGGCCTCGAGTCCGTCATCGCCTGGGAGCACCTGGAGGCGGTGACCGTCTTCGAAGGTCGGCGGACGCTGCTCCTCCACCCGGCCCCAGATACCTCCGCAAGCCACCGCTACCGGACGTGGCCGCGAAGGCGACACGCCAAGCGTGAGGGCATGGTCGAGGTCGGGATGCAGGACTGGGGTGTTCTCGCCACAGACGTGGGTCGCCTGATCCTCCACTACGCGCAGAACCCGTCGGACCGCGCCGAGCTCGGCACCCCTGCTGCCACCGGACGTTGGAACCAAGTGACTGCCGCCGCGGTGCCGAGGCGGTTCGACCAGTGGGTCGTCGGTGACCCGGGCACCCGTTCCCACGACGGGACGCACCCTGGCGATGAGGGTGACGCAGGCTGGCCGTTGTGGGTGGACACCTCCCAGGACGCCGCCTTCCGCAGCATCCAGTGGGGCGGCAGGTTGTGGCTGGCTCTCGGTGTGCTGCTAATCCTGCCGGGCGCCTTCGCCATCGGAGAGCCAGGCCCCTGGGGCCCGGTGGCGGTCGGGGCCTTCGCACTGGCTGGTCTGATGACTGTCGCGCTCGGCATGGTCTCCCCCCGACCGCCGGGCCTGGTCGCGGCCGGTCCGTCGGTCCAGGCGCCGACCGCCGACGGTGGGGTGGTGCTGCGCGGCTCGGCCGTCCTCATGCGCATGGGTGCCGTGGTGCTGTTCAGCCTGGCGGTCGGGACCGCGGCGACCACCCTCCTCTTCGCGACCACCCTGATCGCAGGCCTGGGCGGCGTACTCCTGGCGCTGGCGCTGCTGGTCGTGCCGGTACTCGTGGTGACCGGGCGCATGGTGGCGCGCGAGCTGCACCTCGACGAGCACGGGCTCACGTACCGGTCGCGGTGGTCGCGGAGCACCGTGCCGTGGTCTCGCGCGGTGCGGGCGGACCTGCTGCGGGACGGGCAGATCCGGGTCGGTCTGCCGGACGGTGGTTCGATTCGCGTCGACGCGGGTGCCATGGCCGCCTCACCCGGCCAGGTCGCGATCGTTCTCGACCGCTACGCCCGTCACGACGGTCCCCGCGGTGAGACCCGTGACCTCGAGGGGATGCGCCGGGCGTTGCTCCTCACGGGCGAGGACGACGTCGCCCGGTGACGAGGCGCGCCTGCGGGCGCGGCGGACGATCGTGCAGCCCCTACTGCTCCACCTGGTACCCGAGCTCGAGGTCGTCCCCGGCCGACCCGCGGATCGCCCAGTCGTAGCGCGGTGGCTCCACGAGGGTGACCTCGAGGTCCGCCGCCCCGATCCCCAGGCCCTCGACCTCGGTGTCCAGGCAGGCCGATGGCCTCGACCGCAGCCGTGTGCACGACGTCGGAGAGCTCCGCCCGGCGCTCTGTGAGGTGCTCACGTCGACCGTAGATCTTCACCTGGGCCATGACGGCCCCTGCCGCGTGGACTGCGGGCGGTGAGCCGTCCTGGACGTGTTCCCGCCCGGTCTCACTCGATCTCCCAGACCAGCGCGGGCCCCCTGAAGGCCTCGAAATCGCGGATGATGAGGCGCGCCTCGGGTACGGCGTCGTCCGGGACGTCGAAGCAGACGTCGACGGTGACGGCTTCTCCGGTGCGGATCTCACCTGAGCGGTGGACGGGCGTCGTGGGTGCATTCCACCGGCACTCGTTCCTGTGCAAGCGGAGGTCCCCGCCGAGCAACGAGATGTCCAGCTCGCTCGCCTGGTACGGGTCGGGGCCGTCGTTGGCCAGCTCGATCTCCAGCCACACGTACCGGTCGCCCTCGCGCGGGTGCATTCCGTCGACGGCCATGATGCGCTCGTCCGCGGCCAGGTCCCAGGAGAGCACCGTCCCGGTGCGGCCGTTGTCGCCGACGGGCGCGGTCTGGCCGGCATTGACGGTCCCGTAGCCCTCGATCATGGCCAGTTCCCCGTCAGTGAGCCTGTCGTCCAGGCGTAGGCCCTCATCGGTGTCCTCAAGGCCGTAGCCGGTGTCCTCAAGGCTGTCGGTGGTCTCCCCGAGGCTGTCGTTGGTCGCCCCGAGGCCGTCGCCGGCCTCCTCAGGGTCGAGGTTCCAGCTGGCCTCGTACTCCCAGCCGGGGCCCTCCCACGTCGCAGAACGGATGATCACGACGGTGAGGGCCGTCGAGCCGAGCCCGAAGAGGATCGCGACGGCGCCGATGATGATCCCGGCGAGCGCCATGCCGCCGCCCCCGGCCCGCCCGGCGGAGACCCGTCGTCGTGCGACGATCCCCAGGACCAGCCCGGCGATCCCACCGAGGAGCCCCAGGACCCCGATGAACGGGACCCACGCGACCAGCAGCGCCAGGACGGCGAGGACCATCGCGCCGACGGCAAGCCCGACGGGCGGGCCGGGCGTGGTGCTACCCGTCGGTGCGTACACCGGTCCGTAGCCCTGCTGGTACGGGGGTTGCTGGTGCGAGGGCTGCTGGTAGGGGGACTGCTGGTGTGGGCTCTGCGGGTGCGGGGCGTCCTGGTCAGGGCTGGGGTGCCCATCCGTTCTTTCGGTCATGCCGTCAGCCCCTTGTCGCTCGTCGGTTCCTGCCTGTCTCGCCATTGCACCCACTGCTCGACCAGGGACAGGTCGTAGTCCGGCCCGGAGACGCCGATCGTGAACAGGGACACCCCGGCCGCGAGCATCCCGTCGGCGACCTCGTCGGGTGGTGCGTCGACGCCCGCTGACCGCACGACGCCTGTGGTGTCCCTGCCCACTGCGCGGCCGTGCTCGTCGAGGATGGCGCTCTTGCGCGCGATGGTCTCCGCGTCACCGAACCCGTGCCAGATGTCTGCGTGCTCGGCGACCAGCCGCAGCGTCTTGCGCTCACCCCCACCACCGATCATGATCGGCACCGGGCGGACGGGTGCAGGGTTGCCCGCCTCGAGCCGCCGGCGGATCCGCGGCAGGGCCGCGCCGAGGTCGGCGATGCGGGACCCGGCGGTCCCGAACTCGTACCCGAACTGCTGGTAGTCCTTCTCGAACCAGCCGGCCCCGATCCCCAGGATCAGACGCCCGCCGCTGATGTGGTCGACGGTGCGGGCCATGTCGGCCAGGAGGTCGGGGTTGCGGTAGGAGTTGCAGCTCACGAGCGCACCCAGCTCGATGCGGCTGGTCTGCTCGGCCCACGCCCCGAGCATCGTCCAGCACTCGAAGTGCTTGCCGTCCGGGTCCCCGAACAGGGGGAAGAAGTGGTCCCAGTTGAACGCCGCGTCCACGCCCAGGTCCTCAGCGCGTCGCACCGCGTCGCGGATCTGACCGTAGTCGGCGTGCTGGGGTTGGAGCTGGACGGCGATGCGCACGGAGTCGTTCACGGGAGGACTCTAGGACTCTCGGACGGTCCAGCGGCGCCCGGGGGACCACGTTGGGGACGGCCCTGTGTCAAGGCAGGTCACGGCGACGGCGCCTGCTCCACCACCGCAGGAAAGGTGGCACCATGGCGCGATGCGACGGTGCCGCCTGCATGTGACCGGCGCGAGTGGAGCGGGGACCACGACCTTGGCCAGGGCTGTCGCCGACAGCTGGGCCGTCCCGCACGCTGACGCTGATGACTACTTCTGGTTGCCCACGGATCCCGCCTACACCGCCAAGCGGCCTGCGTCCGCGCGGGTCGCGCTGATGGAGCAGGTGTTCCTTCCTCGGCGTGCATGGGTCCTGTCGGGCTCGATGCTGGGTTGGGGCGACCCGGTTGTCGCACGCTGCGATGCGGTGGTGTTCCTCACCCTCGACCCCGCGGAGCGCATTCGCCGCCTTGAGGAGCGTGAACGTGTCCGTCGCGCAGGGAGCCCTGTCGAGGAGTCGGCACACGAGAAGTTCCTCGCCTGGGCGCGCGGGTACGACGACCCGTCGTTCGGCGGGCGCAACCTACGAGCCCACGAGGACTGGTTGGCGACCCTCCGCTGTCCCGTTCTCCGCCTCGACAGCGCACTCTCACCGCACCAGCTGCGCGACGCGGTCCTGGCATGGGCGCCACCTGCGACGTCGAGCTGATCGCTGCAGCAGCTCGCGCGCGGTGGGTGGCTCGCCGGACGTCAGCGCCCGGATCCACCGGGTCGGGGCCGCTCGTTCTCCACAGGCCCGCGCTCGAGGTCAGTCAGCTGGAGCACACTGCACCGCATGCCTCCCGCTCCGATGATCCAGGGTGACGATGTGGAAGATCCTCGCGACAACGTCGGGCCGGGAGCGCCAGGCCGAGACCCACGGTGTGCGGGCACGGCCGACGCTCGCGTTCTCACCAGCCACCCGCACAGTGCAGCGCCCTCCCGCAGTGACCCGATCGTTCCTGCGACGCGGCGCTACTGGGCCAAGAGGACGGCGATCTGGAGCGGGACGTTCGTGATCTTGGTCCCGGTGATGGCGCTCGTTGCGAACATGATGTTCACGCAAAGGCCCGGCAGCCCGGCGGTCTGGCTGATCGCCGTGCCCGCCGCGGTCGCCGCGCTGATCCTCGCCGTCGGCAACGTGGTGTGGGCCGTCGATGGGCCGCGGCGCCCCCGCGGGGGGCAGACAGTGCCTGCCGTCGCTGCTGCTCTCGTTCTGATCGGGCTGGCGATGGCGGCCCTGATGTACAGCTTCGAGCGCGACAGCTGGGCACCTCTGTTCACGATCTTCGCGATGGGGCCGTCCGTGGCGATGATGCTGGTCCAGAGCTTCCGGCTGGCGCGAGCGTGAGCAGGTGCCCCAGCCGAGCGATGGCGGGCAACGGGCCGGGAGCGGGAGCGACTCCAAGGCTCCCGTAGGGTCCTGCGGTGCCCTCGTACCGCGTCCGGATGGTCCTCGGTGACCTGCACGCAGGCGTCGACCCCGCTGACGTCCTGCCCGCCGCGGTGGGTGCTGCGCGCGGCCGCACCGCCGTCGAGGCCGGGCAGGTGGACGTCCGGCAGGGGCAGGCCATGGTGACGGTCCGCTTCGAGGCCCCGGACGACCTCGAGGCCTCGTCCGTCGGGCGGGCTGTCGTGACCCACGTGGACACCATGGTGGTGGTCGAGACCAGTCGGGTAATGCGCCGGGCGGGCGCCAGGTGGTACCCGCTGCGGTGACGGCACCGGCGCCCGGCGCTGACGTCAGGGGAGGGTGAAGGCGTCCGCGCTGCCGGTGAGGGCCAGCAGGTCACGCAGGTGCTGGGGTGCGCCCCGCAGCACCGGTGGCTCTGCGGCGACGTTCGACAGCCACATCAGGGCGCTCAACCCGCTCGAGTCCATGAAGGTGACCTGCGAGCACTCCACGTCCACGGTCCGTCCGCTGCGCGCGGCGTCCTCGAGGGCTGAGGTCAGGTCGTCGTGCACGGCCAGGTCGATCTCCCCGGCGAGCACGAGGTGCACGGCGCCGGGTTCCTCCACGACGGTGACCCGCCCGACACCTCGTGCCGGCGGTTGTCCTGCTGCTGGGGGTAGCAGCTCCACGGCGGGCCCCTTTGCTCGCTCGAGTGCAGTGCCTGGGAGCCCCGAGGGTAAGCACGTCACGCGACAAGGGCCACTCGGGTCGCCACCGGACCAAACCCTCCGCATGGGGACAGGAGGGTTGCCGCGAGTGCCACGGCGCCCGCAGTCAGCAGGCTCCGTCGTCCGGGTCGGCTCCCCATCCGTGCCCTTCCATCAGTTCACCTGGGGTCCTGCGTGAACTTACCCGCCGGTCGCGGGCCTCGCGGCACCGTCCACACCGGAGCGAACGTCGAGCGCCTGAGCAGCAGGAACGGGCCCATGCGCTACAGCCTGCCGACCTCCTGCGCTACAACCTGCCGACCCGCGGCGCCGCAGAGCCTCCACGCCCACCGCTCCCCACCGGTCGCGTCTGACGTGGACCCCGTCGTGGCCCCCTGCTCACGAGCCCGTCCCGTCTCGCGTGACACGGTGCGCGTGACTCTCAAGACGTTCGACGAGGCGGTGCCGGACCTCGTCGACGTCAGGATCTCCGGTGAGCTCGTCGAGTGCGGTCTGTGCCGCGGCGGGTGCGGCGTCGGCGATCTGCCGTGCCCTGGTGAGGAGTGCGTCGCCGTCCACCTGCACCTCATCAGCGAGCCGGCGCCAGGCGTCGGCGTCCATCTGGCCGAAGGTGAAGGTGCCGCCGATGCGCATGGACGCGAGTCGTCGTTCCTCAGGTTGGTCGTAGGCCAGGCCCGTGGCCACGTCGTACAGCGGGGCGACGGTGACGGCCTCACCGTCGAGAAGCACGGCGTAGTTCCGCCCGTGGGCATCAGGGGCGCCGATGACGGTGTTGTAGATCACCCCGTCCAGGAATCGGGTGACGTTCGTGCGCGCCGCGGCCGGTGTCGGGGACACCTCGCGCAGCAGCCGGGTGATGTCTGCCACGGACGGGCCACCGTACTCCTCGTACTTGGCGTCGGTACCCAGCGCTTGGCACATGTCCTCCTGGTGGCGGCGTTGGACGATGCCGGCGTCGTCAGCGAACCGGTCGAACCGGGTTACCACGATCGCGTCCTGCGACTTGAACGTCGCGTACTCGGTCCCCGCCACGTCCAGGCCGATGAGGTGGGCGGCGCGCATGCTCACATGCTCGATCAGGGCCTGCGCCCGCAGGCGGCGGATCCCGGGCTTGAGGATGTGCGTCGTCGGCTCGGCCCCATGCGCGATGAACCAGGCGCCCGCGTGGCGTCGAAGGGCGACCTTGCCCTGGGTGCCGCCGAGCGACCAGTGCTCCCCAGGCATGACCCATGAGGCGTCCTCGTCGAGCTCCATCGCGTCCAGCCGCGCCTCGATCTCCCCGTCGGAGCACGGTTCCAGCGACCCGCCGCGCTCCAGGGTGGAGTCGACCTGGTGCGGCGGGCACAGCTGAACTGCACCGGCGCAGTCCTGACCGACGGCTGCCAGGAGGTCCAGGAGGTCGCTGGGGTCAGCACCGTGCGCGCGCCCGATCGCGGCACGCACCCCGCCGCTCTCCGGCAGGAGTGCGTCGAGGAAGACGTGGACCGGCGCTCCGACGTGCGGGCTGGTCTCTGGGGGGAGGGACAGCGACAGGGGTGTGCCGTCGCCCTCGCCGGTGTAGGTCAGGCGCAGCGTCCCGGGGCGTGCGCGTGTGACGGTCGCGACGACGTGCCCACCGAGCAGGACGGCGAGCTCCCCGGTCACGGGGCGTCCTCAGGTGCGTCGTCGCGGATCATGAGGCTGGCGTCCAGGGCGTCGAGGGTGCGCATCAGGCGACCGACCTCCAGGCCTCGCGTCCGGCTGCCCTCGAGCGCGACCAGCCACTGCCTGGACACCTGGGCCTTCTCGGCGAGCTCGGCCTGGGTCCAACCGCGGCGCAGGCGCAACGCCTTGACGGCCGTGCCGAGCTTGGTCAGAGACCGGGCGTTCAGGAGCGTCGCGTCAGGCCTCACGCGGGTCAACGTACGGCGACACGCGTGCGATGTCAACGAATCGCGACATCGTGCACGTGTCGACGTACGGTGACATCACAGGTCCACCAACCGCAGCTGGACGTGAGCGGTCGAGCCGACGTCCAGCCCTTCGCGCTCGCGGACGGCACGTTTGACGGGCAGGACGTAGGTGCCGGCTGCGCCGTCCGGGAAGATCGAGGTGCGCCAGGTCGAGGACCCCACCGAGGTCTCGACGCGGACGGACCCGAACCCGCGCGTCACCGGCCCCGCGAGGTCGAGGATCTCGTCGGCGACGTCGGTCGGCAGGCTCACGAACGTCCAGTGGTCGGTGCGTGACTCCCACCGCCAGAGGTCGGCGTCGAACTCGTACGTCACGCGCCCATGCTCCCGCCGGTGAGGTCCCGTGGCGTCGGGGCCGGTGGGGACAGCTCCCGGCGCATGAGGCGACGTTCCCGGTGGCCGGCGCGGACCACGAAGCACTCACCCTCCATGTAGGTGGGGCGGTCGGTGTTCGACAGGCGCGCGTCCCGGTAGCTCATGCACCAGCAGGCACCGGCGCCGGGCTTGCGGGTGCCGACGAGCGTGGTCAGGTCCTCGAAGCGCCCCACCGCGGACCGCACCTGGATCCCCATCCACCCACCGTAGGGGCACCCGTGCGGTGGCTCAACGGGCGCAGGGCGCCGGGTCGCCGCCACCCGGGGGAGCGTCGGCGGCGGGCACCTGCGCGACCTGCACGCGCGGAAGGAACACGTGGATCAGCGGCCCGATGGTGAGGGCGAACAGGATGGTGCCCGCCCCGAACACACCCCCGAGCGCCCAGCCCAGGGCGACGACGGCGACCTCCAGGGTCGTACGGATCAACCGCACCGACCTGCCGGTGCGCGCGACCAGACCCGTCATCAACCCGTCCCGCGGCCCGGGCCCGAACCGGGCACCGATGTACGCCGCGGTCGCAACCGCGTTCAGGACGATCCCCGCGACCAGCAACCCCACCCGCACCGGCAGCGGCAGGCCCGCGGGCATGACCAGCAGCGTGACGTCCGCGACCGGCCCCACCAGCAGGGCGTTGCTGACGGTCCCCAGCCCGGGGCGCTGCCGCAACGGCACCCACAGGAGCAGCGCCAGCAACGACACCGCGACGGTCACCGTGCCCAGCGTCAGGCCCGTGCTGCGCGCCACCCCCTGGTGCAGCACGTCCCACGGGATGTTGCCCAGCTCGGACCGGATGACCATCACCATGCTCACCCCGAACAGCACCAACCCTGTGTACAGCTGCACCAACCGGCGGGTCAGCCGGCGAGGAGCCGGTGGGCGGGTACGGGAGTCCACCCGGCCAAGTGTGCGGCACCCGGCGACCGGCACGCGTGTGGGACCGATGCGTTGCGGATTCCGTCACCGGGCGGTCCCACGACCGCTGGGGCTGCCTGGTCTCGGTGCTACGGTCGGCGCGGCCACGGCACGTGGCGGTTCACGGATCGGGCTCCGAGGCCGGGCGGGCAGCGGGGGCATACCCGGCGCGGCGTTCTCGTGCCCACGTCCGGCGAGGGGGAGGGTCCGCGTGTCGGTGAAAGTGGCACACCTGCACAAGAGCTAGGGGCGTGTCGCCGCCGTGACGGATCTGTCGTTCACGGTGGACGCCGGCTCGGTGTTCGCGTTCCTGGGGTCGAACGGTGCGGGCAAGTCCACGACCATCGGTTGCATCACGACCACGTTGGCCCCGACAGAGGGTCAGATCGAGGTCAACGGCTACGACGTCGTCAAGGACGCTCACGAGGTGCGAAGGAGCATCGGCGTCGTCTTCCAGAACTCGTTGCTCGACCCGCTCCTGACCGTCAGGGAGAACCTCGCGGTGCGTGCGGGCTTCTACGGGTTGGGCAAGCGGCACGCTGCCGCCCGGATCGATGAGCTGTCGGAACTGATCGGTCTCTCGTCGTTCATGACCCGCAGGTACGGGCAGCTCTCCGGTGGGCAGCAGCGCCGCACCGACATCGCCCGTGCGCTCATCCACTCACCCGCCGTCGTCTTCCTGGACGAGCCCACCGCCGGGCTCGACCCTCAGTCGCGGGACCAGATCTGGAAGACGATCCAGCAGCTGCGCGCGAGCAGCGGGACGACTGTCTTCCTCACCACCCACTACATGGAGGAGACCGAGCGGGCCGACAGCGTGTGCATCATCGACCGCGGGGAGATCGTCGCCCAGGGCACGCCGGCCGAGCTGCGCGCCCGCTACAGCTCCAGCATCCTCACGGTCCGGTCGGCCCGCCCAGAGGCTGTGCTCGACCGGCTCGCGGAGCTCGGGTTCGGCTCAGGGCCTCGGGTCGACGGTGAGGACATCGTGGTCCCCGTCGAGTCCTCAGCCCAGGCCCGGACGATCCTCGCAGAGGTCGACGTCGACGACTTCGAGTTCCGTCACGGGACCATGGACGACGTGTTCCTCGCGGTCACCCGGGAGGCGGGCGCGTGAGGGCGATCGGACTTCTCACCCGCCGCAACCTCCGCCTGTTCTTCCGGGACCGTGCAGCTGTCTTCTTCTCGTTGCTGTCCGCACTGATTCTCATCGCTCTCTACGCGCTGTTCCTGGGCAACCTCCAGGTGGAGAACCTGAACGAGAGACTTCCCGGCGCGTCGGCCGACGACATCCTGTGGTTCGTCAACACGTGGGTGTTCGCCGGGATCACGATGATCACGACGCTCACCACCGGACTCGCGGCGCTGAGCGTCTTCGTCGAGGACAACGCGACGGGGCGTTTCCGGGACTTCCTCGTCTCGCCCGTGCGCAGGACCGGGCTCGTCCTGGGCTACTTCCTCTCCAGCTTCATCGTCTCCGTGGTGATGAGCCTGCTCATCGTCGTGGTCGGCCAGTTGTACGTGCTGACTCGCGGCAGCCCGACGATGACGGTGGCGCAGATCGCGGAGGTCGTCGCGTGGGTGGCGTTGTCCGGTGCCGCGTATGCCGCCTTCTCGAGCTTCGTGGTGACCTTCCTCCGGAGCGCCGGGGCGTTCGCCGCGTTGTCCACCGTCGTCGGCACGGTCATCGGGTTCCTCGCCGGGGCGTACATCCCTGTGGGGACTCTGCCGTCCGGGGTCGTGAACGTCCTCAACGCACTCCCGTTCGCCCATTCGGCGATGCTGCTCCGAGGGCCGTACATGGCAGAGGCGATGGACGCGGTGACCGACGGGCCCGGGCAGGCCGAGGCCGTCGCAGCCTTGAGCGACTTCTACGGACTCACCGCGTCCGTTGGAGCAGTCGAGATCACCGAGGGAATCGCCAGCGGCGTGCTCGTGGCTGTGCTCGTGCTCTTCGCAGCACTCGGCGCATGGCGCCTGTCCCGGAGAATCAGGTGACCTGCGTGACCAGGGGGATGCCGGTGGCCGTCAGTCGACCGGTGTGCCGGTCGTTCGGTCGGGTGCAGGTTCGAGGTCAAAGGACTCCTGGGACGCGGGAGACTCGAGCATGACCATCAGGAAGGCGCCCGCGACGAATCCGAGGGTCGCGACCACGATCGCGGCCATCGCTCAGGTGGCCGACTACACCTACGACGCGATGTGATCGGCTGTCCTCGTCGCTCCGGGTCCCGAGTGAGCAGGCCTGCTACTTGGTGGGCATCCTCAGCACGAGCACCAGCAGGGCCCCTGCCATCAGCACCATCAACGCATTGATCAGCAATGCTGGCCAGATGTAGGGGTCACCGGTCGTGAGGTGCCGGAACACCTGCCATCCGACACCGGCGGCTCCGATCGTCAGGATCACGGTGTTGAGGACCACTGCTCGTTTGCGCTGCCACGGTTTCACGCCTGCCACGGTAGAGGAGGCACCCCGCCGGCCGTCGGGCGCGGGCCGAGGTGGTCCCGCGGCTGGCGTGGTCACGCGGGCAGGACGTACAGGTACATCAGCAGGTAGTGGAGGGTGGCGGCGAGGACGACGATCAGGTGCCAGATCTCGTGGAACCCCAGCACCCCGGGCACCGGGTTGGGGCGCTCGATCACGAAGATCACGAACCCTGCGCTGTAGGCCAGCCCGCCGGCGGCCATGAGGATGTACGCCCCGACCGGCAGGGGCACGCCCGCGCCGGCGAGCAGCACCGGCATCCACCCGAGCACGATGTACAGGGTGTTGGTCACGTACTTCGGCAACGTCCGCAGGAGCGACCGCAGGACGATCCCGGCGGCGGCGATCGCCCACACCACACCCAGCACCGTCCACCCGTAGGTGTTGCGGAACAGCACGAGCACCAGCGGTGTGATCGACCCGGCGATCAGCAGGAACACCGAGCAGTAGTCCAGGGTGCGCAGGATCTCGTTGACCCGGGGGCCACGGTCGATGCCGTGGTGCAGGGTGCTGGACGCGAACAGCGTCACGATCGACACCCCGTACACGCTGAACCCGACGATCTTCCACGGGTCACCCTGGGCGCCGGCCTGTGCGATCAGCAGCGCCGCGCCCACCAGCGCGAAGCACGTGGCCGCCAGGTGGGAGACGGTGTTGAGACGCTCGTCGGTGACGTGGACGCTGCCGTCCCTGCTCAACGTCCTGGTCTCCACCGCAACCTTCCCTGTCCGACGGCCGCCACGGTCGCCCGGGCGGTCACGCTGCGCCGCCCCGACGAATCCTAGGCCGCCGCACGCGCCCGCGGTTGGGCCCGTGGACGCGCGCCGGCGACGGTCGCGGCCGGAGCCGTCCCTGCCACGACCGGCTGGCCCAGGTCGCGTCCGAGCTGCCGACCCCTGTTGAATCCATACCTCTAGCAGTATGATTGCGCCATGGACGCTGCCACGCTCATCCGCACGAGCCGCGAGGCCGCGGGGCTCAGCCAGGACGCTTTGGCGGCGCGGGCCGGCACGTCGCAGCCAGCGGTCTCGCGTTACGAGTCGGGCGCCAGCTCGCCGGCAGTGGAGACGCTCGACCGACTCCTGGCGGCGATGGGGGCACGCCTGGAGCTACGTGCTGCGGCCGCGCCGCGTCGCCTCGACGTCCGTGCGCCGCGGATGGCGAAGCTGCGGGCGAACCGCGCAGGGGTGCGCCGTATCGCGCACCGGCACGGCGCGTCGAATGTGCGGGTCTTCGGCTCGGTGGCCCGGGGTGAGGACGGCCCGGACTCCGATGTCGACCTCCTTGTCGACCTCGATGTGCACACCCGTGGTCTGCTGCCGCTAGGGGCGATCGCCGACGAGCTCTCGGCGCTCCTGGGTGAGCGTGTCGACGTCGCGCCGGCCGGTGCCTTGGCGCCGCACGTGGCCGACACGGCCCTGGCCGAGGCTGTACCGCTGTGAGCCGGACGGACCGGCACCGTCTGGGCGACATACTGGCGGCCGTCGAAGCGATAGACCAAGCCGAGGCCGTGGCACACAGGCACTCCGATGACGGCGAACTACCCGAGGTCGTGCTGGCCGCGATCCAGTTCCACGTGTTCACCATCGGAGAGGCTGTCAAGGCGCTGTCTGCGGGGGTCAAGGACCGACAGCCCGGCGTCCCATGGTCGGATATCGCACGGATGCGCGACCTGATCGGTCACCACTACTACAAACTCGACGCGGCCATCGTCCGCGCGACGCTCGGCGCCCCGCTGGATCAGCTACGCACCGCGTGTGAAGCGTTGCTCGCCGACGATGCGGACCAATCGCCCGGCACCGTCTGAGCGTCCCGCCATCGTGATGCGGTCGCGAGGATCGTGCTCGAACCCTTTCGCGGTGGCGCCGGTCTGCCAGCGCGACGACTCGAGGGACGTTTGCCAGGGGACCCGTCACGCTCTGAACTGCGAAAACGACGGAGCGGGTGACGGGAATCGAACCCGCGCTGTCAGCTTGGGAAGCTGAAGTTCTACCATTGAACTACACCCGCGAGCGCCCGACGTCGGGCGGCGCGGGTCGATCATACCCGTCGGGGCGGCTGGGCGCGAAGCCCGCTCCGACGGGCCCGTGGGTCGGGGCCGGGTGGGGCGTGGTGCACCGGGGAGGGGCCGGGCCGGTCCGCGGACCGTCCACAGATTTCGTCCACACCTCTGTGGACAGGGTGTGGATGCGCACCTCAGCTTGTGGACGAACCTGTGCATGTTCGAGGCGCCGAAATCGATGTCGACGGCCCCTTGCGACACGCCCGACGGCAGGACTAGAACGGCGGGGACGGCTCGTCGTGGGTGCGCGATCACCAAGATCGTCCACGGGGTGCCGGGGCCGACGGAGAACGGCGGGAACCCGAAGGTGTGGACCCGAGGGCTGTGGGCGGCGCCACAGACACCCGACGGAGCCGGAGGCCCGTGGTCGGACGCACGCCCGTCGCGTTCGACAACCCGCACCGCCGCTGCGGGATCGTGAGGCTCGCGGGTCTTGCGTTGACGGTCAGCAGGGCCCCTCGAACGCTTACTTCGAGGGGCCCTCGCTGCACTCCGTGAGTTCCCGACGTCTGGGCTTTGCCCAGGGTCTGCGCGTGGCGACCCGGTGCGGTGCGGCACCCGCTACCGTGGCCCCGTGCTGCTCTCCGACCGCGACATCAGGGCCGAGCTGGACTCCGGGCGCATCGGCCTGGACCCGTACGAGGCGGCGATGATCCAGCCGTCCAGCATCGACGTGCGCCTGGACAGGTACTTCCGGTTGTTCGACAACCACAAGTACGCGGTCATCGACCCGTCGCTGGACCAGCCCGAGCTGACCCGACTGGTCGAGGTGACCGGTGACGAGCCGTTCGTCCTGCACCCGGGGGAGTTCGTGCTGGCGTCGACGTTCGAGCAGGTCACGTTGCCGGATGATGTCGCGGCCCGGTTGGAGGGCAAGTCGTCGCTGGGTCGGTTGGGCTTGTTGACGCACTCGACGGCGGGGTTCATCGACCCGGGGTTCACCGGTCACGTGACTCTCGAGCTGTCGAACATGGCGACCTTGCCGATCACGTTGTGGCCGGGCATGAAGATCGGCCAGATGTGCTTCTTCCGCTTGTCGTCCCCTGCGGAGCACCCGTACGGGTCGCAGGTGTACGGGTCGCGGTACCAGGGGCAGCGGGGTCCGACGGCGTCCCGGTCGTTCCAGTCGTTCCACCGCACCCAGGTGTGACATACCGGGCCACACCGGGGCCGGTACGAAGCATGTCGGCAACACACGGGATCTAGGCTCGGCACATGCCGCTGCCTGCGTTGGATCCGTCCTCCGACGACGTCGCCCGCCACCACGTGCTGGTCCTCCCGCCGGACGTGGGTCCGGACGAGATCGAGACGCTGGCGATCAGCCGTTTCGCGCGCGCCGTGTGGGAGGTGCAGCCGTCGGCGGTGCCGCCGCGCGCCAGCGGAGGTGCGCGAGGTCTGCGGATGACGGTCGCCCCACCGGGTGTGCTGCGGGTGTCGCGGCACAGCACCGTGGAGGGCCCGTTCACGTTGGACCGTTCGGCCAACACGACGTTGGGGGTGCCGACGTCCGCGGGTGTCGCGTACGTCCTGCGCGCCCCGGTCGAGCGGGGGCCGCGCCCGTGGCCGGGTGGTGGTGACCGGGACGGTCTGGCGCGCGCGTTCCCCGAGGGGCTGCCCGTCCGTGACGAGGAGCGCGTGGTGAAGTGGCTGGTGGACGTGGCCCGACGCCTGGGTGGCGCGGTGCGGGTGGCCCCCAACCAGGAGGGGAACCCCACCGTCCTGGTGCCCGACCCTGCCGCGGCCGTGGACCTGACGGTGTGGACGGACCTGTGGTTGGACCCCGACGCGGCCCTCACGGTGATCCGTCAGGCGGTCCCGCGGGCGCGCCTGAACCTGCCGGACGGCACGTGGTCCGGTCCCCCCGCCGGCATCGGGCAGCGCCCCGTCCCCGGCACTGAGGACATGGACGAGGCCGCGCGCACCGCGTTGCACGCCGCCGCGGACGAGTACGACCTGCGCGCGTTGACCGAACCGGAGCCGATGCGCGGGTTCGGTGCCCTGGTGGACCTCGACATGGACGGCATCATCGCGGTCGAGGTCGCCGGCGAGACGGTCCTGCCACCGGTGATCGCGGACCTGCCGTGGGCTGAGCAGGGCGCCATCGGGTACACCGTCCACTGGGAACCCCCGGACGTCGCCGACATGGAGGACGAGCGTCCGTCCCTCGCGCACAAGGTCGCCCGTGGACGGTCCACCCCGCTGGTCGTGGCGATCGCCCGCGCCCTCCACAAGTCCGTCGGCGGCGAGATCACCGACATGATGGGCTTCATCGTCGACCCCGCCGACCTCTGACCCACAGCCCCACGCCGCCCCACCCCCGCCCATCCCCGCCCTGGCCGGGCCGGG